>CAYXPN010000155.1:0-13296 GCA_964467075.1 uncultured Planctomycetaceae bacterium
TCGGACTACTAGGGTGGCTTGCCTTCCGGAAATCTGAACGGCGTCCGGCCGCCTGCACGACCATCGCGCCCGTGAGTGGGATTTGCGCAAGTCGATCGCAACATGTACGAAGCCTACTGGCAACTGAACGAAAAGCCCTTCGGCAACACCGCGGACGCCCGATTCTACTATCCGGGCGAGTCGCACCAGGCTGCGCTGCTGAAGCTGCGCTATGCGGTGGAGAACCGCTGCGGCGGAGCGCTGTTGGCCGGACCGGCGGGCACCGGCAAGACGCTCGTGCTGCGCCTGCTGGGCCGCATGCTCGGCGAGGACCTCGCGCCGGTGGTCCACCTGGCCTTTCCCCAGATGTCCGCCGCCGAGTTGCTGGGCTTTCTGGCCGACCGGCTGGGCGGCACGTCCGGCGGGGCGAACGATGAGTCGGTGCGCAGCAGCCTGCGCCGCATCGAGGAGCTGCTGGAACACAACGCCGCACAGGACCGCCATGCCGTGGTCATGGTGGACGAAGCCCATCTGCTGCGAGACGCCGCGGTCTGGGAGATGCTCCGTTTGCTGTTGAATCTCGAACCCGACGGGCGCCCGGCCTTGACGCTGGTGCTCTCGGGCCAGACGGGCATCCTGCCGTGTCTCGGCCGGATGCCCTCCTGGGAGCAGCGTCTGGCGGTCAAATGCCTGCTCCGCCCGCTGGGGCCCGACGAAACCGCGGCCTATGTCCAGCATCGACTCCGCGCGGCCGGCGCGCGGCGGGCCATCTTCGAGCCGGAGGCACTCGTTGCGCTGCACGAGCTCGGCAGGGGCACCCCGCGCGAGATCGACCGGCTCTGCGACCTGGCGCTGCTGATCGGGTTTGCCGAAGAGCGGCGCACGGTCAGCGCGGACCAGGTCGAGTCTGTCTGCCAGGAGCTGGTCAGTGTGACGCCCGATTGACGGTGCCGCGCAGGCCGCACCAATGCCGCTTCAGCGCCTCTGTGCGTCTGATTCTTGGGAAGGGCTCCCCTGCTTTGGCGCAGGCTGCTGTCTTCTTGCAGGCTCTTCGGTTGGCGGGCACGGCAGGGTCGTTTCCGGAGACCTGTGTGCGAAGTTTCTCAGCCCGCCACAGGATCATCGCGCTTACTTTGATGCTGCGCCCGGGATTTCATCGTCGCCGGTTACCTTCGGTTGAGAATCTGTTGCAGTGTCTCGGGGGCCGCGTGAGGCGCCTTCCGCGTCGTGCTCTGGGTCGGTGGTGGTGCCGGCCTCTTCGTGAGTTTGTCGATGATCCGCGCTTGGCGCTTCCGATACTTCTCCAGTTTCTCCGACAAAGTGCTCATCGCTATCTCCTCGCCCCACGGGAAACCATAAAGGCTGGATAATCGGTTCGGCTTGCTCCAACGCTTGTTCCGCCGGCCGCCGAAAGAAATCGGCTAGCTTGCTTTCCGCTTCCGCCGGCGCACGAACCTCATTGAATAGCTCCTTTGCCTCTTCCCGATCGATAACAAAGCCATGGAAGGGATAGTCTCGAATCAGCCTTTCAATCGTCTCATCTTTAACATTCTCTGTCTTGATGCGTTTTCCATATTCGTACGCGATCATGTTGGCTCGCGTGTTGTCCGCAAGGCGCATCGGATCAAGCTGTGCGTAAATCGGGCGAAAAGCACCGATGGCTATTCGGAGCGCCATTTCGGCAGCCATCTTCGTGCTGATTTGAAGACCGCTTCGATAACGGAGCTTAAGGAAGTAATCTTCAAACGCGCTGAACACCTCACTTCGGAGAGTATCGAGTGCTTGGCTGGACGTCAATCCGGAAACATATTCCCCGAGTTCCCCTGGCTTTTGCACCTGAACGTCAAGCGGCCCCATTTCGGCGGTGTCCGACATGATTATCTCGTGGGCACCCAGGGCCATAAGGGTGCCTGCACTCTTACATATCGAATCGACAAATAGGATAAACTTGCTGTAGTTTCTGTGGAGGCAACGCACAACTTGATATGCAACGTCAGCAGAACCGCCAAAGGTGGCTACGAGCAGCAGTAGGTTCTCTCGGCTTCTGTGGGTCCTTACGATTTCATTCAGCCGACGCTCCGATTGGTAAGCCAAGGGCCCCGCAAACAGAAGAATATCGGCCGCACATGATTTGCGCACTTCGTCGATTGCGGTCTGAAGTTGTCCAATCGCGTCTGTGGACATGATCGCGAGACCCGTGAACGCGGCAAGATAGCCCAGAAAACCGAAGGTGGACGCGCACAAAGAAGGCCGCTGGAAGGACGCGGCCGACTATCGCTCCGTATCCCACTGTCTCCTCGCATCCTGCTGGGAGCAAGGAATATTGTACTAGCGACCTGTACAATAGTCAACGTGGGCCCAGCGAGGTATCGGGCGGCACCGTGCGGCTCCCCGGTTGGCATGTTCCGCCCCGTACTTCGTTCCCCCTTTCCCCGTTTTCCCGCAGGGTAGGCCATCACGTCATTACCTCTGTCCGCGGGCAATTGACCCGGCGCGGGCGAATTGGTAGCATGTGGGTTTCCACCCCCTGAACGGTCCAGGGGGTAGGGCAATCGGCAGGCATCTCCGGGGGAAAAAGCCGGGCGGGCGAATCTCCGCCGGCCGGCGGCCTGGGGCGCCCCCGATTGCCAAAAACAGCCTGACCGAACGTCCCGATCCAACGCCGGCCCCAACGCCTTTGGGGCGGTGCTGCGTGTCATCCGGCAGAGCGGTGGTCGCAAACCGCGGCGGTTTGCCCAGGGCTTTCGAAGGAACCTTGTGGGATTGCAGGATCGCGCAAGGCTTCTTGGCGCCCGCCACGGCCGGCCGAATGGTTGCCCCAGCCCGATGAGCCGGTGTGCCCCTTGTGCGAGGAGCTTGTATCTTGCCTGCGGTTCTAGTACGAGAGTTGATCGAAGCCGGGGTCCACTTCGGCCACCGCGCCAGCCGTTGGAACCCCAAGATGCGCCCCTACATCTACGGGCGGCGCAACCAGATTCACATCATCGACATCCGCGAGACGGTCCGCGGAGTGCTCCGCGCCCGCAAGTATTTGCAGCGCGTGGCCGCGGGCGGCGGATTGGTGTTGCTCGTGGGCACCAAGCCCCAGGCCGCGGACACGGTCGAGCAACACGCCAAGCGCTGCGGCATGCCCTACGTGTGCGACCGCTGGCTGGGCGGCACACTGACGAACTTCCGCACGATCCGCAGCCGACTGGGCCGGCTGGAGGAGCTGGAAGCCCTGCTGGCCGGCGAAGAAATCGCCAGCTACTCGAAGAAGATGCAGTCGTCGCTCAACCGCGAATACCGCAAGATGTTTCGCAACCTCAACGGCATTCGCACCATGAACCGCCTGCCCCAGTGCGTGGTGGTCATCGATCCGCGCCGAGAGAGAAACGCAGTGCGCGAAGCACGGAGCCTGGGCATCCCCACGTTGGCCCTGCTCGATACGGACTGCGATCCGGACGAAGTCGATCTCCCCATCCCCGGCAACGACGACGGCATCCGCTCGATCGAGCTGATCATCCGGCTGTTGGCCGATGCCGTGTTGGCGGGCAAAGGGCCGGCCGAGCTGGCTGCCCAGCAGGGCGGCCCGCATTCCGGCGACGCCGCTTGACCGGCCGGCAGCAGGCCCGCCCCACAGCATACGTGCGCCCCAGGTGCTCCGGCGCCCGCCACGCCATACGCTGACGGTGCTCCGCCAGCGCACGGGGGAGGGGGCAGCGGCGCTGCGGGCAAAGCGCGAGGTTGCGCGTTCGAGGGCGATCTGCCCCGCGGCCACACGGGCTGCAAACGGGGGCGGACCGAGCGGGACCGGGAAGCGACTGTTCAGCGTGGGAATCGGATCCGCCCTCGGCCGGGTCCGGCTGCCCGCCGAATTGGAATTACATACCCACAGCAGGAGGTCGGCAATGGCGGAGATTACTGCGGCCGCGGTAAAGGCCTTGCGCGAGAAGACACAGTTGCCCTTGATGGACTGCAAACGCGCACTGGAAGAGGCCGGCGGCGACGAAGAAAAAGCCGTGCAGATTCTCCGCAGGGCGGGGGCCAAAGTGGCCGAGCGGCGTGCGGGCCGGGCCACCACGGCCGGACGCATCGCCGTGTACGCGGACTTCGAGGCCCGCGTAGGGGCGATGGTCGATCTGCGCTGCGAGACGGCACCGGTGGCGCGCAACGAAGGCTTCATCCAACTGGCGGACGACCTGGTGCGCCAACTGGCCCTCGGGCCCGGGGCCCAAACGCCCGACGAGCTGCTCTCGCAGCCTTCGCCCAGCCGGCCGGGCAGCACGTTGCGCGAGCAGTTCGACGAGCTGAACAACCGCATCCGCGAGGCCTTCAAGCTGGAGCGCATCGTGCGGATCGACGGCCCCTCGGCCGGATATGCCCACCATAACGCCGCGGTGGGCGTGCTGCTGGAAGTCGAGGGTGGAGAGCCTCAACTGGCACGCGACATCTGCATGCACACCGCCGCGCTCAGGCCGCAAGCGGTCTCCAGCGACCAGCTCGACCCGGCACTGGTCGAAAAGGAACGTGAAATCCTCACCGAAGCCGCGCGCAAGGAAGGCAAGCCCGAGCAGATCATCGCCAAGATGGTCGAGGGACGCCTGCGCAACTTCTTTGCCGAACACTGCCTGCTCGACCAGCCGTTCGTCAAGGCCGAGGACGGCAAGACGACCGTGGGCAAGGTGGCGAAGCAGGCGGGCATGAAGATCGTGCGTTTCATTCACTGGGAACTGCCCAAGGAGTGACCCCGCCGCACACGCCGCAGCGTCCACGTGGCGAGCCGGGAGCGTCAGCCCCCGGTTCGGCCGGAATCACCAATAACGTCGATCGTCGCGCCGGCCAAACCGCCGGCTGACGGTAAGCGGCTCGCCGGTTTTCGCGCCGATCAGCCCGGCGGACCGCCGCTTTGGGCGCGCACACAGAGCAGACGCCTGCGCAAGACGCCCATGGACCGTAGCAAGGAGCAGCCCACATGGCCGAGGCCGATTCGACAAGTGCCCCCGCCAAATACCGCCGCGTGGTGCTGAAGATCACCGGCGACGGGTTTCGCCACTCGGCCGAACAGGGCATCGCCCTGGATGCAGTGCTCCACCTGGCACGTGAAACCGCCCGGGCCGCGCGCCACGGGGTGCAGACCGCGGTAGTGATGGGCGGGGGCAACATCCTGCGCGGGTCCCAGTTCAGCAAGGGCAGCCCCAGCATCCACGAGGCCACGGCCCACTACATGGGCATGGTGGCCACGGTCATTAACGGCCTGGCCCTGCAGGACGCCATGGAGTCGTTGGGCCTGGATACGCGCCTGATGACCGCCATCCGCATGGACGGGGTGGCCGAGCCGTATATCCGCCGCCGGGCCCGGCGCCACCTGGAAAAGGGGCGCATCGTGTTGCTGGCGGCCGGAACGGGCAGCCCCTTTGTGACCACCGACACGGCCGCGGCCCAGCGCGCCTTGGAGCTCGAGGCCGACTGCCTCCTGAAGGCCACGCGCGTCGACGGCGTCTATAGCGACGATCCCGAGAAAAACCCGCACGCCGTGCTCTACAGCGAGCTGAGCTACGAAGACGTGCGCCGGCAGAACCTGCGCGTGATGGACCACGAAGCCGTGATGAAGTGTGCGGAATACGATTTGCCGATCCTGGTGTTCAACTACGGCAAGGAGGGCAATATCGAGCGTGCCGTGCTCGGCCAGCGCCTGGGCACGCTGATCCATTGAGCTGAAACACGCCGGCCCGCATCGACTGTGCATCCTTGCGCGATCCTGGGACGGAAAAAAGGTGACCGGAGCCATTTGCCTTCAACGGCCCGCGACCAACGTTCCGTCGGTGCCCGGCTTTGCACAAATGGTGCCGGGCACCTTTTTTCCGCGCAGAATAAGGAAATCCAGCATGTCACCCGACGAGATCCTCCTGGACGTCGAAGAGCGCATGGAAAAGGCGATCGGCGTGCTCCGCAGCGCGCTGGCGGGCATCCGCACGGGCCGGGCCAATCCGGGGTTGGTCGATTCGGTGCGCGTGGAGGCCTATGGGTCGGCGATGCCGCTCAAGCAACTCGCCTCGGTGGCCGTGCCCGAGCCCAACCAGATCGTCATCCGCCCCTACGACCCCGGTACCCTGAAGGACATCGAAAAGGCCGTCCAGGCCGCGGACTTGGGCTTCAACCCGCAAAACGACGGACGCGTGGTGCGGCTGGTAGTGCCGGCCCTCTCCGGCGAGATGCGCCGCAGAATGGTCGCCCGCATCCGCGAGCTGGCCGAAGAGGCCAAGGTGGCCATCCGCAACATCCGGCGCGACGGCAACAAGACCGCGGACCAGGCGGAAAAGGACAAAGATATCTCTGAGGACGACCGCGACCGGCTCAAAGAGGAAATCCAGGAGCTTACGAAGAAATACGAGAGCCAGGCCACCGAACTGGCCAAAACGCGGGAAAAGGACGTGATGGAGGACTGAGCAGCCACACCCTGGCGAGCGTGGCTACGGTCTTGAGAGAGAGCTCTTAAGCACTTGTAAAGGAATTGTTTGCCGAATTCGATGCGCAGCCCCGGGTGGCCGGGGCTGGAGCGAAGCGCAGCCCCGGGAAGTAATACTCTTACAAGTTCTAAGGGTATAACTTCCCGGGAAAAGGTGACAGGCACCATTTGCCGGAACGGCCCACGACCAACCTTCGGTCGGTGCCCGGCTTCGCACAAATGGTGCCTGTCACCTTTTCCGCGCAATTGCGGAAACAATTCCTTTACAATTTCTAACGCGCCCCGGCTCCTTCTTCGCCCGGCAGCAAGCCCGCCGCGGTCAACCGCTCGCAGATGAACTCCGCGGCCAGCCGATGCCCCAACCGGTTTGGATGCCAAGGGTCCTTTTCTTTGGGATAGCTCAGCTCGCTTGGTGAGCGATCGCGATAGGCGTCCAGCAGGTCCAGCACTTCGAGCCCCGCCTGCTCGCCCAGCGCGCGCAGGTCCAGGTGCACGTCCAGCAGCGAGTACTTCTCAAAGGGCCGGTCCTCCTCAAAGACCGGATGCACGAGCAGCACGCCCGGCACTTCGTTTTCGCGGCACTGCCGACCGATGGCCTCGATGTTTTGCGCCACCTGCTCGCGGTAAACGTAGTGCAGCCGGTGGTGGAACTCCGTGGGTCCGCCCCAGCAGGCCGCCATCTCCTTCAACTGAAACCAGCCCGCAGCCGCCAGGTGGGCCACGTATGAGCGGGGGCGATACAGCAGGCGCAGGTCGCCGCTCACGTCGTGGTAGAGCGGATGGGCCGGATCGTTGAGCACATAGCTCCAGAGGATCAAGTCCGGCTGGTAGTCGAAGGCCTCGTCGCGCAACAGGATCAGCTCCTGCGAGGTGCCGTAGCCGCTGCGCGCCAGCACGACCACCTCCCAGCACCGCTCGGGGCGCTGGTCGTTCAGCTTGCGTTCGAGCAGCTTGGCGAACGATTCCGGCCAGCCCACGTTCTGCCCCACGGGCACGGAATCGCCGATCAGCACCATGCGGAACACGCCCGGCGGCTTCTGCAGCGAATACTCGTAGTCGAAGTAGCCCTGCGAATTGCCGCCTCCCCGGTTCGGGCGCATGGTGTAGATCAGCCCCGGCCGCGGCGACGGCACCACCACCAGCTCGCCCGAGTCGTCGTCGCGGTGGTTGTCCAGCGCAGCCAGGAAGCGGAAGTGATAGTACACCCTCAGGCCCAGCTCCGCGGCCAGCAGGCTCAGCAGCGTGGAGGCGCAGAGCAGCACCAGCCGGGCAACGAGCAAACGCCGCCCGGCCGGGCGCTTGGCCTGCGATGTGGTCGATCGACGGCCCGACACGTCAGGCTCCGCAACTTCCCAGCGATCTTCTCCGCGGGCAACCCTTCAGCCGTGTGGAGGATCGACGCTTTCCTGCACTTTGGCGCCGTATTGCGCCCTTTCAGGGCTTTGAAGGGCGAGGGTTCGCCAGAAAACCCAGGGCTCCGCTGCGCTCGCCCTGGGCTTTCATATTCGGCCCCTTCAGGGCCGGCAGCCCTTCGGCCACGGTACCTTTCCTCTACGGGTCACTCCACTTTGCTGAAGCGTTACCTTCGCGGCAAATCCGCGACCGGCGTAGGCACGTGGTCTACTCCGAGGCGTCTTGCCCGAGGACTGCCTTGTTCCAAGGCGTTTCCGGACGGCCCTCGCGCGCGTTCAAAGCCCGAGCGACCACGAACAACAGGTTGCTCAGGCGGTTCAAGTAGGCCACCAGGTGCGGTGAGCCGGCCGACCCGCCGGTTTGGGCCAGGGTGACCAGCCGGCGCTCGGCCCGCCGACACACGGCGCGGGCCAGATGCACGAGCGCCCCGGCCCGACCGCCACCGGGCAGGATGAATCCCCGCAAGGTCTCCAGGCCGGCCTGAAGCGAGTCCATGGCGTGTTCCAAGGCCGCGACGTGCTTTCGGCCGATCGTTTCCATCCCCTGCGGCGCGTGCCCGCCGGCAGCCACCTCTGCGCCGGCCGCGAATAGCTCGTGCTGGATGCGCGCGAGCAAAAGGTCGATCTCGGGCGGCAGGGCTTCGGCGCGGGCCAGGCCCAGGGTGCTATTGAGTTCGTCCAGGCTGCCGCAGACCTCCAGGCGCGGGTCGTCTTTCCACACGGTCGTGCGATCCGGTAGGCCGGTCTGCCCTGCATCCCCGCGGCGGGCATAGTGGTCGGCGTGATCAGGATATGCCACGGGCAGGTGCCTTTGTTCTCTTGGGTGGCGGATTGATTCCTGGGCGGTCGGTGGCACGCGCGGAGCCGAAGCGACGGGCGTGGTGAGTCATGCACGGCGCATCCATGTTGTAGGGGCGACGCATGCGTCGCCCCTACCGATGCCGCGTTTTCGCGCTCTCTCTACTCGACTTCTTCGATCTCGATCTCCAGCCCGCCGATCACCTGCATCACCGGCAGGAAACAGGTGAAGGCCGACGCGTCGGCCAGGCTGTGGTGGGCCAGCTTCAGGTGGGCTGCGCCGATCCCGCCCAGCCCCAGCGTGGCGTCGAGCCCGATCCACCGGCCGCGCACGTACACCTCGGTCCACATGTGATAGCCGAACGCCTGTTGGCCCGGCACATAGACCAGCCCCACGGCCACGCGCGAGGGCACCCCCGCAGCCCGGCACAACGCGGCCAGAAACACGGCGTGCTCCGTGCAATCGCCCGCCGGCTCGCGCGCCACCTCGGCCGCGGTGGCAAAGGTCTGCGAAAAGTCCTTGATGTCGATGTACTGATGGGCGAACCTTTCCAGGGCCACTGCCTTGGCCCAGGCGTCCCCGGCCGTGCCCGCGGACTGGCGTGCCAGGGCGGCCACCTTGGGGTCGTCGCTCTGGATGAAGCTGTTCGGCCCGCGATACTCCGCGCCCGGTGGGTTGTTTTGCGCGCTTACAGACGCACTGCGCGGCAGGTCGCCCAGCGTGTTGCCCGCGCTGCTCGGCGCATCACCCGCGCCGTCTGCCGGTGCGTCACGATCGCCGGCCGCTTCCTCGGGCCGCAGGGCACGGACGGTGATCCGCGCCCGGTGCTCGTCGAGCGGCTCGACCTGCTGGCTCTGGTCCGAGACGAACACGGCCGCGGGATCGCCGTCTTCGAGCGAGACGAGGTAGCGCACCTGTTGCGTGCGGTGGGCATCGGCCAGCGGCCGCGCAACCGGCACCGAAAAATCGCGAATCAAGTCCAGCTCCGCGGGGGCGTCGAGCTGCTGTGCCACCTCCCGCGTGGTCCGGAACGTCTCCATGCCCAGGATGCGGCTCTTGAGAATCTCGCCCGTCCGGTCGCACCACAGCACGCCCGATATCGACTGCCCGTCGGGCAACCGCATCTGCGTGTCGACGCGCAGCAGCCGGTGGGTCCCTGTCAACAGCGCCACGGTCTCGTAGTCCCGGGCCGTCATTTCCACAGTCACCGGCTGGAAGTGGGTGATCAGGAATTGCAGTCCCTTGACCGTGCGTTGCTCGTCCGGCTCCATCGGATCGGCGCGTAGCGTCTGCTGCTCGGCAAACGGCCCGCGGCGGTCCGGCTCCCAGGCCATCGCACTTTGCGAGGTGCGCCCCTGGCTGGATACCTCCAACCGCAGCTTTCCACCCTCGACGCGGCCCTCCACGCGCACCGCTGAGGTCTCGCCGCAGACTTCCAGCAGCCAGCCCTCGGGTGTCTCCAGGCTCGCTGCGCGGATGGTTTCCGTGGCCGGCCGGCCGTCGCGCACGACCACCATGCGCCCGACCGATTCGGTGTGTACCAGCTCCCGGCCGTTGCGGCGCACGCGGGTGATCGTGGTGTGCTCGTGGCCCATGCGTTTGCCCTGCATGAAGACCACGTTCCATGATTCGTCGCGATCAATGACTTCGCCCTCGAGCGGCAAGCCGCCGTCCTCTTGGCCTGTGCCCGGCACCGCGCCCGCGCCGTTGCCTTCGGGCGCCTGGGGGCCGGCAGGCGGGCCCGGAGCGGTGTCCGAGCATCCGGCCGGTATTCCCGCCAGCAGCGCGGCCAGCAGTAGGCCGGGCAACAGCAGTCGGGCCGGCAGCAGCGCTGCCGCTGCGATCGACTTGCCGATCGTGCGTTGAGTCATGCTTGTCTTGTCCAACGGACTGCTGATTGCTGTATGCGTGACACTTCAGCCGGTGCCGTCCAAGCTCTTCTGGCCAGTGTACCCGGAAAGTGCCCAAACGGCCAAGCGGCCCGCGATACGGCACGTAGCACAGCGAGCCCCGGGGTTCATCCCCGGGGGAGCCTTGCAGCGATTTCGGCACGATTGCCCGCTCGTCTGGGAAGCCGTAGGTCAGGTACTCCTGTGCCCGACAACCCAGAGGCGTGCAGTATTGACGCTGGGGCACCATTGCCCGCTGGTGTGGGAGTGCGTAAACTGGATGCCGGCCGGAGGTAGGCTCCCAGCTCGAGAGGCAGCACCGCCATTCGCACGACAACCAATGCTTTTCTGCAACAACCGATCGGAGATGACCATGAGAAAGCTCGCTGTCGGATCAACGAAGGAAGCTCCACGACTGAAGGAAGTTCAACCACTGCCGCACAACGCCGGCCGATTGCCAGGATGTGTTGCACCACGGCCCGGGCGATCCGCGTGGAGACTCGCCCGAACTGCCCGAGCACCGGCCGCGCTGCTGGCGGCGCTGGGATTGCTGGGGGTGTTGGCCGCGGGGCCATGGAACCACGTGCCGGCCCGCGCCGCGGACAAAACGCCCACGCACCAGCCGGCCGCGGAGAAAACGGGCACAGACCAGCCGGCCGAAGAAAAAATGGACACGCACCAGCCAACCGCGGGCACAGCCAGGGAGGAACACGAAGTGAGAGCCGAGGCCGAGGCATTCCTGAAGAAGTACCTCGCGGAGCTTGCCAGGCTGGAAATCGTCGCGGGCCGGGCCGACTGGGAGGCAGCCACCACGGGTAAGGCCGAGGCGTTCGCCGCTGCGGCCGAGGCCAGGTTCGCGCTGCGCCGATTCCACAGCGACGCGGAGGCCTACGAGCGGGTGCAGGAGTTGCTCAAGCAGCGTGACCAGCTTTCGGGCGTGCAGGCCCGCTCGCTGGAGCTGGCTGAGCGTGCCTATCTGCCCAACCAGTTGCCGCCCGAGATGCTCAAGCGCTTGGTCGATCTTTCGACTGAGATCGAACGTGTGTTCAAGACGTTCCGCGCGGAGCTGGACGGCCGGCGGTGGTCGAACAACGAGCTGCTCGACATCCTCAGCAAGGAAACCGACTCGGCGCGCCGGCAAGAGGCCTGGGAGGCGCTGAAACAGGTGGGTGCCGCGGTGGCCCCCAAGCTCCGCGAACTGGCCGAGCTGCGCAACCAGTCGGCCCGCGAATTGGGATTCGCCGACTATTGGGAGATGAAGATCCGGCTGCAAGAGCACGATCCGGAGCAACTGCTGGCCATCTTCGACGAGCTGGAGCGGCTCACGCGCGGGCCGTTTACTGAGATGAAGCGCGAAATGGACCGCGAGCTGGCCGAGCGGTTCGGCGTGGAGCCCGGGCAGTTGATGCCCTGGCACTACGACAACCCGTTCTTCCAGGCGGCGCCGCCCTCGGCCGCGGTGGACCTGGACGAGTTCTACGAGGACAAGAGCAAGGAGGAGACCGTCCAGATCGCGCGGCGTTTCTTTGCCGGGATCGGCCTGCCGGTGGAGGGCGTCCTCGCGCGCAGCGACCTCTACGAGCGCGAAGGCAAGGACCAGCACGCGTTCTGCACGGACATCGACCGGGCGGGCGACGTGCGCATCCTCTGCAACGTGCGCCCCACGGCCGAATGGATGGACACCACGCTGCACGAGCTGGGCCATGCGGTCTACGACCTGGGGATCGACCGGCGTTTGCCCTTCAACCTGCGCGGACCGGCGCATATCTTCACCACCGAGGCCGTGGCCATGCTCTTCGGCGCTTTGGGCAAGAACCCCGGCTGGATGGTGGCCTGTGCCGGGGCGGAGCGGGCGCGGGTGGCCGAGCTGACGCCGGCCATCCTGGAGCAGCGGCGGCGCGAGCAGTTGATCTTTGCGCGCTGGACCCTGGTGATGCTGCACTTTGAGAAGGCGCTCTACGAGGACCCGGGCCGGGACCTCGATACGCTCTGGTGGGACTTCAAGGAGCGCTACCAGCAGTTGCGGCGCCCGCCCGGGCGCGACCTGCCCGACTGGGCTGCCAAGCCGCACTTCACGATCGCGCCGGTCTACTATCACAACTACATGCTCGGCGAGTTGTTTGCGGCGCAGCTTCGCCACCGGCTGGCCGAGTTGGCCGGCCACCAGGGACCGACCTCGACGCTGGCTTTCCAGGGGCGCGAAGAGTTCGGCGAGTTCCTGCGCCGCGAGGTGTTCATGCCGGGCAAGGCGCTCAGGTGGCCGCGGTTCGTGCGCCGGGCCACGGGCGAGCCGCTCACGGCGCGCTACTTTGCCGAGGAAGTGAAAGGCGCGCCGGGCACGTAAGTGCCCGGTTGGGGTGGACTCAGAAGTGGTAAAGGAATTGTGCCCCTCATCCCGCGCCTAGGCTCGGGTGGCCGGGGCTGGAGCGAAGCGAAGCCCCGGGAAGTAATACGTCTACACGTTCCAAAGCCAGCGGGCGGCGTGGGCCGCGCTCTCTGGCAGGGCCACCTGCGAGCCGTGGGGTTTATCCCCACGGGAGCCACGCAGGGAATCAAAGCGGAGAGCGGCCGAAGGCCGGTGGGCCTTCGCTTCGCCCGACCCGCCTGACGTAGCTTGCGGCCCTACAGAAAACCATCACGAAAACGCGAAAGGGCGAAAGCACGAAAACGTGTGTCCTTCAGGCATTGGCCATCAGTCCATTGGTCATTGGGGCTTGGTCATTGCTGCTCCGGCATTGTGTTTTTGCCCAAGTCGCCCCGTCCCCTTTC
>CAYXPN010000156.1:0-13270 GCA_964467075.1 uncultured Planctomycetaceae bacterium
TCGCGGAGTTTGTGCGCCCCATCACCGGTCTGTCCCGCGCGGCGGGGGCGGCGGAAAGGGAATCTCGCCCGCGGGCCCGCTGTCGCGGCCGTAGAGGAACTCCAACTCCAGGAGCCCCTTGCTCACCAGCGCGTCGACGAACGAGGGCAGGTAGCCGGTCGGGCGCAGGGACCGGCCGTCGCGGAAATTGAAAATGTCGATCATCACGATCTGCTTCTCTTCCGGATCGTAGCGCAGCACTTCGGCGATCTGGGTCACGGCCCGCCGCCCGTCCGGCAGCCGGCTCAGGTGCACCACCAGGTCGATGGCCGAGGCGAGCTGGCGGTGGATGGAGCTGACCGGCAGCTCCGCGGCCATCAACACCAGCACCTCCAGGCGCTCGACCACCTCGCGCGCGCTGTTGGCGTGCACGGTGGTCATCGAGCCGTCGTGGCCGGTGTTCATGGCCTGGACCATGTCCAGGGCCTCGGGCCCGCGGCACTCGCCCACGATCACCCGATCGGGGCGCATGCGCAGCGAGTTGCGCACCAGGTCGCGCACCGTGTATTCGCCGGCGCCTTCCACGTTGGGCGGCCGGGTCTCGAGGGTGACCACGTGCTCCTGGTGCAGGCGCAGCTCGGTGGTGTCTTCGATGGTGACGATGCGTTCGCGGAAGGGGATGAAACTGCTCAGCACGTTGAGCATGGTGGTCTTGCCGCTGCCGGTGCCGCCGCTTACGAGGATGTTGCGCCGGTTGATCACACAGGCCCTCAAAAACCGCGCCGCGGCGTGGTTGATGCTCTCCAGCTCCACGAGATCGTCCATGGTCAGGCGCTGGGCCGGGAACTTGCGGATCGTCAGTGCCGGCCCCTTGACGGCCAGCGGCGGGATGATCGCGTTCACACGCGAGCCGTCGGGCAGCCGGGCGTCGACCAGCGGCTGGCTGCGGTCGATGCGGCGGCCCACCTGGGCCACGATCCGCTCGATGATCGCCTCGGTCACCTTGTCGGAGATGAACCGCCGGCCCGAGTTCTCGATCACCCCGTTCTGCTCCACGTAGATCTGGTCGCTGCCGACCACCATGACTTCGGTCACCGTCGGGGCGCGCAGCAGGTCCTGCAACGGCCCGAAACCGAAGACCGTGTCCTTGAGGTCCTTTTTGAGCGTGCGCAGGATCAGGTAGCGGCGCAGCTCGCCGTGCAAATGCGGCCGCACCAGCGGGAAGACCTCGGCGAAATGGCCCTCCACCCGCTGGACCTGCTGGCTCACGTCGCCGTATTCCTTGAGCCTCAGGCGCTGGCGCAGGAACTGCAAGAGGCTGTGCAGCTCGGCCTCGCGTTCGGGCACCAGGTTGGCGGGCACGTCGAATTCCGTGCTGGTGAGCGAGGCCAGGTCGAAGTATTCCTCGGTGCCCACCTCCATGATCAACTGGTTGACCAGGTGATCGCGCAGCACCAGGCCGGTGATCTCCTCCAAGAGCGGCTCGTTGGCCGGCTCGAACACGCCCAGCTCGCGGCAGACGTCTTCGATGTTGTTTTCCACGGTGAGGATGGTTTCCGGGTCCGCGGCCGCGGTCTCGAATTCGTACACATCCAGCCGGTCGAGCAGCTTGCGGTGGATGCGCAGCTCGAGGTCCGCGATCAGCGAGCGCAGGTGGGCCTCCAGTTCGCGCCGGGTGACCGCCGCCGGCTTGTCGACCTCGAAGGTCAGCGTATAGGGCCAGATGCGCACCTTCACGCCGGGCTCGAAGACCGCGCGCTGCCCGCCCAGCACCTCTTCCTCGCCCACGATGCAACTATTCAGCCCCACGTTTTCCAGTTCCAGCCTGCCGTCGCCGGTGCGCACCACGGCGTGCTGGCGGGAGACCAGCGGGCTTTGCAGGCAGAGCACGTTCGTCGGGTCGCGGCCGATGGTGATCTCGGGCACGTGGACCTCGACGAGCGAACGCCGGCTTTCGTTGATCTTGTTGTACCAGATCTTCATGGTGTACTGCGTGACACCCAATGGTGTCTGTCAGGGCGTGGCACCCGGCCCGCTGGGCGCGTTGGTTGCGGGGTGCAGGATCACGCCCACGCCGCGAAAACCCGACGATTCCAGGATGCTGAGCAGTTTCTGTGCCTTCGGTTCCAGTTGGCCCCCGCTCACCCTGGCCGCCACCGTCAATACATTCTCCTGCACCTGGGGCGCGCGGCTTCCGCGCCACACGTCCGCGCTGCCCAACCGGTTGCCCAGCGAAAGGATGCGAAACGGGCCGATGATGTCCACCTGACCCGACACCGCCGGGGGCGGGCCGCCGGAGGAAGCCTCCACAGGTTCGAGCATTCCGCCGCTCGTTTCGTCGCTCACAGCGCGCGTAGGCTCCAAGCTGGCCCAAGGCGACACGGAAAACGAAACCAGGTTGCCCGGCACGGCCAGCGCGGGCACGAACCGCCGCATATCAATCGGCACCCCCAGGGCCACTTCGTCCTCGCCCAGTTCCAGGCGCTCGGGTGGGGTGTCCATGTCGGCACGCAACAACAGCCTGCCGCCGCGCAGCTCGCGCCACGGCGCGCGTTCTACGACCGAGTTCTTGGCCTCATACAAGTAGGCGAACTCGTCCAGGTTGCCCGCCCATGGGGCGGGAATCCCCACCGGCACCAGGTCTTCCTCGCGCAGCTTCTGGCCCGGTGCAATGCGCCGTTCGCGCCCGGCAGAGTCCGTTGGCGCAATGCCGATGAATTCGACTTTCTTGATGTCCCGGGTCTTCATGTTCAAGTAGGCGAGATTGCACACCAGCCCGAGCAGACCCAGGGTTGCGGCAATCGCCAGTGCATAGAGGTTTTTCATCGCTTGTGGTTCTCCCACCTATGGGGCGCTTGCGTCCGCTGGCTTTAGCGCGGGCAAGCCCCAACTGGCCACCACTCCGCGCATCCGGCCGTCGGCCGTCGCACCCAGGCGCACATCCACCGTGTGCAACCCCTGGGGACCCGAGGACTCGAAACGCCGGCACCATGCGTCGCCAAGGCCCTGCCAGGGGCCGCTGGCTCGCCAGCCGCGCTCGGCGCACCAGCGGTCGAAAACGCCCTTGGCCCGCTCGGCCGGCCCCGCCATCTCAAAGCCCGCGATCCCGCTGCCGTCGGCCATCTGCACCGCCAGCACGCGGTCGGCCTCCGGCGGCAGGGCGATCGGCACCTCTTCGGAGGAGGCCGGCGGCGCGCGCGCCTCCGGCTGAAAAGCGTACAGTATCCATTCGGCACTGCTCTGCGGCACCGCCATCCCCCAGGTTATCACGCCGACGGACGGAGCGGCAAGGCTTGCCCCATCCGAAGGGTGGTCCGCTTTCCCCCCATCAGCAAGGACCACCACCATGGGAACGCCTTCGTCCAACTCATACATGCGCCAGCGCCCGGGCTGGTGCTCCACGGCCGGTTGCGAGGCCAGGCGGGCCAGCAGAGATTGCTCTTCAAAGAGCAGCGGCTCGGCCGGGGAGATGCCTTGCGCTGCCGCGGGGCGGCATTGCGCGCGCAGGGCGGCCAGCACCGCTTGCCGGTCGCCCTCGAGTCGTTGGTGGCGCAGTGTCCAGCCCGCGCGTCCGAAGCAGATCACCTGGGCCGAATCGAGCTGTGGCCCGGTCGCCCCCGGGCCGAGCGCACCGACGTTGGGCGCGACCTGGTCGGCGCGCCACCAGCGCAACACCTGGCGTCCGAAGGCCAGTCCCACCACGAGGATCACGCCGGCCAGCAGCAGCCGGGTGGTCCAATCCGTGATACGTCGGGCCAACCGGCGGAAGGTCGGCGGGGGTGGCGAAGCAGGGTGTGAGGAATCACCTGCCCGGCTGTTCGGAGCCTCGTGCGTGTGCGGCGCAGAGTCGTCGGACGCCCGGGGCCCAAGCGCCTCCTGCGGGTCGTCGGGGCAATCGCCGAAACGGCTCGATTCGACCATGACGGGTCTCTGCTCCGTGCTTCGTACTGCGGTGCGCGGCGGCGGGTCGCCAGCGCTTGCGTGCAGCGCGTGTAGGGCGGCTGCTTGCGGCCACGAACCTGTGCGAGCAAAACAACCGGCGAGCCGCCGGTTCTGGCGGCACGCAGCTCGCAGCTCGACGTGATTGGTCATTCTGCCCGAACCGGGAGCTTGCGCTCCCGGCTCGCCAGGCGGCACGATGTCGGGCTTTGGTTGCGCCTGTAAGACCGCGTTGGGCTCTAATTGCCATCCCTCAGCCGATCCCTGAACCGCTCGAGCACGCCGATCTTGGCCTCGAGCGCGGCGATCTGGGCCTGGCTGCCGGGCACGTTCTCCAAACGCTGGACCACCCGCCGATACAGCCCGATGAAAGAGTTGGTCATGCGCTCGGCCAGTGAAGGAATCCGCCGCACCAGCCGGCCCTGGCTGTCACGTTCTTCTTTTCCCCGAATACGGTCCACAAGCTGGTCGACGGAGTCCTGGGCCTCGGCGGGGTCCAGGTCGCAGAAGCGGCTCAGCCGGGGGTGGAAGTCCGGAGCATGGCCTTCCCAGGCCAGGAACTCGTCGTCCCGATCCAGCGGTGCCAGTTCGGCACGGAACGGCGCCCGCAACAACCCGACCACCCCGTCCACGTAGGCACTGACCAGCCCCGCGGGCGCGCGGGCCAGGGTGTAGATCACCGGAATGCGCCGGTGCGTGTTGCGCGGCAGCCCCATGCGCTGATATTGCCACTTGTCGTCCAGCAGGCGGGTGTGGGCCTCCAAATGATTCGTTCCCACCCGAGGGAGTATGGGAAACGCGCGAGTCAATTCGGCCTCAGCACCCCGCAGCCCGCGCGTGGGATCGAGCAAGTCCGGATTTGCCTGGTTCCCGCTTGGCAGCGGCCCGCGCACCACCGGGTGGTCCGCGCGCGGATCATCGAGCACGGGCAGGTGGCGCTGGGCCTCAAGGCCGGTACTGGCGGAAAGCGGCCAGTTGGCCGGGCGCGGATCGCTCGACCCGGTGCGCGGCCAGCGCGTGTTCCACAGCACGTGGCGGCTTGTGGTCAAGGCGCGCACCTTCCAGCAGGCTGCCACGCCGAAGTTGATCATCAGCGCCATGACCATCAGCAGGATGGGCAGGCAGAGCACGAGCTCCAGGGTGGAGTTCCCGCGGCGGGCCGCGCGCAGTCTGTAGTGACCGTACTTGTCCGGTCGTTGAAGGACCCGATGAATCGGGTCACTACGAACGGTTTGTAGTGACCGTACTTGTACGGTCTTCAGTTTGCAGTGACGGCATTTGTCCGGTCGTTGAAGGACCCGATAAATCGGATCACTACGAACGGTGCGCTCGGCCGCCTTGGCCGCACAGTCTCGATCGCTTTGACGGCAAGCAGTGCTCATTCGTATCTGCCGTGTCCGCATTTGCCAAATCTGCATCTGCCGTATCCGTCGCCAAGAGGTGCTCTACCGTATCCGTCGCAGGCATCAATGGATGCTGATTTGCGTAATGTCGTCGTTCGTCAGCGGTCCCAGGCTGGGCAGCACGATGCCCGCGGTGGCAAACTCGGGCAAGGGCGGCAGCGTCTGGAGGATCACGTCCAGGTTCGGTCCCGTGGCCGGCACCAACTGGCAGGTCCAGTGCTGGTTGAGCAGGTTCCAGCCGGTCGGCACGCTCTGCCGGCCCACGATCCAGCGCCCTTGGCCCTGGGAACCGTCCTCCGGCGCGACCTCGCCCGGCAGCGGGGGAAACTCGCCCGGCACGCCGCCGATGGGCGTGGGCGACCAGCCCGGTCGATACCACTTCCAGATCAGCCGGGCCCGCGGCACGAACAGGCGCACCTGGGCAAACGCCGTCTGGTCGCCTTCGACCGGACTGGCAAACACGCGCGCCAGCTCCACCGGCCGCTTCTTCCAATAGACCACGGCCACGAACGTGTAGTCTTCGGCCAGCGCGGCCGCGGGGTCGGGTGTTTCCAAAGGCTCCGAGCCGATCAGCATCGGCAGGTTCGACTCGCGGTATTCCACCTCCAGCAGCCGCTCCAACTGCCCGCAGGTGAAACTCCGCCACAGATTGCCGAACTGCGACATCTCGGCCTCGCGGTCGAAGGCATACATCGCCTCGCGGTTCCAGTCGCTCAGGTAGCGCCGCGCCAGGCTGCGCCGCTGGCTGCGGGCCTTGGACACGTAGCGCTGGCGGTCGAGCAGCGGATCGGTCACCGGGTCAATGGCCGGCAGCGTCCGGTCGAACATCTCGATCGCCCCGCCCACCACCTGCCCGTCCGTGCGCCACAGGGCCCCGAGCATCGGCCCGCGACCGTGGTCGGGCTCGCTGCTCTCCCGGGCCACTTCCATCACCGCGGTCTGGGCGATGTCGGGAAAGGCCTCGACCACGGCGCGCTGATAGCGCGGGATCAGCTCCTGGGCCAGGATTTCTTCGAGCATCGGCAGCACTCTGGCGCTGGCTGCGGAGGCCCACTCGCTGTACGCGGTGACAAGCTGCTGCTCGCGCGGCACCTTCTCGGTGATGGCCATTCCCAGACGATCGAACTTGGGAAAACCGGAGCCGGCCAGCACGCCGCCCTGTTCATTCCACGCCCCCAGGATCGGCGGCACACAGGACTCGGCATGGCGATCGCGCGCCTCGCGCATGAAGGCCGTCAAGGCAAACACGTCGGAAAGCAGGTGGTTGGTAAACGCCAGCGTGTTCACGCCCCGGGCCAGCACCGCGCCGCCCGAGTAGGCCGCGGCGTCCGCGGCGTTTTGCATGCGGATTTTGTCGTCCACCTGGTGGCCCGCCTTCATCACCATGCCCAGCACGATCGTCAAGAGCAGCACGGCGAAGACGGTGAGAATCGTGATCTGGCCCTGCTGGTCGCCGTGTACCGCTGCGCAGCGTCGAGCCGCGCTGCGCCCAACACGCGCGAGCCGGCCCAGCCACGCGCCACCCGGGAAAAAGGTGTCAGGCACCATTTGTGCGAAGCACCCTTCGGGCCGTTCCGGCAAATGGTGCCTGACACCTTTTTCCCTGCCTTCGACGCCGCGAGCCATCGCTGGGCTCCCATCAATCTGCCGCAATGCCGGGCACGATCGCCCGGCCCGGGCCGCCACGCTCGACTACAGTCCCTGGCACGGGAGGCAGCCCGCCGATGGAGGGTCGCTGTAGCCGCCGGCATCGTAGCTGAAACCGACCACGGGCTTCTCGCCCTCGTTGCCCAGCGTGGCCGAAGCGCTGAGCGTACGAACGTAGAGGTTTCCGGAACGCTCGATCCGCGCGCTGACCTCGTCGCTGCCGCTCACACCGGGGGTGTATCGGGCCAGGAATCGCCCCGGGCCGGGCAAGAGGGCCAGGTCGTGGTATACGGTCACGGTGATCGGGTCCTGCCAGCCGATCTCGTTGAAGTAGAACTCGCCGTAGTCGGGCCCAAGGAAGTAGGTCACCAGCGGCGGTTCGGAATTCTTGTGGTAGAAGCGCATTTCGATGCGCGTGTGCTCGGCCGCATAGGCCAGCTTGTTTTCCAGGCGCCGGCTGACGCGCGGATTGGCCGCGGACTGCGGCGCCATGGCACCATAGGCCGACTTGAGCACCTCGACCGCCCGGCCAACTTCGGAGGGCACGGCCCGCCCGAGATCGCGCGACGGGCAGATCGGCAGACAGGCCAGCACTGCGGCCGCCTGGATGCGCCGGTATTTCGCACTGTCGGGCGAGATGACGAACGTCACTCCGCCTTCGGCCGGGCCGTAGCGCGGGTCGTCGGGATCGAGGATGGGGAAGGCCTGGTCCGGGGCCTCGGGATCGATCACGTAGGAGGCAATGCAATTGGGCCCCTCGGGCGGCATGTCCGCGGGAATCCAGACAGTCGCGGCGCGGGCCGCGGCAAACGCCGAGTAGTGGACCACGATCGTGGCGATCGTCAACTGGCTGACCTGCACGATGAACAGCAGGACCATCACGAACAGCGGCAGCGTGAGCACGAAGCTGAGGCTCTGGACCGCACCGCCCTGGTCGCGGTGCAGGCGCAGCAGGCGCAGCGGGCGCGCACGGCAGCCGCTCAGACGCATCAGCAGACAGCCGGCCAGCCACGCTGCCAGCAGGCAGCCCAGCCAGGGCAAGCAGGCAATCACGGCTGCGCGCCCCATAGGGTGCATCCTCCCGTTTACCTCGCTGCCGGCGCGGCAGTGCCACGAGCCGCAAACGATTCGATCCGCCCGGGCACCCGGCCGGCAAACCGCTCAGAGACCATCCGAAAACACAGTTTGGGTGGCCGTGGCCTACGACAAAGGGGAAGCCACGGGCCGGTTTTCCGGGGCTTCGCTTCGCTCCAGCCCCGGCCACCCAGGCTGCGCGCCGGTTTTCGGATAGTCCCTCACCACGGCAGCCAGTCGAGCAGCGGAAACCGCACGATCACCACCGCCACCAGCGCACAGGGCGCCAGGTGCAACGGCTGGCGCAGCCGGGCGCGCTCCTCACCGGAAAGCGGCGCAAAACCGCGCAGGCGCAGGCTGCAAAGCGCTTGTTGCCACACGCGCCGCACAATGCCCAGCGGGCCGGCCTGCCAGCACAGCGTGATCAACCCCAGGCACGCCCCCAGCACAAACGTCCAGAGCATGGCCTCGATACCCTGTTCCGCTCCCAGGAACGCGCCGAGCATGGCCACCAGCTTCACGTCTCCGCCGCCGATGCGGAAGAACACGTAGCAGGCCAGCATCACCAGCCCACAAACCCCCAGCCCGAGCAGGCTCTCCGAGGGTGCAATCCAACCCAGTCGCCGCAGCAGCCTCTCGTCCGCGGCTCCGCTCACGGCCAGCCACGCGGCTCCCGCCAGACTGCAACCGACGGCGAGCAGAATACCGGGATAGGTTGTCCAGTTGTAGATCCGGCGGTGGCGCAGGTCGGTCACCACGGCCACCAGGATCAGGCCCAGCAACACGAGGGTGGCCAGCATGGGCGACCCCTGGGATCAGTTCCGCGCCTGGTCGGCGCCTTCTTCGAGTTCTTGCAGGCCTCGATCGAAGTACGCCTTGATCCTCGGCCATCCGACCTTGATCAGGAAGATCAAGATCGGCAGGGCAATGGCCCCGATGATGAGGATCGTCTCCAGGCTGACCGACCCGTCCTCGTCCTGATCGACTTTCCGGAGGATGTCCCAAAGCGATACGTGCATCTGGCGCCTCTTCTTGGCGGAAACGTCGTCGTCCGTTGGCCCCGCAGCCTTGCCGATCGCCGGGCCGCGACGGTGCAAAGCCACCGCAACACGCCCCTCACATGAACGGCCAGGAAACCAATACGCAGGTCATCTCGTTCACCAGCCGGATGATCCGCGGCCCGGCCCACATCACAAACGCCACCGCGGGCAGGATCACGGCCAGCACGAGCACATAGTCCAGCGCGGCCACACCCCGGCGGCCCGCACCGCCGGCGTCTGGAGTCGCGTCCCGGTTTGCCCGCCTGCTATTCATAACCCCACGCCGTGCATTCGGTTGCGAGCGGCCGGCTGCCCAAACCGCCGCGCGCCCTTGCCCTTTCTCGCGCAGGCCCGGTTGTCTTCGTCCGATCCCAGGCTTTGCGCCCACTCGAAATCGCCCCGACAAGCCAGCCCGCGCGTTGGAACTCGCTGCCCAACACCAATTCACCATCAATCATTGTGTCACAGATCGGTCGGCCGATCAATCGGACGGCCTGGCTTCGCGCCGGACGCACCCCTTGAATGGGGCATGGCACACGTCGGCTTCTCAGAGCCTATCCCAGAACCTGTCGGGAGATCTTCGGTCGAGCCCGGTGGCTCGGTCGGGAGACCGGCCACAACGAGCGGACGGCCCCGTTTCGCACCCGACGCACCCCCCTGGACTGGGGCAAGCGGCCGAAAGAGGTCGGGTGTCTTTTTCGGGCTATGGTTCTCTTTGTGCGGGACGGCTTTTGACCGAAAAAGACCCCCGCTCCCTTTCTGGCGGACTGCAGCGGGTAAGGCCTTGTAAAGGAATTGTTTGCCGAATTCGATGCGCAGCCCCGGGTGGCCGGGGCTGGAGCGAAGCGAAGCCCCGGGAAGTAATACTCTTACAAGTTCTAAGGGAGAGCCCGGGTTTAAGCCGGCCTCACCCTCCCCGTTGTCGCAGCGGGGTCAATCCCCCGCATTTAAGCGTTGTTGTAACTGTTCAGGCGCCTGAAGTCGCCTCTACAATCCACGGGTTATCATATCGCGCGCTTTCAGGGCTTGGGGGCGTGGAACCGACCCCAAGCCCTGAAGGGGCGCGATATGATCTGCCACGGCGTGTAGGGCCGACTTTAGAGGACTGAATACTTGCGGATTTCCGTGCTCGATCCACCGATCAACGACAACGCAGCGATCAATCCTCCCCGCCCAGCACGGCGCACGCATGGCGGGCGAACAGGCCTCGCATGTCGCGCCGGTACTCCTCCAGGATCGCCCTGCCCAAGCCCTCATGGTCGCCGCACTTGTACAACGCACGCGCCAGACAGATTTCTCGAATGCTGTTTGCGCGATTGCCGATCGCCGGCGGGCCGGTCAGGGCGTATCCTCGCATGCCCGGCTTCTGCAAGAGTTCGGCCAGCGGTTCGGCGCCCGCGGGATCGCCCAGACGCTCCAGTGCCAGGGCCACCGCGCGGTAGTGCGACAGCGCGCCCCCCTGGCGATGAAGCAGCTCGACCATGCGCAGCATCGCGGGTATCGCGGCCCGATCGCCCGCGTAGCCCAGCGAGAGGATGAGCGCATCGACCGGGGTGGGCAGGTGCGCATGGTCGGCCATGCGGCCCTGGAGTATCCTCGCATCCCACTGCTCGATTGCATTGAGCTCGGCCACCAGCGTGGGCACAACGCTCTGGTCGCCGAACACAGCGAGAACCTGGGCGTAGAGGAGTCTTGGTTTCCCGCGCGCCTGCCGAAACGCCTGCTGCAGCAACGGCAGCGCCGTTTCGCGGTGGGTGAGGATGACGGCCAGCGGTCTGCCCGCCTCCTGCGGATTGGTCGCTTCGCCGAATTCCGCCACAACCCGCCTTACCGCGGGGGCAGGCAAGGGGAACGAGTCCTCGTGTGTCAGCACCTCCTCGGGCAGCGCGCCGATCTCGACCAGATGTCGCTGCAAGGCGCGAACGTCGATCTCGCGGGGCGTGGTGCCGGCCTCCACGGCCATGGCGGCCGCGGTGCCCACCGCATATCCCTGGTTGGCGATGTCCCGCTGCATGCGCATCAAGGCCGTCACGTCGCGATCCATGCTGATGCCCAGGCCCGCCACCAGGATGCCCTCCAGTCCGCGCGGCAGCAGGCAGCGATAGGGCGTGTAGCAGTTGCCGCCGGGCGCCGGATGGTTCTGCGTGCGCGACACCTCGTCGTGGGGGAACAGGAAGAAGAAGGGCGAGCTGGGATAGCCGTGAGAGTCATAGTCGCTTGCCGAGCAGACCACCGAGTCCGGATAGGTGCGACCGGCGATCTGGTCCACGTAGCGCATCACGAAATCGCCGACCACCCGCCGCCGCTCGCGGTTCTGGATCAGTGTGCCGAAATCGTACGCCTTCGCCTCCTCGGACCTCGTGTGTACGCCGACCAGGGTCCGCGATACGTCGACCATGTCCGTCTCGTCGACCAGCAGGTAGTCGGTGTTGACGGTTGAGCGGTCGGGTTTCCGCTCGGGAAGACCGCTGCCTTGCAGGGCGATGTCGCCCTGCTCCACGGCGCCGTACATGGAGTCTGCGCCCGCACAGACGGCCACGTCGCCGCTGCCGGTGGCGTCAATTACCACCTTGGCGAGCACCACGCCCCGCCTGTCTGGAGTACACACCACGGCACCCTTCACCGTGTTGCCCTCGACCAGCGCGCCCGCGCCGAGGGCACCGAACCACATCATTCCCCCGGCCTTGCCGAGTTCTCTGCGGTACCATTCGATCTTCTGTTCGGTGAAGTCGGGATACGGCACCTCGCTGGCAAAGCCCACCGGCCTGCCATGGTACGGCCTGCCGATCTTGCCCACCGTGCCGATGCCCCCCAGGCCCTCCTGGTATTCGACCACCAGCGTGCGCACACCGCGCCGCGCAGCCGCGATCCCGGCCGCGGCCCCGGCGGTGCCCCCGCCCACAACCAGCACATCCACCTCTGCCAGCACCGGCAGACTGGTGGCCTCGCACGGGATCGTCGGCAGGCCCGCATCCGTTGGGCGAGCACCCTGCAGAATCTCCTTTACGTCGCCCGGCACCGTTGCCGCGGCCGGGTCGCCCGGCACGTGTACGCCCGCGGGCGGCGCCGCTGCTCTCGCCTCGGCGGCCGCGGCGCGGCCGATCTGGTGGCCGATGCGGGCCATGGCCGCGGGCCGGAGGAGTTCGGCCGCTTTGGTGCGGGGAATATCCGCCCAGCCGCTCAGCACGTAAAGACACTCCTGCCCCTGGGGCTCAAAGTGTCCGAGGTCCCGGACCGGACCGTCCGCACATTCGCGATGAGACTTGCGACACACGATGTGCGCCGGCGGCACGCAAAAGAGCGACTCGGACATGCGCAGCAGGTCTTCTGCGTAGGTTCGGTCACGGGCCGCCTGTCTTGCCCTGTCAAGGGACGCAAAGGACAGGTCGTGTACCTCGATGTCCAGTTCGTCCGTGCGAAGCCTGAACTTGACCGCGTCGGTGCGCGTGCGCGGGCGTGTGGCAGACCCGTCGTCGCCGGCCAGTTGCAGCACGCCCTGTTCAAAGCGCACACTCCCTCCAGACCACGGGGCCGACTCGCAGCCTGCCCGGCGGCACACCCAGGCGTGCTCCGTGGCGTCGACGATCACCCGGGAGACAATGGCCTGCCGGCCGGCACGATTCGCGACCACCACACCACACGGCTTCCCGCCCTTGTCTCGAAGCACGTCGGTCACATAGGAGGCGAACATGGGCTCCACGCCGGCATCCAACAGCACCGCGGCGAGCGTGGACTTCACACGACCGGGCGTGGTGGCTTGCCCTTGCGGGAAGAGCTGTTTCTCCAGCTCGGTCTGGAGCACGCGGCCTTCCTCCGTTGTGAGGCGCAGCGTGGCGCAGATGTCTTCACCCAGGTACGTTCGCGGGGCGACGAGGAGGACCTTGGCGCCCTCGCCCGCGGCGGACTGCGCGGCTGCCACGCCGGCCACTGTGCCGCCGACGACCACCACGTCCACCGACGCGACCACGGGAACCTCCCGCTCCGACTGGAATGCCCGAGCCGGGGTGCGCTCGACGGGGCCGGCCTCGGCCGGGTTGCTACGGGGCGTGTGGCGGTCGGCAGCCGCGGCCGCGAGCGGCAGGGCGACGGCACAGAGGAGCAACAGGGCCAGCCGCCACCAACGGGGAAAGTCTCGGTGCGCCGTGTTCCCCTGTGTTTTGCTCATCGCTCGCCTCGCTGCTCGAAGAG
>CAYXPN010000157.1:0-13259 GCA_964467075.1 uncultured Planctomycetaceae bacterium
GGATGATAAGTACAAGTTCCTTGGAATATGCCGATTGAAATTCGACGTGTACCATGCCGAGCTTGAACCTGTGTTTATCTACCAGCGATCGACGTGGAGGGATTGGTGCCGAGTCGCGTTTGATACAACTACTTGGGTTCCGTGGCGTTAGCGATTGAGCGGTTGTTTTTCAACCATGCCGTGTTGGAATGCGCCCACGTGCATCCCATATTGGGTACGCGGGGCGGAAAGCAAAGGGGGGGCGAATCATGGTGGGAAAATCGAAGCAAAAGGGCATAGGAACCACACTAGCAGTTGTAGTATCTATGTCTGATAGAATCATTAGGTGGATCAGTGATCTTGCTGGCATATTCGTCGATTTGCCTGAGGTGGTTCGAGTCGTTCGTGATTGGTTTACAGGTATGTCGGGTACTGTATGGTTCGAGATCGTGCGATGGACTATGTTGGCAGCCATTATTGTGGCAATCTGGATGCCTTGGGGGCGCTCGTCTCGAAAACGAAAAGAGGAGCCATTCAATGACGCTGATGCCAGTAAATCGAAAGGCCGAACGGTCCTTGAGAAGTATCGCGCGCGGGAAGGATGGCGAAAGCAGATTGACGATCTTATTGCCCAAGGTGAAGAAGCAAGGACGCGAGATGAACGCGAGCATTGGCAAAGCAAGGTATTTGATTCTTTTGATAACTACCTCGTTGATCCAGGCAAGTTCAAGGGTGAATTTCGAGAACGAACAAAGGAGATTCGCGGCCGGGGACGAAATGCGAACAGAGCGGTTCAACGTGGAATTGCTTATCTGAAATCAAAGCGGGATAGTCTGGCAGAACATGAATTGGATTAATGTCTTGCTATTGGGTCCTTGTATTCCAGGTTTCCCGGCTTAATCAGGCAGATAGTCGTATCCCGGAACAACGTGGGACTGTGCCTGGCGCGAGCCGGCAAGAGGTGCCTACCAAAGCGACTCCGTCGCATTCTCGCTGCTCGTGACATCTTCCAGCGTAGTGTCTTTCTTGCTCTGCCCGGGACGCATGACTTGCCCGACCTCTTGCGACTTCGTGGCGCCGGTTGCCAGCAACCGGGACCACCGTCCGCAGGAGTGGACTACGCGCAGGCGACTTTCCGGAAACTCGCGCTGCGCACACGCATTGTTTGCAGAGTAGCTGCCGCGGCAATCGTCCTACGGCGAGCCCGGCGATTGCAAGGCCGCCAGGCGCTTGAGCGCCTCCTGGCGCAGATCGCCCGAGGCGCGCTGGGCCACCGAATGATAGTAGATGCGGGCCACGCCGAGCTTGCCCGACTCTTCGGCCGCAAGCCCGCGCTCGAAGAGGGCCCGGGCCTTCTCTTGCTCGGCGGCCTGTTCCATCCGGTGCATGCGCGCGGCTTCGGCCACGCTGGGCACGGCGCGCCCGGCCGAACTCTGCTGGGCCGCGCTGAGTGCGCCGAGGCCCGCGGGCGGGGCGGCTTGAACGCCGGGCAGGTGTTCGTCGCCTGCCGGGCCCCGGGCCGGCCCCGGGCCACCGAGCAGATCCGGTGCCGGTGCGGCGGGCACCTGACGCTGGTGGGCCTGGGCCCGGGCCGAATCCAGGGGTGCCACGGCCGCGGGCGGGGCGGGCAAGGCGTGGGGCGAAGGGCCGCGCTGCTGCTCAATCTGCTGGCGCAGCGCCTGGATCCGTTCCGGGCCCCCCAAGGGAGCCGCGTCGGGAACCGCCATCAGCCCGCCCGGCAATCCCTGGTAGATAGGTACTGCCGCGGGCGGCGGCAGCATGCGCGGAGTGAGCACGCCATAGGCCGGGAATCCGCCCACCACGGGGATGAAGCTGATCACAAACGGGCTTTGCGACGTGTCGGAAAAGAAGCCGGTCTGGCCGTCCATCAGCGTGATGCTGGGCACCTGCGAGACATGGCTGCGGCGGCTGCCCTGCGCAGCCCAGAGGTTGATGCCGAAGTCCCAGTCGGGCCCCTGCTTGTACCAGCCGGTGCGTAGGCCCGCGTTGGGGTCGAAACCACCGAACTGCGGCGCGGCGATATTGGGCGCGCCGAACTGCACGTTCAGATTGCCCCAGTTGAAGCTCCAATGCGAGCCCATGTGCTCGAAGAAGCTGTCGCCGAGTGAATGAAAGGGCGTGGCAATGGTCGCCTGTTGGGCGCTTGCCGGCACCGTGGCGGCCGCCAGCAACAGCCCGATCGCTAGCAGAAAGGCGGGCTTCATCAGCCTGTCTCCCCGTCGCCTGGGGGGAAACCCTTGCCCGAGAATCATTCTATCGCCTCGGCCGGGTGCGAGTCAATCAGGTCGGAATTCCGGGTGCGGGACGCCGCCCCCGCCTCCTCTCAAATCCTGGATGCTATAGTTTTCAGGACAATCGCCCGATCCCCCAGCATGAGGGGGGCGTCCGTCTCACGGAACGGCCTCCAGGCATTCGGGCACAGCCGGCGCGAATCGTTCTCAGGCTCGCGGAACCAGGAGTGGGAACCGCATGCGTACGATCCAAGTCAATCCGTCGTCGCGGCCGACGCTCAGCCAGGTGGCCCAACAGATCGACGAGATTTCCAGCTTCCCGGACGTGGCGCTGAGGGTGGTGGAGGTGCTCAACGATCCGGACTCGGGACCCGCGGAGTACAAGGGGGTGTTGGAGGGCGACCCGGCCCTGACCGCGCGGGTGCTGCGGTGCGTGAACTCGTCGGCGTATCCCACACGCCACGAGATCACCAATCTCCAGCAGGCGATCACCTACCTGGGCCCGAAGCAGTTGCGCAACCTGGCCCTGACGGCCAGTGTGAGTGAGCTGTTCAGAACCCGAGGCGGCATCGAGACTTACAGCCGCACGGGGCTGTGGCGACACCTGGTGTCCGTGGGTCTCTGCGCCCGGCTGGTGGCCAAGCGACTGCGCTTCGCCAACTACGAAGACATCTTCCTGGCCGGCATGATGCACGATATCGGCATCGTGCTGGAAGACCAGTATGTCCACCCGCAGTTCTGCAAGATCATGCAGTCACTGGAACCGGGCAAGACACTGATCCAGTGTGAGCGGAGGTTCCTCCTCTTCGACCATACGACCCTCGGCGAGCGGGTCGCTGAAGCCTGGAAGTTCCCGCCCGTGGTCAAGTCGGCGATCCGCTATCACCACGCCTCCATGGAATATGACGAGTCCGACAAGCTTCCGGTGCGCTGCGTGGAGCTGGCCAACGTGCTGTGCTCGCTCAAGGGAATCACTTCCGTGGGCCAGAACGCGGTGCGCCCGTTCAACGCCCAGGCGGCTGCGCTCCCGCTGACCACGCAGGATATGGTCGCGCTGGTGCGAGAGCTCGAGGACGAGATCGAGTCGCACCAAAGCCTCTTCCAGCTTTGAAAACAACCTTCCCGCAACGCCGCGGCGCGTGCTGTTCCGACCCCGGCACCGTTCCGGCCGCGCACTGCCCCGGCCCGCGGGTCAACGGGCAACCGCCTTCTGCCAGCAGTTGCCCAGATAGTCGCGCGCGCGGGCCAGTGCCGAACCCATCACGTCGGGTGCTGGTTCGTGGTGCATGAAGGGATTGACGTACCAGCGATAGTCGATCTTTGCCAGAGCCGCGATCCAAGGCGTGAAGTCCGTTGGCCCGTGGCCGGGAAGCTGGCCCAGCCCGGGGGCCCGCTGCCACGCATAGAAATAGAACAACTGCTTGCCGGCAATGGCAATGGCATCTTCGACCGACTGGCCGCGTCCCTGCACGTGATAGGGCGCCAGGGCGATGCCCAGGCGCGCATGGCGGTTCAGGTCCACAAACGCCTTGAACGAATCCAGCGAGTCGAGCAGGGCGTTACCGTGGTTTTCGATGGCCAGGTAGGAGTCGTGCTTTTCGGCCAGTTCCACCTCGGGCCGAAGGCTCTCGATAAAGGCCCTCATGCGCTGCGAGAGTTCCTCGGGCGGGCATGCCCCGCTGCTGCCGCGCACGGCGACTCCGCCGCCCGACTTGCCCAGCAGCTCGGCATACTTCGGATAGCCCCCGCGATAGACGGAGAACGCATAGAGTCTGAGCTTGTGTTTGGCGAGCAGCTCCTTGAGGCCTTCCGGGCCTACTCGGTCGAGCACATCGTCCAGATGCGGACAGCCCGCGTGGGCCGACCAGATGTCGATCGCCTCGAACCCCAGCGCGGCGATGCGCTGGCAGGCCGCTTCGACAGGCAGACTCGCGTAGTTGATCGACGAGGCCGAGAGCCGCATCTGCCAGTCAGTGCGCTCGGCGGCCGCGGATTTGCGACGACCGGCCAGAACCGCAGTTCCCGCGGCGGCCGAACCGACGGCCCCCAACGCCGCGCCGAGCCAACCGCGGCGCGTCCACCGCCGCGGTGTGGCGCCACCTGGCGGAGCGTTGAACGATTGCCCTGATAGATGGCCGTTCGGATGGATCATGGCGGGTTCCTTTCCATTCGTCGCAAAGGACCTGGGACGAAATGACTCGCAGTGGAGGCGAAACCGGAGGCACGGGCGGTTCTGTTCCAAACTAACCACCCGGACGCTGTGAATCAAGCGATAACGTCTCGGCCACGGCCGGGACAAGACTGCAGCGGCAAGCTATACTAGGAGGATTCAGGGGCGGCCACGACGGAGCGTGGCCCTCCATGCGCGTCCGATTGTGCCACAGAGCCAGTGCAGAGGACCTCCACCGTCAGCAGGCCGGATTGCGGGAGGTCGGCCCCCGCGGGCAGCCGCACATAACGCAGCCGGCAGGGCAGCAGGGCATCCACGAGCAATCACGATGGCAAACGTCCAGCTCGAACAAGTGGCCGAGGCAGGCGTGGTGGGGGCCGGCGGCGCCGGTTTTCCTACGCACGTGAAGCTGGCCGGCCGGGCCGACACGCTGCTGGTCAACGCGGCCGAGTGCGAGCCCTTGCTCCACAAGGACAAGGAGGTGCTGCGCGACTACGTGGACACCGTGCTCGCGGGCACGCTGGCGGCCATGCACCTGGTCGGCGCGGCCCGAGGGGTGATCGGCATCAAGGAGAAATACCACGACGTATGCGCCCTGGTCGAGAGCAAGGCCCCGCGGGGCATCGACATCGCTGCCCTGGCAGACGCCTATCCGGCAGGCGACGAGATGATCCTGGTCTACGACGTGCTGGGGCGCGTGGTGCCGCCGGGGGCCATCCCGCTGGCGGTCGGGGCGGTGGTGATCAATGTCGAGACCGCCCTAAACGTGGCCCTTGCGCCCCGGCAGCCGGTCACCGAGAAGTTCCTCACCATCGGCGGCGCCGTGGCCGAGCCGGTCACGTTGCGCGTGCCCGTGGGCGTGACCCTGGCCGAGTGCGTGGCCGCCGCAGGCGGAGCAACCGTCGTCGAGGCGCAGTATCTGGTCGGCGGCGTGATGATGGGCTACCTGGAGGAGGACCATCAGGCCCTGGTCGACAAGACCACGGGCGGCGTGATCGTGCTGCCACCCGACCACACGCTGGTGCGCCGCCGGCGCCAGGACTGGAACCAGATCGCGCGCATCGGGCGCAGCGCCTGCGACCAGTGCAGCTACTGCACCGAGCTTTGCCCGCGCTGGCTGTTGGGCCATCCCATCGAGCCCCACCTGGCCATGCGCAGCCTGGGCTTCAACCTCGTGGGCCAGGCCAATGTGCAGGGCACGGTCTTTTGTTGCGAGTGCAACCTGTGCAGCCTCTACTCCTGCCCCGAAGACCTCGACCCGAAGAACGTCTGCACCGAAAACAAACGCCGCCTGGCCGCTGCGGGCCGGCGCTGGGACAGTCCACCCTTCAACGCCCAACGTCCCGAGCTGCACATGGCCAATCGTCGGGCCCCCATGGGCCGCCTGATTCGCAAGCTGGGACTAAGCGCGTTTCGCAACGTGGGCCCCCTGCGCGACCAGTTGCTGCCGGCCCGGCGCGTGGGCATCAAGCTGAAGCAACACATCGGCGCACCGTGCGAACCCGCGGTGGCGCCGGGGCAGCGCGTGCGCAAGGGCCAGCTCGTCGGTCGCCCGCCCGCGGCCGACGGCAAACCCGCCCTGGGGGCCCCGGTCCACGCCTCGATCGACGGCCTGGTGCGCGCAGTGGAGGACGGTGTGGTATGGATCGACGCGCAGTAGGCGTGGCGAGCCGGGAGCGTCAGCCCCCGGTTCACGTGAAATCAGCAAACACGCCCAACCGCGCCGCGGAATGAACCGCCGGCTCACGCCGGCGCCTCGCCGGTTTTTTTCGCCGGTGCAGCACGTGGCGGGCCAGGAGAGTAGAGTACAAACCAGCCGGGAATCGCCCTCGCAGCGATTCCAATTCCCCGTCATCAGCCCATACATCACCATCAACCTGCCATGACCACTGCCAAAGCCATCGGTGCCCTGGAGCTTTCGAGCGTGGGCGTGGGCTACCAGATCGAGGACGCCATGCTCAAGGCGGCCGCGGTCGAGCTGCTCGTCGCCCGGACCATCTGCTCGGGCAAGTATTTGATCATCATCGGCGGGCGCGTGAGCGACGTGGAAGCCGCGGTCCAGGCCGGACTGGGCGCGGCGGGCGAAGCGCTCATCGATCATCTGATGGTGGCCAACGTGCACGAATCGGTATTTCCCGCCCTGGGCCAGTCCGTCACTATCCCGGCCGATCAGGTCGGTGCGCTGGGCGTGGTCGAAACCTTCAGCGGCACCAGTGTGCTGGCCGCGGCCGACGCCGCGGCCAAGGCAGCGCGCGTGACGCTGCTCAGGCTGCACGTGGCCATGGCCCTGGGCGGCAAGGGACTGTGCCTGATGACCGGCGGCGTGGCCGACGTGCGCGCGGGAGTGCAGGCCGCGGCGGCTGAAGCGCGCAGCCGCGGACTGCTGGTCTCCGAAGTGGTGATCCCCCGCCCGAGTGCCGAACTGCTGGCCGAGTATCTGTAGGAATCTGCGAGAGCAGCGGGACGCACCACCGGGCGGCCAGCGCTCGCAATAGGTCCTGGCGTGATCCAGTAGGGGCGACACATGTGTCGCCCCTTTCCGGCTGCTGCCGCGGGCGGATCGAATCGTGAACCTCCCCTCTCCCGCCGAAGCGGGAGAGGGTGGCCGCGCAAGCGGCCGGGTGAGGGTGGCTGAAAGCACCGTGCGGTTGACGCGCGTTTGTCTCCGTTGCTAGACGCGCACGGCTGGACAAGCCAGCCGTGGCACCCGGCGCGCGGCGAGCCGGACCCGCAAGCGGGTGCCCCGTGAGTGCCCGGTTCGGGCGGAACCGCCAACCGCGTCGAGTAGAGCACCGACTGAACCGCCGGCTGACGGTAAGCGGCTCGCCGTCGGCCACGCCCATCGCTATTTCTACGCGCACCGGCCGGCCGCTCTCGACGCCGGCGTCCATCTCGCCCGCATTCGACGGTCGGTGACGCCCCGGGGGCTTCCTTGCCGGGTCTGGCGTGGTATGCTGTTTGGGCGGCTGCGCGGGCTTGAGTTCGCGGCCGGCACCTAAATCACCGTGCGCAATTTGAAGACATGGCCAAGTAAGAGGGGACGCGAAAAAGAGCGCCTCCGGCTTGCCGTTAAACGAATTGGCCGCGACCTGTACCCGAATCGCGCACGGTGATTTAGCACGGTAAACTCAAACCGACAAGGAGGACACCCAATGGGCAAGATCTCGCTGGGGCTGAACCTCGAGTTTGTGCGGCATTCGGACAAGTCGTTCGAATGGGGCGTGGAAAAGGCTGCGCAATTCGGCTACGAGTACGTCGAACCGATTGTGCACTGGGGACGCGAGCTGTTCAGCGAGGCCGGCTACTTCCACAGTGTCTCCATGCTCGACGACCCCTACCGGATACGCCGGGTATGTGAGCGGGTGGGAGTCAAGCCGTCGAGCCTCTCGGCCCACACCCCGCTGTGCAAACCGGAAATCAGCACGGAGTATCTCAAACAGGCCGTGCGCTTCGCCGCGGAATGCGGGGCCCCGGTGGTCAACACCGACGAGGGCCCCAAGCGCGACTGGACCACGGAGGAAGAAGACTTCCTGCTGATGCGCTATGCCCTCCACGAAGCCGTCGCGGTGGCCGAGCCCCGGGGAATCGTCATCGGCCTGGAGCCGCACCAGCAGTACAGCAAGACCCCGGCCGGGTTGGATCGCATCTACGGCCTGGTCGACTCGCCGGCGATCGGCATCAACTTCGACACCGGCAACAGCTACCTCAGCGGCGAAGACCCCGTTGCCTGGCTCCAACACGTCAAGGACCGCCTGGTCCATTTGCACGCCAAGGACATCTCCGTCCAGCAGTCCGAGGCCGAGCGCGGCAAGGTGACCGGCACGCCGGTCGGCTGCGCGTGCGGCGACGGGGTGATCGACTGGGCCAGGGTGATCGAGGTCTGCCGGTCGGCCCCGCGCGACATCGTCTTCAGCGTCGAGTGCGGCACCATCGAACAGGCCGAGCGCAGCCTGAAGCACCTCCAGGGCCTGCTGGGGTGAGCGCCGAGGGCGATGCGCTGCGAAGTGTTCCTCCCAGGTGGCCCCGGTTGCTCGCAACCATCGGCGAAGAAGCCTGTAGGGTGCGCGCGAGCATGCACCCTAGGGTTGCTCCGGTTGGGCCGGCTGCTCGGGCCCATCGGGCTTCGGCCGAAGCACGATCGTCACCGGCGTGCCCAGCCGCGGGATGCGCTCGGTAAAGGCCTCGAAGAGCAATGCCGAGTTGGCCTGACTGCTCTCGATGGGCAGATCGAGCATGGCGTTGGAGAAGTTCGACACGCAGATGAACTCGCCTGCCTCAGCCTCATAATGCCGCTGGCCCGTCTCCGGGTCCACCCAGAACCGGCTGCCGGCAAACACCCACTCGTATTGCATCGGCTGCTCGGTCCTCACGTCGCGAATCCAGTCCTGGGCCCGGGCCGAGTGTGGCTCGCCCTGGGCATCCTTCCAGTGGACGGTCACTTCGATCACACTGCCCGTGGCGGGCACATAGTCGGGATTCCATTGCACCGGATGGCCGACCTTGGCCCCCACAGCCAACAAAGCCGCATGGACCTTGTAGGCTTCTACGTCGACCGTGACGATCGCCTCGTGTTCCTTGGTTTCCTTTAGACAGGCAAACACCTCCAGTGGTGCGTTGGTCTGGCAAATCTGGCCGATCATCACCACCCGTCCGCCTTTCGGATCCAACCATAGCGGTTTCTGGGGGTCGAGACGTTTGAGCTGCTCCGGATGGTCCACCAGCGGCGGGCCCAAGCGCGATGCCACGTTCTCGCCGCTCGGCTGCCCTGCCCCTGGTTCCGCCGAAGCCCCTGCGCCGGGCGGGCCCTCGCCCGGCCCTTCGGTAGGCTCTTCAGCAGGCGGCGCGCCCGGAAGCTCCTCAGGCTGTTCGGGCTGTTCCTCGGGCTGCTCCGGCTGCTCCGGCTGCTCCGGCTGCTCGGGCTGCTCGGGCTGTTCCTGAGGTTGCTCAGGGGGGCTGGGCTGCTCGGGGGGTTCAGGCTGCTCCTCGGGCTGTTCGGGCTGTTCCTCGGGCTGCTCGGGCTGTTCCTGAGGTTGCTCAGGGGGGCTGGGCTGCTCGGGCTGCTGCTCAGGCGTCTCCACACTTGGCCCGCCGCCCTCGACTGACTCCGTCCCGGGTCCGGCAGGTTTCTCGTCCGGGGGTGAACAACCCCAACCCACGATCCCCGCGACAGCCAGCAAGGCCGCGCAGCCGACCATCCATTGCCATCCGATGCTTGCACGCCCGTACGCACCAATCGGGCGTCTTATGGCAGTTGATCGTTTCATGGCCGTTGACCTTTCGAGCAGATGGGAGACAATGGGACCTGACAACCGTGCCCCCGGCAGGCACTTGAGTGGGCGGTGGCAAACGGGTCCCGTTCGTACGGCTGGTGCCGATCGACCGGCGGACGGACAGGCAAGGGCCGCGACAACCCGACCCGAAAACTATTGGATGCTGCCCAACCTTGTGGCACCCAACCGTCACCGGCCGTTTTGTTCATTGTACGATTCCGCCTCCGGCCCGCATACCCTGGAACCCGCGCTCGGGCCGTGCCCAGTAGTCAAGGGGTGCGAGGGCCTGGGGAGCAGTCCCCCGGGATGTTCGCCGGACGGGACCGGGCGCGGATCCGGCTGCGGGCAGACGGCGGGTGGAAATCGATTACCCTACGACTTCTGACAGGAACACGCAGCAGGAAGATGGCGATCACGGATTTGAGCCAGGCGCACTTGTGCGCGGAAAACGCGCTACTCTCGCCCCTCGATTTGGCGAATCTCTGGCACCGGGCGACCCCGGCAGCAATCCGCCGCGCCTTTGGCCAGGGGCGCGAGGACGACGGCTGGCAGATGTGGGTGGACCGGCTGAAAGATCGGCACGTGCCTGGGCCGAGCGACAGGTCGGCGCGCGCTCGGATTTGTCCGGTGCTCTGGGGGCTGGCCGAAGGTTTTGAGGAGGACGGACTGCTCCGGCCGCTGCCCGAGGAGCGCTTGGAAGACGATTCCACGCTGGAAACCGAGGTGGCCGACTACCTGGAGACCCCTCCGGCCGAGCATCCCGCCCCCGGCGACGCGCTGGCTGCGGTGAGTTGGGCCCGAGCCGTGCCGCGCCTGGCGCGGGCGTTGCCGCCGAAGCTCTGGTGGGCATTGCTCGAACGCCTGCTGGCGATGGCCGGAGCGGCGCGAGCGCTGCGCGTTGCCGATGATCCACTGGCCCACCAGCTTCTGGCCGGCGAGGCGGCGTGGACCCTGGGGTGTCTCTTGCCCGAACTGGTGCCTTGCCGCTCGTTGCTCCTTCCTGCGCGCCGGGCGCTGAGCCGAGGACTGGGGGACCTGCTCGACGGCCAGGGCACGCCGCATGGCCTGTATCTCGACCTGATGCGTCCGCTGGCCGCGTGCTGGACGCGCTCAGCCGCCCTGGCGGCCGAGGCGGGTCGGCAGTGCTTCTCGGCCGCGGCCCGAGTCCAATTCGAATGGCTGGTTCGGCAACTGTTGGTGCTCAGCCGCCCGGATGGTTCCCACGTGTTCGGCAACGGGCAGGCAGCAGACGCAAACCGCGATCTGCTTGCCGCTGCCTTGGAGCTGGGCGGTGACGGGCGCGATCGGGGGATTGCCCGGCGCTTCCTGCCCAAATGGCGCGCTGGTCGGCCCGCCCGCGCTGGTGCGCGCAGCACCAAGGCCCGCTTGCCCAGGCCCGCCGCCTGTTCGGAGTGGGCCGGTGTGGCGGTGCTCAGTCCCTCCTGGTCGCCCGGCGCACCCCGCCTGACCGCGGCCTGGCCCCAGCAGACGCTGCGCCTGGAACTGAGCTGGGGCAGCGACGTGTTCTGGTCCGGCCCCTGGGCCACCGAGGTCCGCTTCGACGGGCGAGCCGCTCGGCCCGCGGCAGGGTGGACCCAGTCGTGCTGGGTCTCCGACCGGGACGTGGACTACCTGGAACTGCAAATTGAGCTTTCCTTCGGCCTGCGCATCGAGCGCCACCTGCTGCTGGCCCGAGAGGACGGACTGCTGCTGCTGGCCGATGCCGTGCTGAGTCGCCGGGCGGGCACGATCGACTATCGCAGTTGCCTGCCGCTCTGGCCGGGCGTGTCGTTCCGAGAGGCACGCCAGACCCACGAAGGATGTTTGGACGCCCCGGAACACCGCGCCTTGGTGTTGCCCCTGGCCTTGCCCGAATGGCGCCAACAGCGCTGTCCCGGGCTTCTCTCGTGCGCGCCGAACGGCCTGGAGCTCGGTCTGGCCGCTGAAGGGCGCAGTCTGTTTGCACCCTGGTGGTTCGATCTCGACCCCCGACGCAACCGCCGACGCCGAACCTGGCGCCGCTTGACCGTGGGCCAACAGCGCCGGGCCGTGGCCCATGATGTGGCGGCGGGCTTCCGTGTGCAGGTGGGCGACCAGCAGTGGCTGTTGTATCGGGCCCTGGGCGGTCGGGGCAGCCGCACCCTGCTCGGCCACCACCTGAATACCGAGTTTCTGCTGGCCCGGTTCGACACCACCGGCCAGGTCGAGAAGCTCGTGGAGATCGAATAGCCGCTCGGGCACGCGGCCAATCCAAGCGGCTGCATGTCAGGGGGGAGACGGCCCACACTGGACGGGTGGTCGGCGGCTGGCAATTCTGCAATATCCTTGCAGGTTGCCCAATCCCTTGCCACAATGGCATTGGGAGATCGGACACTCTCCAATCGGAGGGTTCGAGCTCTGATCGTCGGCGTTCGAGCCGCAGTTCGCGGCTGAGGCGAGGCGATGGTCTTTGGCCCTCACCCGGCGGTCTGGCGGTGCAGAGAAGTCTCCGGGGCGTCGGTTTTGCGAAAGGGCGGACATCGTGCGCAGAAGCTCTCGGCCAGGCTCGCAAGGCAAGCAGCCCAAGAGTCACAAGACCACGCGGACCCGGCGGACGGGCCTGCGGTTCGAGCCCCTGGAGCCCCGCTGGCTGCTCAACGCCGGCCCGGTGATCACCGAGTTCATGGCCGACAACGAGCTGACCAGGCTCGACGGTGACGGTGTGGCCTCCGATTGGATCGAAATCTACAATCCGACCGACGAGGCCATCCAGCTCGAAGGCTGGTATCTGACCGACAACGACCCGGACGAGAACCTGGCCGAGTGGGCGTTTCCCGCCTATCAGCTCGATCCGGGCGAGTACTTGATCGTTTTTGCCTCGAGCAAGTCGGATACCTTGTATCCGTATTACGACGCAAGCGGCTATCTGCACACGAACTTCGCGCTCAGTGCGGGCGGCGAGAACGTGGCGTTGGTGATGCCCGACGGCCAGACCGTGGCGCATGCCTACTGGGATTATCCGGAGCAGCTCGAGGACGTTTCCTACGGGCTGGCCGGCAGCGCGATGGTGGCCGACACGCTGATCGACGAGGGTGCGGGGCTGCACTACCACGTGCCCACGCCCGGCGATGCCCCGCTGATGCCCGACCCCGAGTCCGGCGGCGATCTGGGCTGGACCGCACCGGGATTCGACGACTCATCATGGACATCGACCGTCTCGCTCGGCGGCTCCGACCTGGTGGTCACCGAGATCTCCACCGGCTCGCCCCACTACGTGGAGATCGAGAACGTCTCGTCCGCCACCGTGGACACCAACGGATGGCTGGTGCTGGTCAACAACGCCTCGGGCGGCATCAACGCGGTCAATTCCACGGCCTGGGACCTTTCGGCGCTGCCCGGCCACCAGGTGCTGCCCGGCGAGGTCTTCTACCGCACAGACGATTCGGGCGACAACTACTGGGGCAGCGCGATCGACTGGGACGCGGAGGGATCGGGCTGGGTGATGATCGTGGATGGCGGCGGCCAGGTGCGCGATTTCGCGGCCTGGGGCTATTCGGCTGCCGAGATCGGCGCGATGTCGATCGATTTCGGGGCCTTTTCCGGCATCAC
>CAYXPN010000158.1:0-13255 GCA_964467075.1 uncultured Planctomycetaceae bacterium
CCGGGCTTGCAGGTGGCCGGTGCACAGGTAGCGGGCTCGCAGGTCGCCGGCTCGCAAGTGGCCGGTGCGCAAGTGACGGGCTCGCAGGTGGCCGGAGCACAAGTGGCGGGCTCGCAGCAGTTCGCCTTCTTGCAGGCCCGACGCGCCTTCAGGCGCGCCATCAGCCCGGGCTTGCAGGTGGCCGGTGCACAGGTAGCGGGCTCGCAGGTGGCCGGCTCGCAAGTGGCCGGAGCGCAGGTGGCCGGCTCGCAACAGCGTTTGCCGAACAGACCCGCCTCAGCGCTGGAGGTGGCCACGAACAGGGCAAGGCCCAGTGCGACCAACCCCGACAAGAGGACACGACGGTTCATGGGAGGACTCCTTGTGAGGAAACACGTAGTGGGACAACCGCGCAAATTGGCGGACTTGGATAATCTGAGCCCAGTCTAAGTATCGCTATCGACTGGGATGGCTCGGCTTCTTTACCAGACGGCCCATTTGCACCAAAACCCGTATGTTGTCGGGCTGGTTGTAGGGAATAGGAAAACTGGTGAGGTGCCGCCCATCGCACCAGTTGTCCGGGCGAATCTCATTCGCTGGAGCATGGGAGACGGAACGCCCCTTTGCTGCGCCGTCGCGCCAGGCCACGGCTCCCGTTTGCGGATCGGCCCAGGCGGATGCGGTATTACAATGTAATACACGGCAACGCTTGCGGCGCCTTCGGCGGGCCAAGACCGTTCGCGGGTGGGCCGCAACTGGCTGGCAATGAGCAGCAAGGGGATGGCCGGTAACGTAACGTAGTAGTGCGACACGGCTAAACTGTGGGGTGCCACGGTTGGCTTGCCCAACCGTGTATTCGGCACTGCTGGACAAGCCAGCAGTGGCACCCAACTCGACACTTCGCGTGTGTCGGACTACTAGGGCCTCTTCTTTCAGCCCGGCGAGCCGGCGCCAGCCTCCCCTGCCCCCGCCGGCGCTCGACCCACATACAGGGCTGGACGCACGGCTGGGCGGTAATACAATGTAATATCACATTGGGAGCCTGATCGACCCAAGGTTTGCCGCCTCCGCCATTGCCCACGTACGAACACACAAGGAACCGCCCATGGCCGGCATCTCGAAGAGCACGGTCGTTACCTTCAAGGTGGACGAGGCGCTCCGCGAGGCACTCGAGGGCGTGCCCAACCGGTCGGAGTTCATCCGCTCGGCCGTGGTGGCCGCGCTGGACGGGGCCTGTCCGCTGTGCAAGGGCACGGGAATCCTCACCGCGGCCCAGCGCCTCCACTGGCGCAATTTCGCCCGCAACCATGCCCTGAGGCGCTGCAGCGACTGTGACGCGGTTCATTTGGTGTGTGCTGCTGATGTGCACAACGGCGCGCAGGCAACCCATGACGAAGGGACGGATGGCCGATGAACGGTCCTGAGCCCTCTGCAAACGACCCGTCCGAGCCGACGTTGCCCGGCGACCGGCCTGCCTGGTTCCTCGCTGCCGGATGCCTGCTGGTGCTGGGCGTCGCCTTGGCCGCGGGGCTGGCCGGTTGGTTGCTTCTCGAAGGGTCGGTGCCCGGCGAATCGGACCACGCAGTGCGCGTGGTCGCCAGCGTGGCGCCGATCGGGTGGCTGGTCGAACAGATCGGCGGCGAGGACGTTTTGGTCGAAGTGCTGATCCCGCCCGGCCAGGATCCCCATTCCTATGCACCGACCCCACGCGAGGCCCTGGCCCTGGGGCGGGCCCGGGTGATCGTTTGCACCGGCCTGCCACTCGAACGGCAGTTGCTCAGCCGCCTGTCGGGCGAGCAACTCTCAGCAGTGATCGTGGACCTGACGCAGGCTTCAGCACCGGCCCAAGCAAGCCAGCCGGAGTCGCACGCGGATCCAGGTGACGACCATGATCACGCGCACGGCACGGACCATGACCATCTCGATCCGCACGTCTGGCTCTCGCCGCCCTTGCTGCGCGAGCACGCCCGGCAGATCGCGCTCGCGCTTGCGAGGGTCGATCCCGCCCGCGCAGAAACCTATGAGCGCAGGCAGCGCGAGCTGGACGCGCGCCTCGAGGCCGTGGACCAGCGCATCGCCGCGCAGTTGAAGCCACACCGCGGCAAGACGTTCTACGTGTTCCATCCGGCGTTCGGCCGCTTCGGCGAGGCATATGGGCTGAGGCAACAGGCCATCCAGTGGCCGGGCTGGGCACCCTCGACGAGGCATCTGCACGACGTGATTGCCCAGGCGCACGCACATGGTGCGCGGATCATCCTCATCCAACCGCAGTATGATCCCCGGCCGGCGAAACGTGTGGCCGACGCGGTGGGCGCCTCGCTGGTGGTCGCCGATCCGCTCGCACCTGACATGCTCGCCAATCTGGAGAAGTTGGCCGGGCAGATTGCCTCGGGCTTGGAGCAGCCCGGCGCAGGCGTACCTGAGGCAACTGCGGAACCGTCGCAGCCGGCAGGCCCACCTGGTGCAAGCGGGGAACCGTCGCAGCCGGCAGGCCCACCGGAAGCGCCGGCAACAGACGACCCTGCCGGCGCGCCGCGGGAGCAAGGCAAGGCGCACGAGCCATGATCGAGCAGCCGCTATCCGCCGCCGAGCGCGAACCCGCCGCAGTGCGACTCGAAGGTGTGTGGTTCGGCTACGGGCGCGTGCCGGTGCTGGAAGACGTGACGCTCTCGGTGGCACCTCGGGAAACGGTGTGCCTGGTCGGGCCCAACGGCGGCGGCAAGACCACGCTGCTGAAGTTGATTCTCGGGCTGCTCAAGCCCGAGCGCGGCCGCGTGGAGGTCTTCGGCCGGCCGCCTCACCACGCGCGCCTGCGCATCGGCTACATGCCCCAGCATCTGCGCTTCGACCCGTTGTTCCCGGTCACCGCTTTGGACATCGTGCTGATGGGGCGCCTGGGCAGACCGGGACTGCGCGGGCGCTTGGGGTGGTACGGGCGCGGAGACCGAGCCGCGGCGTGGGAGGCGCTCGAGACGGTGGGCATGCGGCGCCGAGGACAGCGGCTGTTTGCCGCGCTTTCCGGAGGCGAGCGCCAGCGCGTGCTGATTGCGCGGGCACTGTGCAGCGAGCCTGAACTCCTGCTGCTCGACGAACCCACGGCCAACGTCGACCCTCGGTTCGAGGCCCAGTTGTTCGACATCGTCAAGAAGCTTAACCGCCGAATGACGATCGTGCTGGTCTCGCACGACCTGGGCGTGGTGTCGAAGTGGGTCCAGACCGTGGTGTGTGTGAACCGCCGCGTAGTGGTCCATCCCACGGCCCGACTCACCGGGGAGTTGCTCCAGGAAATCTACGAGGGCGAGGTCCGCGCGGTGCGCCACGGCGACGTGCTTTCTCCGGGGAATCAGGATGCTGAATCAACTGACGGATAGGACGGTGGGCCTGTTGGCTGCGCTGGGCGGCGGCGGGCAGTCGGCTGCCGCGGGCACCGGGCCGCTGGATGCGGTGCGCCGGGCCCTGGTGGAACTGGCCGCGGCGCTTAGCGACCCGCATGTGCCCTTCTTGCGCTACGCCCTGGTGGCCGGCCTGCTGGCGAGTGTGGCCTTCGGCATCCTGGGGTCCTACGTGGTGGTCCGTCGCATCTCTTATCTGGCCGCGGCCATTGCCCATTGCGTGCTCGGCGGCATCGGCGCCGCGGTCTATCTCCAGCACCACGCGGGCTGGAAATGGCTCGATCCGATCTACGGGGCGGTCGTGGCCGCGCTGGTCGGCGCGGTCACGATCGGCCTGGTGAGCCTGCTGGCCCGGGAGCGCGAAGACACGGTGATCGGCGCGGTTTGGGTCTCGGGCATGGCCCTTGGGCTGCTGCTGCTCCACGGCATCCCCGCGGTGGACCCGATGAGCTTCCTGGTGGGAGACATCAACTACCTGGCCCAATCCAATCTGTGGCTGATCGCCGGGCTGGATGTGTTGATCGTGGTGCTGGCCGTGGGGCTTCACAACAAGCTGCTGGCGGTCTGTTTCGACGAGCAGCATGCGGAGTTGCGCGGAATCCGCTCCGGGGCCTACTATCTGCTGCTGCTTTGTCTGGTGGGGCTGACCGTGGTGCTGATGGTCTGGCTGGTGGGGATCGTGCTGGTCGTGGCCCTGCTGACGCTGCCGGCGGCCGCGGCCGGTCAACTGGCCCGGCGATTCTGGCAGATGATGGCCCTGGCCACGTTGTTGTGCATGGCGCTCGTGAGCGGCGCGCTGGGGGCCAGTTTCGTGTGGGGACTGCCCAGCGGCCCGGCGATCGTGCTGGTGGCCGCCGGGGTCTATCTGGCGCTCGCCTTGCTTGGGCGCGTGTGGGGCTGGCGGGAAAGGGCCGCGTAAAGGCGCGCCGTGTCCCACGTTGTGCATTTTACCCAGATTTGGTGCTAGGCACCTGTTTCAGATCCGGTGACGGGCACCTTCTTGGCACCCCATATTATCCAGGTTCTCCAAATTTGGTACCTGTCACCTTTTCTTCTGACGTTGACGGATCGGACCTGGGTGGCTATAAGATTCCCTCCTTGTGACGGGTGAGGAGCGGTTGTCCAGGTTCCGACGGTAGGGCCGCCCAGATTCCGGCGGTAGGGCCGTGATCGTCGTTCGCAGTCCCCTGCGCATTTCGCTCGGCGGCGGTGCCACCGATCTGCCCTCGTACTATCGCCGGTACGGCGGGTCCCTGATCGCCGCGGCCATCGACAAGTACGTGTATCTGACGATCCACCGCGCCTTCGTCGAGCAGTTCATCCTCAAGTATTCCAAGCTCGAATCGGTCGAGCAGATCGACCGCATCGAACACCCCCTGATCCGCGAGGCGCTGCGCCTGTTGGATGGCCACTGGCCGCCGCTGGAAATCACCAGCATGGCCGACATCCCCGCGGGCTCGGGCCTGGGAAGCTCGGGCAGCTTCACCACCGCGCTGCTGAAGGCCCTGCACGCCTTCCGCAACCACCCGATCGACGCCCGGGAGCTGGCCGAACAGGCCTGCCACATCGAGATCGACATCCTGCACGAGCCGGTGGGCAAACAGGATCAATACATTTCGGCGTTCGGCGGGGTGCGCTGTTTCGAGTTCCTGCCCGACGATCGCGTGGAAGTCGCGCCGCTGAGGATCGAGCCCGACGTGCTCTACGACCTGGAGGACAACCTGCTGCTGTTTTTCACGGGTTTTCGCCGGCGTGCGGCCCAGACGCTCAAGGAGCAGGACGAGAAGAGCAAGCGCCAGGACGCGGCGATGCTCGACAACCTGCACTTCGCCAAGCAGCTCGGCATCCAGAGCCGGCAACTGCTCGAGGCCGGCAATTTGCAGGGCTTCGCCGAACTGATGAACGTCCACTGGGAACACAAGAAGAAGCGCTCCGGCCAGATGAGCAATCCCCAGATCGACCACTGGTATCGGCTCGCCCGAGAAAACGGCGCGCTGGGCGGCAAAGTGGTGGGCGCAGGGGCCGGCGGGTTTCTGATGTTTTATGCCGAGGATCGTGCCCGGCTGCGCCGCGCCATGCGCCAGGCCGGACTGCGCGAGGTCCGTTTCCGTTTCGATTTCGAGGGCACCAAGACCCTCGTCCAGCCATGAGTTCCAGCCCCTTGTTTCCTGTTGCCGTGCTGTCCGGCGGATTGGCCACCCGCTTGCGCCCGCTCACACAGTCCGTGCCCAAGGCCATGGTCGAGGTGGCCGGCCAGCCGTTTATCGGCCGGCAGTTGGAGCTGCTCCAGAGCCGCGGCATGAAGCGCGTGGTGCTCTGCACCGGGCACCTGGGCGAGGTGATCCACCGCTACGTGGGCGACGGCAGCCGCTTCGGTCTTCAGGTGCAATACAGCTCCGACGGCCGGCGCCCCTTGGGCACGGGCGGGGCGGTGCGCCGTGCACTGCCGCTGTTGGGCGAGGCGTTTTTCGTGATCTACGGCGATTCCTATCTGCCCTGCGACTACGCGGCCGTGCAGGCGGCGTTTGTGCAAAGCGGACAGCCGGCGCTGATGACCGTGCATCGCAACCAGGGACGCTGGGACACCAGCAACGTGCGCTTTCAGCAGGGCCGCATGTTGCGCTACGACAAGCGCCATCCCGATCCGAAGATGGACCATATCGACTACGGGCTGGGGGTGTTTCGGGCCGAGGTGTTTGCGGGCCTGCCGCCCGACGAGCCGTGCGACCTGGCGGACGTTTACGGCCGGCTGCTCGCCGCTGGGCAACTGGCCGGCTACGAAGTGAAAGAGCGGTTTTTCGAGATCGGTTCGTTCGAGGGTTTGCAGGAATTCAGCGCGTTGTGTGCCGAGGGCATGGTAGTTTGACGACCCGAGCGCGAGCGTGTGGCTGATAATCGTAGCCACGCTCGCCAGAGCGTGGGGGGCCGGGGGTCGATGTGGTATCCGCACCAGCCCATCCACCGTCTGCCGACGGTGGCTACCCCTGCACTGCTGAAGCAACCGCAGGAGTCGAGACGCAAAGCAGGCTGTTCCAGGGAGCGTTCCAGGGAGGGAACCGGTCATGGATTTCGTCAAACAGTATCTCGACGAGGCGGTCGAGATTCTCGGCCGGCTGGATGCCGGAGCGATCGCCCGGTCAGTCGAGCTGCTAGCGGCCACCCGGGCCGCGGGCGGGCGGTTGTTTGTGCTGGGCGTAGGCGGCGGCGCAGCCCACGCGGCCCATGCGGTGAACGACTTCCGCAAGCTGGCCCAATTCGAGGCCTACGCGCCCACGGACAACGTATCGGAGCTGACCGCGCGCACGAACGACGACGGCTGGGAGAGCGTGTTCGTCGAGTGGCTGCGCACCAGCCGGCTTTCGGACCGCGATGCCGTGCTGGTGATCTCCGTGGGCGGCGGCAACCTGGAAGCGGGTGTGAGCCCCAATCTGGTGCGTGCCCTGCAATCCGCGCGCCAGGTCGGCGCGCGCATCGTGGGCATCGTGGGGCGCAACGGCGGATATACCGCCCAGGTGGCCGATGCGTGCGTGATCGTTCCCACGGTCAATGCCGCCCACGTCACCCCGCACACCGAGAGCTTCCAGGCGCTCATCTGGCACCTGCTGGTATCCCATCCGGCACTGAAGGCCGCGGAGACAAAATGGGAATCCGTCGGCGCCGAGCGCCCGGCCGCGCGTCGCGCCGCCTGAGAGGGTTCGTGGCCCCGCGCGCTGGCGCGCCAAGTTGCGGCGCGGTCTCCCGACCGCGCCCACAAGGAAACCACGAAAGCCGCCAGACACGCTACGTGCTCATGCCACGCAACTCACCCAAGACCCGAGCCGTGTTCCTCGACCGCGACGGGGTGATCAATCGCCCGCTGGTACGCAACGGGCGGCCCTATCCGCCGCGCAATGTCGAGGAGCTGGAAATTCTGCCCGGCGTGGTCGAGGCGGTCGAACGACTTCGGGCGGCGGGTTTCCTGGCCCTGGTGGTCACCAACCAGCCCGACGTGGCCCGTGGCACGACCAGCCGAGAGAGCGTGGAGGCGATTCACCGCGCGCTGGCGGCCCGGGTGCCGCTGGACGGCGTTTTCGCGTGCTTCCACGACGACGCGGACCAGTGCGCATGCCGCAAGCCGGCGCCGGGACTGCTCGTCGAGGCCGCGGCCCGATTCGGCGTCGATCTGGCGGCCAGCTACATGGTGGGCGACCGCTGGCGCGACGTGGAGGCGGGCCGGCGCGCGGGCTGCCGGGTGCTGTGGATCGATTGGGGATATGACGAGCAGCGGCCCGAGGTCGCGCCGGAGGATACGGTGTGCTCGCTGGCCGAGGCGGCCGAAAGGATTCTTGCCGCTGAGGGCCGTAGCCGCGCGAATCCGTTCTCAGCAAGACGCGAAAGGGAGGTCGCATGAACAGGCTGAACGACTTGAAAGTGAAGATCTTTGCCGACGGGGCCGACAAGGCAGACATCCTGCGGCTCTACGGCCTGCCCTATATCCAGGGGTTTACGACCAACCCCACGCTGATGCGCAAGGCCGGGGTGGCCGACTATCGGGCGTTCGCCCTGGACGTGCTCCAGAGCATTCCCGACCGGCCCATCTCGTTCGAGGTGTTTGCCGACCGGTTCGACGAGATGGAGCAGCAGGCCCGCGAGATTGCCGGTTGGGGCGAGAACGTGTATGTGAAGATACCCGTGACCAATACGCGCGGCCGGTCGTCGGCGGCGCTGGTGCGCCGGCTGGCGCGCCAGGGCGTGCAGGTCAACGTGACCGCGATCACCACCCTGCGCCAGGTGCGCAAAACGGCCGACGCCCTGGCCGGCGGACCGCCCGCCTACGTGTCGGTGTTTGCCGGGCGCGTGGCCGATACGGGGCGCGATCCGGTGCCGCTGATGAGCGCCGCGGTGGCCTTGGTGGAAGACTACCCGAACATCGAGCTGATCTGGGCCAGCCCGCGCGAGCTGTGGAACATCTTCCAGGCCGATGCGATCGGCTGCCAGGTGATCACCGTCACGCCGGATATCCTCAAGAAGCTGGCCCTGGTGGGCAAGGACCTGGAGGAGTATTCGCTGGAGACGGTGAAGATGTTCTACGCGGATGCGGCCGCGGCCGGCTACCAGCTCGACGTTTCGCGCAAGGCGGCGTGAGTTCGTGCCGTGCCGCAGGGTGTGCGTCGCCGCAGGTTGGGGAGAAAGATCATATCGGGTTATCCTGAGGGCCTGCCGGAGCAGACAGGCGGATGAACGAGGGTCGATCCAATCCGGTAACCGGAGCGATTGCGGCATCAAAGCTTGCGCCGGCCGCGTTGATCGGATGCGCGCTGAATGCCCTCTTGGTGGCGATGGCCGGTTGGACGCTCGCCTACCACCTGATTCTTTGGCTGCGTCGGCCGGCAGGTCTTCTGACACTGCTCTTTCCGGCGACGAGCCTGGTGCTGGGTGGATGTTGGATGTGGCTTCACCACCGGTGGAATTGCCAGGCAGTCGCCTGCGGTGGAACCAGCGAGGCCGCGGGGCCAACTGCCCGCGACCCCATCGCGGCGTGGGGGATTGTTCTTGCCGTAGGACTTGGCCTCGCGGCGTGCACGCTCCTGGTCAATCGACCGGACAGCGACGACATCGCCTACTTCCGCCGCGCCGCGATCCAGGCGGCCGACCCCGGCAGGCCGATTATTCTCGATAACCTGACCTACGATCTTCCGGTGCGAGACGTTGTGCCGACGCAGTATCTCGTTTCCTACGAACTGCTGCCGGCGTTTGTGGGGCGCTGGACGGGCACAGACGGGCTGAGCCTGTACAACAACCTGTTTCCGGCCGGCGTGGCGATTTGCTGCCCGATCGTCTATTATCTGCTGTGCCGCAGCCTGGGCCTCCAGCCCTACCTCGCCGCCGCGGCCGTGCTGGGTGCCACGCTGTTCTTGGTGCTTGACGGCAACCGCCACTGGTCGCCGGGCAACTTCGCTTTCGTGCGGCTCTGGCAGGGCAAGTGTATCCTGATAACGCTGGGACTGCCGTGGCTGCTGCTGTTGGCGAGCCGTTTTCTTGATCGCCCCTCGCCGGCCGGCTGGTTCGGCCTGTTTCTGGCGGGGGCAGCCGGGCTGGGGCTTTCCGCCACTGCGGCTTTCCTCGTGCCGGGCTTGCTGCTGGTCGTCGGCACGGCATACGTGCTCGGCGGGAGCACAGGAGCAAGCCCTGCGCGGCGGGTGATGCGAAGCGTATTCTTGCTGGCCGGCGGCGCGTATCCGGTTGCCGTAGCAGGCATTCTCCATTTGACCCACCCGGAACTCGGCCGGCAAATCGCCGCGGTTCCTTCGCCTGCCACGTGGTGGATTGTCGCCGCGCGGTTCGGCGACCGGTGGACACTGCTCGCATACGGCGGCCTGCTGCTGGTCGCACCCTGGCTTGTCCTGCAACGGCCCCACGCGAGACTGATCTGCCTGATGACGGTCGCGAACCTCATCTGGTTTTTCAATCCCCTCACCGGCGGGCTGCTGTTGTGGATTCTGGGGAACGTATACTTCCGGACCTTCTATCTCTTTCCAATCGCACTTTGCGCCGGCCTGGCCGGGGCGGCCATGGTCAGGCATGCCGCGGGTTCACGAAATCTTGCTGGTCGGGGCCGCTTGATCTGTGCAGCGGTGCTTTGGGGCGTATTCGTCGTACAGTGCCGACCGGCGGTTGCCCCTTCCAACCACGGCGGCCCAGGCCCCGAAAACGCCCTGGAACTGAAGTCTCCCTTGCACTATCGTTTTCCCGCTCGGGTGCGGGAGTTTCTGTCTGCCGCGGGATGCCAGCTCGACGGCCGTCGGGTGTTGGCGCCGTGGGAGGTGGCCGTTGCGGTAGGGGTGACAAATCCGCAGGCCCGCCTGCTTATTTCCCGCGACTGTTACAGCCGGTGGTCTTTCACCGTAAGCGGTCTGTCGGCGCGGTTTGAAGCACGCCGGTCGGCACAGGAGATGGTCAGCGTCGCCAATGCTTCACCGGAGGCTGAGGCGGCCTTGCGCCAGGTCGTGGGCGAAGGAGCGGATGCGGTGGTGGTCGGGCCCAGTGCCGACCTGGCCGCGGTGCGTGTGGCACTGACGTCTGCCGGCGCGCAGTGGGACGAAGCGGTCCGCGCCGGCGGCTACCGGCTGTTTCTGCGTCGCACCTCGCCGCACCAGGGAAGCATTGCGCACCTGCCGGACGGCATGCCGGCGCGCGAGTGCCCGGCCCGGCTCGACAATTCGGAAGTACAGAAGGCCCTGCGATAGCGGTCGCGCCAAGGACACCAGAGGTCGCCGCGTTTGGGCCGTTTGTGGTGCCGCAAGCCGCCGAGCATCGCCGCGGTTTGCTTCTCGGGAAGACAATCACCGGTATGAGCGAGCACGAGTTACACGACCTTCGCAGGCAGGTGCCCGCCCGGCTTTCTCCCCGGGTGTATTGGGCCTTGAGCCTGCTGCTGGTAGCCGCCTATCTGGCGGTGTGGCTGGCCAGTTTCCGTTATGTGTACGGTTGCCAGATCGACGACTGGGCGTGCTATGTCAAAGGATTGCACACGGTCGAAGACCCCAAGGCTGCCTTCACAATGCGAACGAACGCGCTGCAGCCGTATTTCTTCCTCTATTCCTACTTGCCCATTTGGAGCGGCATCAGTGTCCCTTCCTACGAACTCCCGGCGTACGGGGACCGGACAGGTAACTTCCGATTCTTGCTGTTGTACACGGTTTTCTTCCACGGTCTGGTCGCCTTGAGCTGGGCCTGGTTTGCCAGACGCATCGCGGCCAGTGACACAGTGGCGCTGCTTTCGACGTTGTTGCTGCTCAGCAGCGAGGAATTCATTCTTTGGACACCGCTGCCGGAGACGCGGCTGATCGGCCTGCCGCTGGCCCTGCTGGGGCTGTGGCTGATCATTCGCCCTGATCGGCTGCCAGCCGGCGCAGCCGGGCCGGGCCAGAGAGTGCAACCTCATGCCGCACGGCTGTTTCTGGCTGGTTCGCTGTTCTGGCTGGCACAGTCCCTGCACTACACGGCGCTGTATTTGATCGTACCGATGACCATCGCCCTGTGGTTGTGGGAGCTGCGCGGCGGCTGGCGGCGCAGGGGCTGGTGGCTCGGCTGGGGAGCTTTCGCGCTGGGCTGCGTCTGGCTTCAGGGTTTGCTGGAGCTGTTGAGTCGCTACTGGGTGGGGCTGCCTTGGAGTTCGGGTCCCACCATGTCGTTGTGGCGGCTGAATCAAGTCAACGCGTCGCCGTGCGGCATGTGGGCCGGCTGGCTGCACTTGGGCAATCAATGGATCGTCATCATCGGTCCTCCGCTCATGCTGGCCGCCCTGGCGGGGGCATGGGTGTGGCTGCGGAGGATACCGGTTGCCGGCGAATGGGAAAGTAATCGGCGGGCGGCGTTGGTAGCCGGTATGGTTTTGGGGATCGGCCTGGTTTTTGCTCTGCCCACCGCACCCGTTTTCCGGAAGTTTGCACTGTTACTACCTTTTGTGTTTCTGTGTGCGGCGTGGGGCGTGGTGTGGCTGGCAAAGATTACCACATCGCGGCCGATGCTGCGAGGTATCGCAGCTCTCTTGCTGGTGGCGCTTGTTGACACGATCCCTTTGAAGCAGTCCGCCGAGGTGTTGCGGGCCCATCTCGGTTTGGGCCGGGTGATCCATTGGGCCCACCAACATCGCGCAGGCAAGGAGTTGCGATGGATGATCAACCGTCGCCCTTTGCACTACACGCCCGCCGACTTGTGTCGCGACGATTCGGAAAACCTCGTCATCGTTTGCTTGCCGAAGCAGGCGTTGTATTTCTGGCCTTCGTTCACCTATTCCCTGTACGCGGCCAGGCCGCTCTACAGCGAACCACACCTGCTGGCAACGCAATCCATTTACGGCGGCCGGAGAATGCGCAAAGACATGAAGTCGCGCCGTCTGTGCGTTTTCAGCGACGTGCGGGTGTATCGAACGGGCGATCTGGCCCGACATCTGCGCCACAACGCCACTCTCCGCCTGGCCGACTTGCGCACCGATTCCACGGCCGGGCCGCTCGTCGAACCCGCCAACCTTTTCGACCACGACGCTTCCCCGGACCGCGTCACATCTTGGGCGTCGGACCAGAGCGCTTCGCCGCATCGCATCCGTCTTGTGTTCGAGGAAACCGCAGAAATGGACTCGGTAGCGGTCGTTCTCCCTTTGAATCTCTGGGACGTGTCGCGGCTGGAGCGGCTGCGCGTGCGCGTAGCCGGAGAAAACCAACCCTTGCGCACAGTGTGGCTGGGCAGGGGGCTTCAAGAGCACCAGGTCGTTGTCGCACGTTTCCCGCCGCAGCCGGTGCGGCGCGTGGTATTGGAGCTTTGGAGTTTCGGCGACATCTACCGGCCCAGCGACCAAGTACAAGTGCAAGAACTGATTTTCCCGGGCTATTCGGTTGAAGCGCCGCGGCCGCAGCGCGAGTTCCCGCCTCTGATCCTCGAGCGCGTGGAACAGCAGGACTCTTTCCTTGTGGCTCATGGCAAACACATCACGCCGTACACTCGTTTGGTGCTTGGCGGCCACAGCCTGGAGCAGGACTTCGCCAGGTACAACTCCGAAGCCTGCGTGTGGATTGCCGACTACTATCCTCGTCCGAATAACCTGCTGACCGTTCGACTGCCGGAAAACGGCGTACTCTGCGCAGGCCGAGTCACGGTTAAACTTGCCGACGGTCTGCGGGAATCGAATCCTCTGGCGGTCGACCTGAGCACTGGATCATCCCCGTGCGCACCAGATGCGCACCCGGCGGCTGCACACGCCGCAAATCAGCCGGCAACCGTCCAGGCACGAACCGGCGCAGTGAAACAAGCCAACCGGCGATGAGTGCGCTTTCTCTGTGCAAGATGCGATTTCCGGAGAGTGTAGCATCAATACAGGCGCTCGTTGCGACAGTCACACTTCAGAG
>CAYXPN010000159.1:0-6448 GCA_964467075.1 uncultured Planctomycetaceae bacterium
CAGAGCCGTAGGGTGCGCTGTGCGCACCACGACTGTTCTGGTGCTCTACGGTACTACGGTGACAGATGGCCTTCGGCCAAAGACGCTTCGCCCACGGGCGCTTTTGGGAAGCACGTTTTGTGCCCCGGGCGCCTTACCTACAAAACTGACGCACACACAGCCAGCGCTGCGCGGCTCGTACCAGGAAGACTCTCATACCAGGAAGACTGCTGCACCATGTCCCCGTCAGCCGATCCCATGGAACTTGCCGACCAACTCGCCCGCCGGCTGGCCGACGCGCGCCGCTTTGCGCACGAAGCAGGCCGGATCACGCTGGATTACTTCCGCCGCGACGACCTGATCGTGGAGCGCAAAGCGGACGATTCGCCGGTCACCGCCGCGGACCGCCGGGCCGAGGCCCATCTGCGACGCTCGATCGCCGCGGCCTGGCCCGAGGACGGCGTCTTCGGCGAAGAAATGGCCGAACAGCCCGGCCAGAGCGGGTTCCGCTGGATCGTCGACCCGATTGACGGGACGAAGTCGTTTATTCACGGCGTGCCGCTCTATGGCACGCTGGTGGGCATCGAACGTGGCGGGCAGCCGCTGGCCGGCGTGATCCACATGCCGGCGCTCAGCGAGACCGTCTACGCGGCGCAAGGGCAAGGGGCCTGGTACGAGCAGGCCGGCCAGCCGCGCCGGCCGGCGCGCGTATCGGCCTGCCGCAGCCTGGCCGAAGCGCTGTTCGTGACCAGTGAAGTGGGCAATTTCGAGGGCGTCGGACGCCGCGACCTTTACGATCGCCTCCAGTCCGCCGTCCGACTCACCCGCACCTGGGGCGATTGCTATGGCTATCTGCTGGTGGCCACGGGCCGGGCCGAGCTGATGATCGATCCGGTGGTTTCAGTCTGGGACCTGGCGGCGCTCTTGCCGGTGATCGAGGAGTCGGGCGGCACGTTTACCGACTGGCAGGGACGGCGCAGCATCCATTCGGGCCAGGCGATCGCCACCAACGGGCCCCTCTTCGAGCAAGTGATGGCCTTGGTGGGTGAGCCGCCGGTGTAAGCCGGCGGTTCGGGCGGCGCTGCGAAAGGGTCGCTGAATCCCGTTCGCCGGGCCCGAGCCCTAACGCGAGCTTGCGCCCGCGCTAGGATTGTGTCAGGCCCTTCCCGCCGCGGCCGGATTTGGTATGCTGGGCCGGATGAGCCGTCGGGGACTCTTCTGGCAGTTGTTTGCGGTTTACGCCCTGCTGGCCCTGGCCGCCCTGGGGGTGGTTACGCTGCGCGCACGCACGGCGCTGCGCCAGCTTGCCCGAGAGCAGACCATCGAGGACCTGGAGGCCCAGGCCCGCCTGTTTGCCGACCAGGTCGCCGACCTGCTGCGGCGCGGCGAGTTCGCGCCCGTTCACGCCCTGGCCCGACGCCTGGGCGAACAGACCGGCACGCGGTTCACGGTGGTGCTGCCCTCGGGCCGAGTGGTGGCCGAGTCGGACGAGGATCTCGCGCGCATGGACAACCATCGCGGGCGCCCGGAGATCGCCGCTGCCTGGCGCGATCTCGCGCCGCGCCACGCGATTCGCCCCAGCGACACCGTCAAGAAGGAGCTGGTCTATCTGGCGCTGCCGCTCAGCAGCAAAGACAGCGACACAGGCGAGGAAGAGCCGCTGGCCGTGGTGCGCACCGCCCAACCGCTGGCTGCGGTCGGTGCGGCGGTGATTGACCTGGAATGGCGCATCGCCTGGACCGCCCTGGCCGCGGTGGTCGCCATTGCCGGACTGAGCGCCTGGATGGTCGGGCGCCTAAGCCGCTCGCTCAGCGCGATGGCCGAGGCCGCGGAGCAATACTCCCGCGGGCGGTTCGACCACGTGCTGGAAGTGACCGGACCGCGCGAACTGGGTGTTCTGGCCCGCGCTTTGCAACGCATGGCCGCGGAGTTGAGCCGTCGCTTTGGGGAGATTTTGCGCGAGCAGCACGCGCGTCGTGTGATGCTGGCCGGCATGAGCGAGGGGGTGCTGGCCCTGGACAACGCGGGGCACATCCTGGAGATGAACGAGGCGGCCGCACAGATGTTCCAGGTCATACCTGCCGCGGTCCTCGGCCGACCGCTCCACGAGGTGGCGCGCGTGCCCGGACTGCTGGAGCTGGTGGACCGCATCACTTCCACCCGGCAGACTTTGCGGGAGGAGATCATCATTCGCGACGAGCCCGACCGGCACTTTGTGGTGCGCGGGAGCGTGCTCTGGGAGTCGCAACGGCGGGCCTTGGGCACGCTGCTGGTGCTCTACGACGCCACGCGCCTGAAACAACTGGAGACGGTGCGCCGCGATTTTGTGGCCGCGGCCAGCCACGAGCTGCGCACGCCGCTCACCTCGATCAAGGGCTATGCGGAGACCCTGCTCGACGGGGCCTTGGACGATCGCGAGGACGCCGAGCGCTTCGTCCGGACGATCCTGGACGAAACCAACCGGCTGATGGCCCTGATGGCCGACATCTTCAGCCTGGCCCAGGTGGAAAACGAAGCGGAGAAAGGACCGATCGAGACCATGGTCAGTCCGTTGCGGCCGGTGGTTGAAGCCGCCATCGAAACCTGCACGCGCCTGGCCGAAGAACGGCAGGTCCGGCTCGAGCTGGAAGGCCCGGCCGAGCTGCGCGCACGGATCAACGCCTCCCTGCTCAAGCAGGCAGTGCTCAATCTGATCGACAACGCCGTCAAATACAGCCCGCCGCAGAGCACGGTGCGCGTGGTGATCGGCGAGCAAGAAGGCCGGCCCGTGATCCGCGTGATCGACCAGGGCTGCGGCATCGAGCCCAGACACCTGCCGCGCCTCTTCGAGCGCTTCTATCGGGTGGACAAGGCGCGGAGCCGGGAGCTGGGAGGGACCGGCCTGGGACTGGCTATCGTCAAGCATATCGTGCTGGTACACGGCGGTTCGGTGGACGTGGCCAGCCGGCCGGGCCAGGGGAGCACGTTTTGGATTCTGCTGCCCCCAGTCTCGCTTGACTCCTCGGACGAGCAAGCCCGACAATAGGCGCCCCTGGTCCGGGCCAGCGACGGCAAGCTGGCCGGCGCCGGGAGTGGTTTGGCAAGCCGGCGGCGCAAGCCGCCCCTTGGGCTGGCGACCTCAAAATACCCGCGGGTCTCCCGGAGTTCAGTCACATGCGTAGGGTGGGTCAAGCCGGAGGCGCAGACCCACCGAGAATGAAAGCCTAAAGCGGTGGGTCTCGCGATGGCTCGACCCACCCTACAAGCTACCGAGGGGAGCCGGCGGAGCGCGTTGGTTACGGTGCGCAAGCACGGGGGGGTGATCGGGATGCGTCTTGAACGTGCCGGGCGGTTGCGCACCCGCCGGGACCGCAGCTTGGCCTATGGAGAAAGGAGCCGCAGAAGTGATCGTGGTCAATACGGAGTTCGTGCCGGGCAAGCGGATCGTGGAGGTCAAGGGCCTGGTGCAGGGCAACACGGTGCGCGCGAAGCACGTCGGTCGCGACATCGCCGCCAGCTTCAAGAACATCTTCGGCGGCGAGCTGAAGGGCTATACGGAATTGCTGATCGAGTCGCGCCGCGAAGCCCTGATGCGCATGCTCGCCCAGGCCCAACAGCTCGGCGCCAACGCCGTGGTCAACGTGCGCTTCGCCACCAGCTCGATCACCGCGGGGGCCGCGGAGCTGTATGCCTACGGCACCGCGGTGGTGGTGGCCGACGCGCCAAGCGAACAGGCCGAAAGGAACCCATGATGGAAGTTGTCATCGGTCTGTTGATTTTCGCGGGGCTGCTGCTCGTGGGACTGGTGGTGGGCAAGGCCGCCGAAGCCGCCCACTTCCGGCGCCTGGACACGGAAGAGCAGATGCTGGCCGACATCCTGCTTTCCGACATGAAGCGCCTGCCCGAAGGTCTCAAGGCTGTCGACGGGCGCCTGGTGAGCGGAACGGCGGTCATCGCCGTGGACTACTTCAAGCTGTTTGCGGCCGGCCTGCGCAACCTCTTCGGTGGGCATATCAAGAGCTATGATTCCCTGCTGCAGCGCGCCCGGCGCGAGGCCGTGGTGCGCATGCTCCACGAGGCCCGCGCCCTGGGCGCCGACGCGGTCTGGAACGTGCGCCTGGAAACCGCCACCATCCAGGGCAAACAGGCGGGCAAGTCGGGCGGCATCGAGGCGTTGGCCTACGGCACTGCGCTGAGAATCCAGCGATCCGGCTGACGCGTGGAGCAGCCCGGCCCCTGACCCGCCCGACCCGCCGCCCAGGACACCGCTGATGAGCCGAAAAAAGCGCGACCGATATTTCTCCGTCGAGCACGAGCCGGTGCTGAGTGAGCGGCCCTTTGCGCCCGATCCGGCCGAAGAGCGGGCCGCGCCGGTGGGCGGGTCGCAAACCGAGCTCGAAGCGCTGCGCCACTCGGCAGCCGGCGAACCGGTGCTCTCCGAGGCGTTCGACCCGCAAGGGTTCGCCCGCTGGCTGGCCGAGAAGCGGGCGAAGTGTAGCACAGCGCGCAGCCTGGGCGCGACTCTGCTGGCCGCGGTGCTGGGCGGGCCCGCGGCGGTCATCGGCGCGCTGGTGGCCGGCCACCAGGGGGTCCCGGCCGCGGTCTACCTGGTCGTGATCGGACCGGTGGTCGAAGAGCTGCTCAAGCAGTGCGGCATGACTTGGCTGCTCGAACACCGGCCCTACCGCATCTTGGCGGCCGGCCAGTTCGTGTTGGCCGGAGTGGTCTCGGGATTGATCTTCGGCGTGATCGAGAACCTGGTGTATTTCCACGTCTACCTGGCCGATCAGCCCGCCGACCGGCTGGCCCGGGTGGCTGCCTATCGCTGGACCGTGTGCACTGCGCTGCACGTGGTCTGCGCGGGCGTGGCCTCGCTGGGGCTGGTGCGGGCCTGGCGGCGGATGCTCGCCCGGGGGCGCCCGGCGCAACTGAGCGACGCGGTGCCGTGGTTCGTCGCGGCGATCGTGATCCACGGCTGCTACAACCTGGCGGCCAGCTTCCTGGTTCTCTGAGCCTTCGGATGCCGGTCTTCACCCGGGGAGGGCCGCGGCATATAATGTGCGGCCGAAGAGGGGTCCGGAGAAAGGGTGACAGGCACCATTTGCCTTTGGGCGGCCCGCGACCAACCTGCGGTCGGTGCCCGGCTTCGCACAAATGGTGCCTGTCACCTTTCTCCGCACTGCAAGCTGATTTCGTGGTTTCCGATCGTGTTCCCCTTGCCCAGCGCGCCAGTGACGATGCCCAAGAGCCGAATCCTGATCGCCGACGACAACCTGCAGAACGTGGAGCTGCTCGAGGCCTATCTGAGCGAGATCGACTGCGAGATCGCCACGGCCTCCGACGGCCGCGATACGCTGCAGAAAGTCAGCCGCTTCAAGCCCGACCTGATCCTGCTGGACATCATGATGCCCAAGCTCAGCGGGTTCGAGGTCTGCAAGCTGCTGAAGCAGGACCAGGCCACCAGCCACATCATGGTGCTGATGGTCACGGCGCTGAATGAGCTGGGCGACATCGAGCGGGCCGTGGCCGCGGGCTGCGACGACTTCTTGAGCAAGCCGGTCAACAAGCTGGAGCTGCTCAAGCGCGTGCAGAACATGCTCCGGCTGCGCCACGTGAGCGACGAGCTGGAACGGCTGAGACGTTACATCGAACAGATGGAAGAAAGCGCCGGGCCGCAGCGCAGAGGACCCTGAACGGCAGGCAGCCCCGCCCCGCACCACGCCCGGGAGCGTTTCTGCCGCCACGACGCCGGCGAGGCGGGCTTTGCGATCCCAGGTGGCCGACCATGCACCACGGTGATTTCGACATCGACGGCCTGGCCGCCTTTCTGCACCTTACACCCCAGCAGGTCACGCGCCTGGCCGAGCGCGGGCGCATCCCGGGCCGCAAGGTGGCCGGGCGCTGGCGCTTCTCGAAGCCCGAAATCAACGAGTGGTTCGAGCGACGCATCGGATTGAGCGGCGAAGAGGAGCTGCTCGAAGTGGAAGACGTGCTGCGGCGCAACGCCGGCGGCAAGGACGTGGCCGAGGTGTGCATCGCCGACCTGCTGCCGCTTAAGGCCGTGGCCGTGCCCCTGTTTGCCAGGACCCGCAATTCAGTGATCGAGGCCATCACCGAGCTGGCCGCGCGCACCGGCTGGCTCTGGGACGCGCGCAGCATGGCCGAGGCCATCCGGGCCCGCGAGGAGATGCACCCGACGGCCCTGGACAACGGCGTGGCCCTGCTCCATCCCCGGCGCCCGATGGAGAGCATCCTGGCCCGCCCGTTTCTCGCCCTGGGCTGCACCACCGGCGGGATTCCCTTTGGCGGCAGCGCCTTGACCGACGTCTTCTTCCTGGTCTGTTCGACCGACGAGCGCCTGCACCTGCGCGTGCTCGCCCGGCTGAGCCGGCTGCTGAGCGTGCCGGGCTTCCTCAATGCCTTGCACCAGGCCCCGGATGCCGCGGCGGCCCACGCGGCAGTGGTCGAACATGAAGCCAGCTTGTAGCGC
>CAYXPN010000159.1:6548-13183 GCA_964467075.1 uncultured Planctomycetaceae bacterium
CCATGGCCGGAACCCTCTGCTCAACGACTTGCCAGGACGAGCCGGGCCCGCGGGACGAGTTGTGCATCCTGCTGGTCGGCGATCTCGAGCGGGGGGAGTTCGAACCCTGTGCCGAGCTGCTCGAAAGCGCAAGCACCGTGCTGGGCGTGACGGACCCGTCGGCCGCGGCCGAGCTGCTCGCTGAGCACGGCCTTGCGCCGGATGTGCTGATCTTGCTCCAGGCGTTTCCCGGCCAGTTCAGCTTTGCCCAACTCGATCGCCTGCGCCGGCTGGCCCCGCTGGCGCCGATCGTGATGCTGCTGGGCACCTGGTGCGAAGGCGAGATGCGCAGCGGCCACCCGCTGCCGGGCACAATCCGCGTGTACTGGCACCAGTGGCACGCGAGTGCTCCGCGCCAGTTGGCCCGACTGCGCACCGCTCAGAACTGCGCGTGGGCCCTGCCGCCCACGGCCGCCCCGGAAGAGCGGCTGCTCGGCGACGTGGGCCACGGTCCCGGGCTCCCGAGCTGCCTGGTGGCCCTCTGCACTCCGCGCTTCGAATCCGCGGACTGGCTGGCGGCCGTCTGCCGCGCGGCCGGCTGCCCGAGCGTGTGGATTCGTCCTTCGCGCCCGGCTTGGGTCGAGGGCGTGGGACTGGTGCTGTTCGACGGTACCGATTTCACGGGCCCCGAGCTGGAACGGCTATGTGAGCTTTCGCGCAGATTGCCCGACGTGCCGGTGATCGCTCTGGCCGACTTTCCGCGCATCGAGGACCGGGAGCGAATCCTGCGCGCGGGCGCGGCTGCGGTGCTCTCGAAGCCCGCGGATTCGGAAGACCTGCTCTGGACCATGGGGCGGCTGGCCGGGCGGTAGGGGTTGCGGCACCTGGTATGGAGGGACGCGGTCCCTCGCGTCCGTTGATGCCCAATCATGCGGCCACGACCGCAGCGTGGCCCTCCATAATAGCTCAGCGGCCACGACCGCAGCGTGGCCCTCCACCCGCGCGTCGCGGCTCGACTGGCCGAATCAACAGAAATCGCGCGACTGCGGGTCCAACGCTCGCAGCTCTCCCAGCCAGGCGGAAAGGTCCTCCAGCCGTTGGGCCACCACGTGGATCACTCCGGCTGCGCGCTGGAGGCGTCCGCGGGCCAGGAGCACCACTGCGCCCAAGGCCGCCCGGCGATCGCGCTGCCAGACCGCGGGGCGCACGATCAGGTTGGCCGTGCCGGTCTCGTCTTCGAGCGTCAGAAAGGTGATGCCCTTGGCCGTGGCCGGGCGCTGGCGCAGGAGCACGATGCCGGCCACGCTGACCGGTTTGCCGTTGGCACACCGGCCCAGCTCGCCGGCCGGCACCACGCCGCGCTCTGCCAATGCGCCGCGCAGGAACGAGAGCGGATGGGCCCTGAGCGAGAGCCCCTGGCTTTGGTAGTCGGCCAGCACCTCTTCGGCCGCCGAGAGTGCCGGAAGCGACCCTTCCTCCCCGCTCTCGCTTGCGCTTACCCTTGCATCATCGAACAGCGGCAGCGGATCGCCACCCTGGGCGAGCGATTCCCAGAGGGCCTCGCGCCGATCGAGCCCCAGGGACCCAAACGCCCCGCACTGCGCCAGCCGGTCGAGCACGGTGCGCGAGAGTCTCGTGCGCCGGGCCAAATCTTCCATGCTCGCAAAAGGCCGCTCGCCCCGGGCGCGGACAAGCTGCTCCACATGACTCCGGCGCATGCCACGCACCATGCGGAAACCCAGCCGGATTGCCCAACAGCAGGCAGCGGCATCCGGCGAGCCCGGGGTTTCGCTTCGCTCCAACCCCGGCCACCCGTTCGTAGTGACCCGATTTATCGGGTCATTTCCAGCACTGCTGGACAAGCCGGCAGTGGCACCCGCGCGAAGCTCCCCTCTCCCGCTTGCGCAGCCACCCTCTCCCGCATCGCGGGAGAGGGAAGCGCCCACGCGCTGCAGCGTGCAATCCCAATCACTGGAGTTCACGTCCACCGGCAGGACCGGCACGCCGTGCTCTCTTGCGTTGCGCACCAGTTGGGCCGGTGCATAGAAGCCCATGGGTTGGCTGTTGAGCAAGGCACACGTGAATGCCGCCTGATAGTGGCACTTCAGCCACGCCGACACATAGACCAACAGCGCGAAGCTGGCCGCGTGCGACTCGGGAAACCCATAGTCGCCGAAGCCGCGAATCTGGTGGAAGACCGCCTCGGCATATTCGCGCGCAAACCCCCGGCGGAGCATCCCTTCGACCAGGCGCCGGCGGAACTGGTCGATCAGCCCCGGCCGGCGCCACGCCCCCATGGCCCGGCGCAACTGGTCGGCCTCGCCGGGCGTGAAACCCGCGGCCACCATGGCCAGGCGCATGGCCTGCTCCTGGAACAGCGGCACGCCCAGGGTCTTGCCCAGCACCTGGCGCACTTCCTCGCTAGGATAGCTGACCGGCTCCTGGCCGTTGCGCCGTCGCAGATAAGGATGCACCATCTGGCCCTGGATCGGCCCGGGACGCACAATGGCCACCTCGATCACCAGATCGTAGAAACACCGCGGCCTGAGGCGCGGCAACATGCTCATCTGGGCCCGGCTCTCGATCTGGAAGACGCCCATGGTGTCCGCGCGGCGGATCATGGCGTAGACGGCCGGGTCGCCCGCGGGGATGTCGGCCAGGCCCAAGCGCCGGCCGTGGTGGTGCTCGACCAGCCCAAAACACTTGCGCACCGCGGTCAACATGCCCAACGCCAGGCAGTCCACCTTGAGCATACCCAGCTCGTCCAGGTCGTCCTTGTTCCACTGGATCACGGTGCGCTCGGGCATGGCCGCGTTTTCGATGGGCACCAGCTCGCAGAGCGGCCCGCGCGTGATCACCATGCCGCCGGTGTGCTGCGAGAGATGGCGGGGAAAGCCTGTGAGCTCGCCGACCAGCTCGACCAGTTGCCGGCCGAGGGGGCTTTGCGGATCGAGGCCCGCCTCGCGGCAGCGGGCCGGCAGGTCGGGCTCGGCGCGGAAATGGTCGATCTGCCGGGCCAGCGCATCGACCCGATCCAGCGACAGCCCCAGGGCCTTGCCCACCTCGCGCACCGCGGACCGGCTGCGATAGGTAATCACCTCCGCGGTCATGCCGGCGCGCTCGCGCCCGTATTTCTGATAGATGTATTGCAGCACCTCCTCGCGGCGCTCGTGCTCGAAGTCCACGTCGATATCCGGCGCCTCGTTGCGCTCGCGGCTGATAAACCGCTCGAACAACAGGTCCATGCGCTCCGGGTCCACGGCCGTAATGCCCAGCGAGTAGCAGACCGCGGAGTTGGCCGCGGAACCGCGACCCTGGCAGAGGATGCCGCGGGAACGGGCGAACTTGACCAGGTCCCACACCGTGAGGAAATACGCCTCGTAGTGCAACTGCTCGATCAGCTCCAGCTCGTGTTCCAGCAGCCGGCGCACCTTCTGCGGCACGCCGTTCGGATAGCGCTGCCGGGCCCCCGCCCAGGTCACCTGGCGCAGGTGTTCCATGGGTGTGAGTCCCCGCGGGGCCAGCTCCTCGGGATATTCATAGCGCAGCTCATCGAGCGAAAAGCGGCAGCGCTGGGCGATCTCCACGGTGCGCGCCACTGCCTCGGGGCAGTCGGCCCAGAGCGCCGCCATCTCGGCCGGCGACTTGAGATAGCGCTGCGCGTTCGGGTGCAAATACCCGGACTCTTCGGCCTCGGCAACCGTGCAACCCAAGCGGATGGCCGTGAGCACATCGTGCAGGCGCTTGCGCCCGGACACGTGATATGCCACCCCGCCGGCTGCCGACAAGGGCACACGACTGCGGCGCGAGAGCTCCTGGAACGCTTCCAGGCACGCGCGGTCGTCGGGCCCGCGATGGAGTTCGGCCAGCAGGTAGCAGCGGTCGCCGAAGATTTCCCGCAAGCGGGCGAGTTGGTCGAGTTTGCCGAGAGTCTGCTGCAAGGCGGCCGGTGGGCGTGAGCCGGCGGTTCGGGCGGCACGCGGTTCGACGTGATTGGTGATTCTGCCCGAACCGGGAGCTGACGGGGCACCCGCTTGCGGGTCCGGCTCGCCATGGGCCGATCTCCGACTTCCGATTTCCGACTTTCGAGTTCCGACTTCCGACTTCGAACATCCCGGGGCTTCGCTTCGCTCCAGCCCCGGCCACCCGGCCGCTTTCGGCTTTCGGCTTTCCGCTTTTTCGATGCTGCCCAGGATCACCCCGGCGATCAGGCCCTCGGCGTGTTCGGCAATGTCTTCGAGCCGCAAGCGACAACCACCCTTTTCGGCCCGGCGCGAGCCGCGGGTGATCAATCGGGCCAGTCGCCCGTAGGCCGCCCGATCCGTGGCCAGGAGCACCATGGGCAGGGTGTCCTCGGGCAGGATCTCTGCGCCGATGATGAGCTTCAGGCCAACTTCCGCGGCCGTCACATGGGCCCTCACTACCCCGGCCAGGCTGTGGCGGTCGGTCACTGCCAGGGCATTGAGCCCCAGTTCCGCGGCGCGGCGGACCAGTTCATCCGGATGGGAAGCGCCGCGGAGGAACGAGAAATTGGTGCGCGCGTGCAGCTCGGCGTAGCTGTGACAGGATGACGGGATCATGACGTGACGGGATGACAGGATAACGGGGATATTGCTGACAGGATGACAGGATAACGGGGATATTAGGGACAGGATGACAGGATGCTCAGGATACGGGTGACGGGATCACGGGATGACAGGGATGTTGCTGACAGGATGACAGGATAACGGGGATATTGGTGACAGGATGACAGGATGCTCAGGACACGGGTGACGGGATGACAGGATAACGGGGATATTAGAGATGTAGGCCGGAACGAGTCGCGCAAGCGACGATGTTCCGGCACCGGGAGCGGACACCTGCTGGGACGAGAGGTCAGGGATTGCGGCCAGGTGGCATGCCGCCCAGCCGCCAACGCCTACAGTGTCCGTATTACATCACACTTCGCGGTACTCTTTCAGTCGTCCCTTTGGTCCGAGAATCTCGAACCGAACCTCCTTGTATTCGCCATGCCGCAAAGCGCGAAGTCTGGCCTGTACTTGGCCCCAAAAACCACCCTGCACAATTCGTCTGGCAATTTCCTTCGGCAAGAACCCGAGTTCATATCTTCGAACACCGAAGAACCCTTTGGCGTATCCAATGATCTTGATCGCGTTGGGGTCATGCTTGTTGTTTGGGTCCCGCTCCAACGCCAAAACCGGGTTTTTCGCCCTCGTGAACTTCACTACATCGGGATTCTTGAAATACGCGCCAGCCGGACTCACGTCGTATTCGAAAATCTGCATGCCCGCTGGTATGTCTGGGAGGAACCAGCGCCGGTCTTTGGTAGCGTAGTCTCTGTCGAATACCTCGCCTGAATCCATGGCGCCATTCCCTCCGGCGGGCCACTCGCGAAATCAGGGGCCCTGGATCCTCTCCCGCACCCACTGCCGGATCAAATCCGCACAGGCGATCCCCCTGGACTGGGCGACCTTCTGGATCGCTTCCATTTCCTCAGGCTGCAAGAAAATCTTCAGCATGGCTCTGCGCTCAAAGACCGGTTCGGTGACCTCTTCGAGCTCGTCCTGGAAATCCGTCAGGTCGTGTGTATCCCAGAACTTAGCCAGCTCTTGAATCGAATCGGTTTGCGGGATCTCGGGTTGGTTCATCGGTTTCTCCATTGATGGTATCTTTGTCTTTCTCTGTCGGTCATAGGTCTGGCCGTCACCGGGTAACCTTTTCCGTCGGGAAACTGGATCACCACGCAAAACAGATATCGTCCGGCTGCGGTCTGCCCGAGCACATAGAAGACGGGGTTTTTGCCCTGGGATCGTGCACGCTGGACCAACGCCCTGCCGAAGCAAGTCTCTTCGACTTCGGCGGGCGTAACACCGTGCCGGGCAATGTGGTCGATTCTGTCTTCCGGCCAGATGAACTCATGGATTCTCATTCATACAATTGTACGGAAAGATTGTTATTTTTGCCAATGATGGGTTGCCAGGCATCTTGGCGTCCTTGCGCAAACATCCGGTGCGTAAACCACCGGCCGTCGCGCAAGCGCCGGAAGAGCCGCAAGAAATCTGCATCTTCTCGCTCAGACATATTCCACGCTCTCCTCGATGCTCCTGCGGGTGCGATCCACCCTGATCGCCTGGAGGCCGGCGGGGGTGAGCACCTCCACAGACTTGCCCAGCAGGCTCTCGAGGTACTCTGCGAACTCGATGAACCTGAAGCCGAGAGGACGCTCGAATTCCACCAGGAGGTCGATATCGCTGGCTTCGGTGGAGAGGCCCTTGGCATAAGATCCGAACAGGCCCATCCGCTTGCCCCCGTACTCGGAAGCGAGAAACGAGCGTTTTTCTCGCAGGGTCTCGGTGATCCTTTCCTTCGTCAACACGATCACCTCCTCGTTGATGCGCATGGAACCCGGGTTCAGGACGATGGCACATCCTACCACGAAACCTACGACGTGTCAGGGCGTGCCTTCACCCCGTCGCCCCCTCACCTTGTCACCTCGTTCATCCCTGTCATCCTGTCATCCCGTCCTCCCATATCCTGACCATCCTGTGATCCTGTCCCCTTACCCCCTTATCTCAATCCCTGCCATCCTGTGATCCTGTCTCCTTACCCCCTTATCTCAATCCCTGCCATCCTGTGATCCTGTCTCCAACATCCCT
>CAYXPN010000160.1:0-2033 GCA_964467075.1 uncultured Planctomycetaceae bacterium
CGTTTGGAGCGGGTCGTCAGGCTTCTGGATTCTGACTTTCGGGCTTTGGCCATTGGGGGTCCTTACTCCTGCAGCGATTCGTCCATTCCGAATTCCTCAAGCTCATTCTCTTCCTCTTCCCTGTAAACCCCGATTACCGTTCTCCACACTTTCAACCCGAATTCATAACATTCCTTGGCCACTGAAAAGGTCAACTGGTCGATCCGGTCATACCCCTTGCCGCCAGTGGTCTTCCCGAAATGTCTGCACCCGTTGTAGAAGTAGTTGAATTCGTCGAATTCCGTCTTCAATTGAGGATCGAGCCCATGTGTGTCCACGAAAGCATGGAATATGCCCCGTGGGTAACGTACATCTGCCCCGACTGTGGGCTCGTTCTGACCAAGCAACTGGCTGATACTCAGTCCCAAGTTGGCCAAGACGAACACGCAACGCTCTCTCAGCTTATCCGTACTCTCTCCCGCCTCCTCGTAGTCATTTCGCAAGTCTTCCCAGTGCTTCCTCGCTTCCCTCAAGGCGTAGAGTTGAAGGTTGGTCTGTTCGTTGGAGGGTGGTTCCGAGTCCAGGTAATAATAGTATCCCATGAATTATTCATACCTAGTAGGTGGGTTGGCTCGTGTGGCGTGGGCGATGGACCGACCTCTCTGCGACACCACCCGCGTTCGCTTGTCAAAACAGCTTGCTTTGCTCTTCCTTCTTCGTGTCCTCGGGAATTGGTAGATCGATGACGGGCTCAGGGAGGTTTTCGTTAAGCGGGATGTCGTGATAGGGGTCGTGCTTGCGGGTGAAGGCGGCCAAGCCGAGCTTCTTCAGCTCCTCGAACCTGGCCAGGCACAGCTCGGGGGCCTTGGGGTAGCTTTTGTGGCTGAAGGTGGACAGGACGTGCTCGTACTGGTCGCGGCTGAGGCCGTAGGCGTCGGCCACCACGGCGTCGATGGCCGCGCGGACCTCCCACCGCTCGTCGTCCCCGGCCAGCACCGGCCACGTGGGGCGGAGCGCGGGCGTCTCGCCCGCCTCGCTCGAAGCGGGCAGGTTGCCTGCGCTCCCTGTTGTCTCGGCCGCATCTTGCGGGCGGGACGCCCGCGCTCCGGGCGCCAGCTTCCCCGGCTCCCGCCACGCATCCCCCACCTGCTCCCGCCAAAGCGGCTCGTAGCCGGAGTGGTTGCAGGTCAGGCGCAATGCACAATGAGCCGCCAACGATCGCCATTTCCTCATGGTGGGGAAAGGTGTGCCGTCCAGGATGAAGAAGTTCAGAGTCGCTTGAACACGTTGCCGGACCAGGAAGTCGAAAGCGAAGGAGTCGACGGTTGCCAAGAGGCTCAGGCTCGCTGAGTTCGGCCGTCCGGCCGCTTCCCGATCACATGGCGCCTTGTTTCCAAAGATAATACCTGGACAGCATAGACAGAACACTCCAGTTCGCTCGTTGGTGGAGCTGGCGATGTCACGGAAGGCAAGCCTGTAGTAACGTGCTGATTGACACCATGCGCGCTTGTCATGTAGTTTTTTCAGTGACACCAAGTACCGTGGCCGTTGCTCCCAGTGGTCATCGTAATGCCAAAAAGTCTTGCCTTCGTGCAGGACGAGGTAACCCATTTCGAGCAGCCTTGCGGCCACGCTCGGGTCCCGAGGGTCTTCGCCTGCGGGGAGCACGTCGCCCGTGGGAGTGAATCGCCAGGCGTCATCGGTCATGTGGAGTTCGCGGCCGAGGCGGATTCCAAGGCGCTGGCATACTTGCCCGAACGGCTCCCCGTTGGCGAAGCAGACCTCGGCGACTTCCAGGTCCTTGCGGGTGCGAAGTTCGAGCAGGCTCAGGTACTCGCCGCCGGTGCGGCGGATGAAGTCGAGGGTGTACGAGAGCGGCTCACGGCCCTCGCGATCGCCGAAGAGCCACTCGTCGTCATGGAGGTAGAACGCGCAGGAGATGGCATCTTGGAGCGCGGCCGTCCCGGCCGCTTCTTCCTTGACGGGCAAGATGCCCGCGCTCCCGGCCGCTTCTTCCTTGACGGGCAAGATGCCCGCGCTCCCGGCCGCTTCTT
>CAYXPN010000160.1:2133-13181 GCA_964467075.1 uncultured Planctomycetaceae bacterium
AAGATGCCCGCGCTCCCGGCCGCTTCTTCCTTGACGGGCAAGATGCCCGCGCTCCGTGGCGCAGCTTGGGCCACCACGGTGGCGAACTTGAAGCTGCGGTGAATCTCGAACAGTTGGCGCCGGTTCTCGAACGAGTAGCAGCAGCGCAGCCCGAGCCGCTCCATGTAGAGGCGGCGGACGCCGGTCGCCCCCTCATTGGCGTGGAAAGCGGAGGGAACGACGAGGCCCACGAAGCCCTGCTGGCGAAGCAGGCTCGGGCACCGTTCCAGAAACAGCTTGGCCAGGTCGGGGTCGCCGCCGGTCTTCTCGCCCGCCACATAGACAACCTGGTGCTGGTAGAGCGCCTGGTGGGCGCGTTGCTGCCGGTCGATGGTTTCCTCGTACTCGCGGTGCAGTGCCGCAACGTGCGGGTCCTCCTTCAAGCGCTTTTCGATGGCCGTTCGCTCGCGCTTGGTGGGGGCGGCGAGGATCTCGAAGTCGAAGCCGGCGAAAAACTCCTTCGCCTTCGGGCGCACCGCATCCCACGGCGGGTTGCCGAGGACGGCGTCGAAGCCGCGGCGGCCGTGGGGGACGCCGGTGGGATAGAAGACCTCGGGGAAAGCGAAGTCGTAGGGCAGCGCGGGCGCGCAGCGTGAAGAGGTGAGGAGGGCGTAGAGCGTGTCGCGCCGGAGCGCGGGCGTCCCGCCCGCATTTCGGGCGGTCTGGGTGTCTTTGACGGAAGAGGAGGAGGCGGGGGAGGAGGATGCGGGCAAGATGCCCGCGCTCCGCGCCGCGCTCCGGCCCGCGCTGCCAAACGGCCACTCCTCCTTGCGCTTGCAGAGACCGGCGCTGACCGGGTTTTCCTCGATGTAGGCGATTTCTGCCAGGTAGTGGTCCTCGTCACGGATGTATCGGTCGAAGTAGTCTTCCTGCCAAAACTGGCCCGTACGTCCCAGGATTCGGTTCGCCTGTTTGGCGGTGTAGGACTTCCACGACTGGACGATGTCGGACAAGGAGTGGCCAGCACGGGGCCGGAAGAGCACATGCACGTGGTTGGGCATGACCACCCATGCGTGCAGATCGTAGCGTTCGTCGTGGAAGAACAATAAGGCGTCTTGCACGAGGGCGGCGATGCGTGGATCGCGTAGGAGGCACTCCCCGTGCCCGGCGTCGAGGTACTCTTCCATGCGGCGGCGGACTTCCGCGTTTGCCTTGGCGGGCGGGAGGAGCTTGAGTTGCCGCTTCCAGGCGTCGAGGCGGGAAGCAGGGAACGAATCGGCGAGGCGGAACGTAACGAATTGAATCGCTTCGTCGCCGCCGTCGAAGTGCGGCAAGTAGCCGCGATAGTGCCAGCCCTTGGGCTGGAGCGCGGCCGTCACGGCCGCATTCTCTTCCCTGGGCGGTGTCTGGCCGGAGATGAGGAAGGCGGGCGGGACGCCCGCGCTCCAATCGAGCCCCAGGCCGCGGGCGACCATCGCTTGGAGCCGGTCTGACTCGATCCGCTCGGGAATTTCGCCGGTTTCAGCCACGGACTTGAGCAGGTCGGCGTAGGCCAGGTCGTCGCACTTCTCCGGCCCGAGCATGACGCCGCCACTCCAGGCCGCGGCGATGATGCGGAAGGGGCGCAGGGCCTGGTCCAGCTCGGCTTTGAGCCGCCGTTTCTCTTCGATTTCCGAAAGGCTCACGCCGACCGTGGCCTCCAGGTGGCGGACGAGGGAGAGGGCCTCGGCGAGCTTGTTCTGCAGGGCTAGGGTGAGGCCCTGGTGGAAGACGCCTTCCACCGGCTCCTTGGGGTTGCTGGGACGCATGATGAGCTTGTCCCAGAAGGGGCCGGTGAGCGAGTCGCCCACCACCAGGCGGTGGTCGAGGAACGTAAGCGGCATGCCCTCGGCGTGCGATTCCAGCCACAGGGCCAGCTTGGCCAACTCAACGGCCAGCGGGTTCTTGTCCACGCCGTAGAGACAGTGCACGGCCACCATGCGGCGGCAGAGGGCCTCGGCCTTGGGCTGCGAAATGCCCGGCTGCTCGCCCTCGGGCGCCCGGCTGGGCAGGTAGCGGAGCAGCTCGTCTTCGGGATCGGGCAGGTCGAGGATGCGCTTTCGATATTGGAGCGCGGCCGTCTCGGCAGCTTCTTTGTCGGCGGGCGAGACGCCCGCGCTCCCAGCCCGGCGTTCGGCGTCCAGGGCCTTCTCATCGCACAGGCGGGCCGCCTCGTAGAGGTGGGAACCAAGGAACCGGCAGGCTTCCACCAGGAAATGGCCACTGCCCATGGCCGGGTCGAGGACCTTGAGCTTGAGGATTTCGCCCGGGCGGGGATCGTCCGGCGGCGAGCGCTCGGCCACCTGCGGCCCGAGTGTCTCCTGGACCAGGAAGCGGACGAAGGAGTGCGGTGTGTAGTAGGAGCCGCTGGCCTTGCGCCCCAGGCCGACGCGGAGGTAGAACCGGCCCGGCGGGATCTCTTCGATCCAATGCACGGTGGTCTTCTTGCCGCGCTTGGGGGTCTCTTCTTCGTCCTCGTCAACCTCTGGGGCGTCTTCGTCGTTCGGGCCGCCCTCACCCTGGCCCTCTCCCGGAGGGAGAGGGGACTTTGGACGGTACTTTTCACCTTGGGCGATCGGTACGACGACTTCGAGCTTCTGGCGGCGCAAGCGGCACATGGGCTCGCTGGTAATACCCGGCTCCAGTTCCAACAGGGCTTCGTAGACGCGTCCCAGGTCTTCCACGTCGAGCGGCCCGTAGTGGACCCGTTCGCGCGCGCCTTTCTTGCGCTTGGGCGTGGTCCAGAGGAGCTGGTCCAACAGGTGTGCGACTGCCCGTTCTCCCCAGCGGAGTTGCGAGAGCATCGGCGCGGCCGTGGCGCCGAAGAGCGCCCCACCCAATGGCTTGACATTCAACTCGGTACACTCGACCCCCTCGTCGAACATCTTGAACAGCGTGCGCAGGCCGGCTTCCAAGAGCCCGCCGGTCTCGACGACCTTGTCCAGCACAGGATGGGCGAACCGGGCCAGGGCCATGCTGGGGCTGAACGTGTTTCGCCAGAGGCTGGTCGAGGCGAAGCTGAACGACCGGGCCGGGTCGTCGCTGGATTCGAGCTTGAGGATGAACAGCAGCCGGTAGACGAGCACCAGCCCTTCGTGCCAGAGGTCGCAGGCCAGGGCGCTGCGATCCTGCTGCTGATCGAGCCAGGCGCGGTTGTCCGGGTGGTCGAACACCTCCTGGATGAAGCGCTCGATGGCCTTGCGGGCCTGATCGCGAAGGTCCTTTGTGACGCGGGCCTGCTGCAAGCGGGCCTTGTCGACCAGGTCCGGCACTGCTTTGACGCCCGCGGGCGAAGCCAGGGCCAAAAGCAGGCGGAACGAGTCGGGCACGTCGCGGCTTCGCTTCCAGCCCGGATCGATAGGGACGATCACCTGGGAGTCGGGCCGGGCGGGGTCTGAGATCAACAGGCGCAGCTCGACGCCGTTGGTCAATACACCGACGCGCTCACCGCAGGCCAACAGCACGCGCTGGGCGATCCGCAGGTGGCTGAACCGATACGCCCGCCCGCGCTTGGCCGGGGCATCGAGGTCCTCGTTCATGCTGGTGACCCAGACGCGAAGCCGGGCGGCGTGATCGGCGCTTAGGAGCAGGTGTCCGCCGGACTCGCGACCTTCGCGGGTCTCGACCAGGTCCTGCTGCTTGAGTTCGGCATAGCCGAGCCGCGCGACGATCGGTTCGATCGCGTGATTGCGCACGCGGACCGGACCGCCCCGGACGGCCAGTTGGGCGAGATGGCGGCGGTAGGCGCTCCAATCGGCTTTGAGTTGGCGGCCGTCGCTGCCGGTCGTCTTGGGCAGGAGCCTGTGCTTGGTGAGCTCCTTCTCCAGCTCGAACCGGACAAAGGGCTCCGGCAGGGCTGGCCCGGTGAACTGGCAATCGGTCAGATCAAGTGCCACGGTCCACCTCCTCCGGAATCAGCATCAGGACGCCAAGAGGAATCATCTCCGGCTCGCCCAGGGCCGCGAGACTGTCGAGGATGGCGGTGCGCTGCCGGTATACCCGCAGCACGCCGTCGGCTTCGGTCCGTTTGGATGGGGGCTGGTGGTGATCGGTGGCAAAAGCGGCCAGGCGCTCGGCCGGGTCGGCGATCGAAATCCAGGCTGGGGGCGCGACTGCCTCGCCGCCCGACGCCGAGACATCGTCAAAAAAGGTCCGCTGTACCGCAGCCTTTTGCGGCGTGCCGGTGATCTCTTCGCACCGTTTCTGGAGCCACTGCTGATGGCTTTCGCGTTCGGCTTCGAGTGAACGGGTTCGTTCGGCCACAAACTGCTGGGCGAGCGGCTGAAAACTGGCCAGGGCTGCCTGTTCGGCTCGGTCGCCAGCATCCTGGCCCCAGGTCTTGAAGTGCTGGTCCCAAAGGTCCGTAGTGCGGATCGCCTTGTCCGGGTCAGCCAGCGGGGCCCATTGCGCGGCGGTGTCGAAGACGTGGGTGGTGCCGGAGGCGATGACCTGGACCGCCAGGACACGTTCCAGCTCGCGCCCGGCCCGGCTGGAGAGACGGCCAAGAAAGGTGTAGAGCAGGGTTGGTTCGGGCACGTCGGCTACTGCGGCGCTTGCCCGGGGGTCCCGGCCGGTGGTGGCCGTGCCTCCGAAGGAGAGGTTGCGCACACGATCCAAGGCTCGGCGCACCAAGGGATGGGCACGGCCGAGATAGCCGACCGGGTTGTCGGCGCTGTCGCGGGTCACATCGAGCTTCGTGGTCAAGCGAACCAGTCGCTTGGACGGATCGTAGCCGGGCAGGTCCTCCAGGCCGTGGCACCATGCGGGCGGCAACCGGAGCGTGAAGTGATCGTCGTCGATCCTGCCGGCGACCTGCCCGCCGTGGAGCCGGACTGCATTGCACACAAAGGCGGCCAAGTCCACTTTGCTCACCCGACCGCCCAGGGCGCGGGCTTCGGTTGCTTCTTCGAGGAGCGGCTCTTCGGCATTCAAACCCGCCTCTCCCAGCCAGGCGCTGGTGCGGGCGGCCTGTTCGTATCCCTTGAGACTGCGGTCGATCTCTTCGAGCAGTTCCTTGGTGGCTTCGTCGGCGCCTTGCGATTCGTCGCCTTCGTGGAAGTCGAACAGGGTAGGTTCCTGCTGGAACAGCTTGGTGTCTTCGTCCATCAGGCCTTTGAGCAGCCGGACTTGGGAGGCATCTGAGGAGGTAGTCAGCCCCAAGGTGTTCGGCACAAAAGTCAAGCGTGCCCGCTGCCGTTCGTACTTGGCGATTAGCCGCAGGAGAATCCGGTCCTCGAACGACTTTTGCAGGTAGAGGTAACGAACGATTGGATTGTGCTGCTGGCCGTAGCGGTCGATGCGACCGTTTCGCTGTTCCAGCCGGTTCGGGTTGAACGGCAGTTCGAGGTGGATGAGATGGTGGCACCGCTGGTGCAAGTTCAGACCCTCTGCCGCAGAGTCGGTGCTTATGAGAACCACGCCCTGCTGCGTGCGGAACCGCTCGGTGGTCGCGGCGCGGACCTTGTCGTTGTCGTCGCCGCACATGGTCAGGACGGTGCCCATGCCGGGCGTGGCTTTCAGTGCCTTGATCGCCGCTTGCTGGCTGTCGACGTACTCGGTGTAGACCAGGACGTTGGCCTTCGGTTCTTGCTGGCGGATTGCGTTGATTTCGGCCACGAGTTGGTGGAGCTTCGGGTCCTGAGCGATCGCGGCATCGGCCAGCTCAATCAGTTCTTCGAGATGCTCGACCACGTTGGAGACTTTGGCCATTTGGTAGGTGCCGCGGCGGATCTCCCGCTGAACTTCGGCCAACTGCTGGACCAGGTCTTCGGCTTCGAGCAGCGTACGTTCCGCTTCCTCTTCGGTGCTCACAGTGCCGAAACGTTCCTGCTTACGGAGGTACTCGCGCAGCGTGCGGCGACGCTGTCGCCGGCTTTCCTGGCTTTCGACCTTTCCAACCAGCACAGCCTCGAATCGATCAGAAACCACACCCAGCGTGGCCCGGCATGCCGCGACAGTCGAGACGCTTCGCTTGAGCAAAGCAATGAAGGCCAGCACGTCGCTATAGCTCTTGTTGCGAAAGGCTCGGCGAAGCTCGGGGGCCAGCAAGTCGAGCAGGCCTCGTTGTAGCTGCATGAACCTGGCATGCCGCTGGGGCTCTGCAACTACCGGGACCGGCGTAACGATCCTCTCCTTGAAGAACGCGTTGCCGGTCTTGGGGTCGCGGATGTGCTTCTTCAGCCTCCGGACCACATAGGGACGATACTGCTCGCCGCGCAGCGATCCCCGGCCGTCGACCAGCGAGGGGTCGAGAAGTTCGCAAAGGGAGGCAAAGGAGCGGTCGTTGCCGTCGTGCGGCGTGGCGGTGAGCAACAGGAACGCATCACAGCGGCGGGCCAGCACTTCGGCAAGCCGACGACGCTGCGAGTCCTCGCGGTCTTGCCCCCCGCCGATGTCCATACAGTGATGGGCCTCGTCGATCACCACTACGTCATAACTGGCCCGGTCCAACTGGTCGAGAACCCGCTCCTGTTTAAGGAAATCGATCGAGACGAGGCCCAGCGGGATATGGTCGAAGGGGTTGGAGCCCAGTTCGGTGCTGCGCCGGACCTCCTCAAGTTTCGCCCGGTCGATCACCTCCAGGCGCAAGCCGAAACGCTGGGACATCTCGGTCTTCCACTGTTCCAGGAGCGGCCCGGCCGGGGAGACCACGAGAATGCGGTGGGCCAAGCGGCGGGCCATCAGCTCGGTAAGCACCAGGCCGGCCTGGACAGTCTTACCCAGGCCCACGCCGTCGCAGAGGAACAGGCGCACCCGGCTCATGCGGATGGCCCGCAGTACGGGCACGAGCTGGTACGGCTCGATGCGCAGACGGCCGGGCTGGACGGCAAGCAAGGCGTTGGGGCCCAGGGCCTGTTCCAAGAGGAATGCCTGATGATAGACGAGCCAGTTGATCAGCGGAGCTGCCCGGTCGGGGCGTAGTTCGTGGATGAGCGGTTCGATCTGCTCGAAAGGATGGAGGAGATCCAGTTCCTGGCCGAGCACCGCGCTGTCCAGGCCGCGCAGCCGAAACAGCGTCTGCGGCCCAAGACTCTGGCTAAAGACGACTTCCCACCGAAGCCCGCGAGCTTTGACCTCGGTGCCCGGCAACAATTCCCTTGTGCTGGCAATCATTGCTCACATTCCCACTCGAACAGGGTTTCGAACCGGCGCCAAGCCTTTGCGAAGGCTGAGCGGTGGCAACTGCTGATCGGATCGCAGGAAACCGGGATATTGCCGTCGCAGTGGCAGTTCCGCAACGTGCCGGGCGAGACGGCCCGGGGGCTCCGCAGCCTGCTTGCCGGGGACGAACTCGTCCAGCCTTGTTGCCGGCACACCTCTGCGGTAGGCGTCCCTATGAGCGTGTGGTGATCAACCGTACCAGATGACTGATGCGTGGAAAAGTACCCCCACATGCCAGGCAGTTGCCGGGTGGGAGCTGGCGAGGGGTGGGGAGTCGCGAGGCCCGATGGCAGGTGCACTGTCAGCTAGCCATTGAATGCAGCATCCAATCGGCGCTTTGGATGCAGCCACCCTGCTCCCCGCTGGTGACGCGCGGTTCTCGCTCCAAGTGCCCTCGGCACAGGGGTGAAGGGCACTTGGAGCGAGAACCTATCCCTCTGGCTGGTGGCGAAAAAGAATGCGCCGATTCGTGGCTGGTTTTGAAGCGCCGATTGACACTTGCCGAACAGGCCGCAGCGATCGAGAGTCTGCTGGCACGGCTACGGCAGTACGTCATCCGGGCCGAGGACCGCGAGTCCGCGAACGCGTGCCTGGACAACAGCCCGTTCGAGCATCCGGATGGCCTTGCCCGGCTGTGCCCCGGGCAGCTCGCGGCTGCGGTGGAGTACCAGCCTGAGGCTCTCGGGCGTGGTTTCCACATCATAATGCCGCTGGAGGCAGTCGGCCACTGCCGGCAGGATCGCGCCGGCCATCTGCTCATCGGTGGGCTCGCTAAGCTCGATGATCTCCAGGCGCCGCATCAAGGCCGGCTGGCGCAGCGCGCTCAGCCCGCGCGGCGAGGTCGTGCCCACGATCTTCAGGCCCGCGTCGATCGCGCTGCAAAGCCCCAAGCAAATGGCGGTGTCGGGCACCAGGCGCTTGCGTCGCTCCGCTTCGAGGCCGCCCCAGGCCACCCTCTCGGTTCCGCACGTCAAGTGGATCGCTTCGAGCACCAGCAATCCTGAGCTCCCCAGGCGAACTGCTCCTTCGAGCAGGTACTGCATGCGCTGCTGGCTCTCGCCGGGCATGGCGACCCCGGCCAAGAGCGCGGGCAGTTCCGGCCATTGCACCGTGCCCTGCCCATTGTTCTTCCAGCGCGAAGCGACTTCCCGGCAGATCGCGGTCTTTCCTGCGCCGCTGCGCCCGACCAGGACCACGGCTACGGGCTGGGCCTGGAGCTGGAGGCAGAGGTTGATCTCTTCGAGCAGGTCTTCGCGGCCCACCAGCGGCAGGATGCAGTCGCTGGTCGGTTCGCCCGGCGCGGGAGTCGTTTCGTCCGAGGGCGGTTTGGCCGCGAGCTTCTTGTACAGTGGCTCCAGCTCGCTGCGCAGCCAGGAGCACAGCGCCTCAAAACTGGGAAACTGCAGCCGGCCCTGTTCGAGCCACTCGCGCACTTGAGGGTGTTCGCCGCGATACCTGACACCTTTCTCCACCAGCAGCGTCGCTGCACCGCTGCGCGAGTCGATTTCGATTCCCACGCTGGCCTTCGGCGGGTCGGTGCCGGGCGGCATCTCCTGTTTGGGAAACCGCAGGCACTTATCGGTGGCGCGCTGCTTCCACTCACAGAGCAGCGCCTGCGGGGCTTGAAAAAGCTGTTGCACGTGGCACCTCCTTCCTGTTAGCGGCGCATCGGCCTGGTGTCATTGAAGGTACCCTTGGCGCAGCGCAGGTCGCCCGTGCCGCCACAATCCGGGCAGGTGGGGAACCCGTTCTCCGGGCAGTCAGGCTGCTGCGGCAGCCAGACCGCATCGTCGCAGAGGATCCGCTGCTGGTCGCCGCCGCCGAACACGCGCTCGAAGACCGGCAGCGACACGTCGGGGTCCATGCGGATTTGGACCAGGCTGCGGTTGCCGATCCGCTCAAGCATCCCGCCCCAGCGAGGGTGGGCACTGCCGTGGTGCAGCAGGGCCAGGGTAATGAACCCCTTCAGCGCGTTCAGCCGGGTGGTGGCGAAGATCGGCGTACCGTCCGAGCCCACGTTGTTCCGGAACCCGTTGTTCAAGTAAGCCTCATAGCGGGAACGCAGGGCACAGCGATGGCAGGCGGGTGTGACCCCCGGGTAGGTAAAGGTGATCTCCGCGCCACGCCCTTCATGATAGACCTGGGCGCAGAGGCTGGGCAGCCCAAACTGGAGCGCCAGCCGGTTGACCCTCGCCTGGGCCTCGAAGTTGTCAGTCAGGCCGCACAGCAGGGTGACCGACGGGGGGACGGCCACTTCCACGGGCACGTCAGCCCCGGGAAGGCCCCAGATGCCCCGGAGCGTCGCCGTCCACTGCTTCCAGGGCGCCGTGGCTAGTTGCTGGAAGTCGCGGTCGTCAATCTCTTCGAGCCTCTGCTGGCGCACCTCGACCAGGGCATTGGGGTTCACGTCCAGGATCCGCTCCTTCAGGCACTCGACCTTGGGGCGGCCGATGTCGCGGCGATACGCCTGCTGGGTGGCCAGATTCGTCTCTGAGACGACGTCCGGGTCGATCGGTACGAACTCGCCCACACCGGCACGGGCAAGTTCCTCGATGAACTGGGCCGCGCCGCCGTTGCCCACCACAATCACGCGACAACTGGCCAGCCGGCCCAGATCGTACGCGTCCCGCACGCGCCGGAAAGTCTCGCACAGGTCGATCTGGTTGGGCGGCCCGCCCCCGTCCAGCACGGGGAGGATCGCATTGGTTTGCGGAGTGTCGGGGCGGCTGGACGCCGCTTGCTCCGGCTCCGGGTGCGTGGCGTCCGGCGCAGCAGCGGTCGCGGGCACGGCCGCGGGCCGAGCCTCTTCGACTTTGGTTGCCGCTTCGTCCTCGACCAGCTCCAGGTCGTGCAACTCGATGTGCACGCGGTTGCGGCGCCGCTTGTCGCGCACCACGGAGTAAGCATGGAGGCGAAACTGTCCGCCGTCCGGCTGGTGGAACACGATCGGCAGCAGCAGGCGCTCGATTTCCTCGTTCCACTGCAGAATGCGCCGGGCGTAGCTGAGGTCGCCCGTGGACAGCCCCCGCACGTACAATGGATGGCTGTGGACGAAGCCCAGCATGTTGATGCCCCGTGGATTCCACTGGTTCCGCAGGAGGGCGTTCAGCGAGTCGGTATGCGGGGAATACGAGGCCCCGGAGCGACGCGCTGCTGTGTCGAAGTGATAATATCGCACCACGCCGTCGCTGCGGCTGCCGCCCAGGATGCCACCCGTCTCGGCCGGATGGCGGCCCACAGTGGCCTTGATGGCTTCGTAGACTGAGCGGGTCATTCTGAACGGTGTACGGACCCGTTTGCGGGGCAACGAAGTAATGAACATGATCGATCTCCTGGAGCCTGGCGGTGTTCGATGCACGAACGCGCAACCCGTCCTAAAAGCGGCGGCCGCGCTGGATGTATTTCTGGGTGCAGTCGGCCCAAAGGGCCGCCACCTGGCGGGCCTGAGCCTCGGTCGCCAGCGTGCCGGCCCAGCAGACGTAGTAGCGGTCTCCATCGATGAGCCGATGGGTCGCGTGCAGGCAGGTGTCCCGGCTGCCGTAGCCGGGCTGACTGACGATATAGGCTCGAAAGTTCCCGTCGGACTGTCGCTCGATCGAAAAGCCATAGTCGGCTTTGCCGTCCTTGGTCCGGTAGTACACGACCCGACCGCGTTTGGCCACCGCGGGTATTGCGGTGGGAGTGGATTGCCCGCGGGATTTCAGGGTGTAGGCAATCCGGGCAGCAATGCACGCCGCGACCGCGATCACGACACAAACGACCAGTAGGGACTTCATGGCAATTGCTCCTGCGGGGGGACACTCCCTGGCGACCAGGGGCCGCCAGGGAGCGCCCGGCTCCAGGAAGGTCTAGTGGAACGTTCCGGGCGG
>CAYXPN010000161.1:0-10532 GCA_964467075.1 uncultured Planctomycetaceae bacterium
GTCGTTGGAGGGCCACGCTGCGATCGTGGCCGAAACGAATCGGCAATTCCACGGACGCGAGCGACCGCGTCCCTCCAGCTCGCCCGGTGTGGGCGATCATCCTTGACGGCGTTTGAAACGACAGCGAGCCGGCGGGTTTATCCCGCCGGGAATAGAGCCGAACCGCACGCGGTGCTGCTCCCCCGGGGATGAACCCCGGGGCTCGCACGTGTTGTGCAAATCGCAAAGCGAACCGGCGAGCCGCCGGCACACAACGGAGGGAATCTGACGCAGGGAATCCAACCAACGGAGAACGAGCAATGAAAAAAAAGACTGTGCGCAGCGGGCTCGTGGGTTCCGGCTTCTCGGCCGCCTTCCACTTCGAGGCCTTGCGCAAGGTGTATGGCACGAATGTGGAAGTGGTGGGGGTGCATACGATCGACGTGGAAGGCGGACAGAGATTTGCCCAGCAGCGAGACATCCGGTGCTTCGACCGCCTCGAAGCGCTGCTCGACGAGGTGGATGCCGTCCACGTGTGTACGCCGCCCTATGCCCACGAGCCGATCTCGGTCGAGGCCCTGCGGCGCGACAGATTCGTGATCTGCGAGAAACCGCTGACCGGCTATTTCGGCGACGGCTCGCCGGATTTCCATTGGGAGCGCTGCCCGAAAGAGGCGGCCCTCGAAGGGGCCCTGGCCAGTGTGCAGCGCATCCTCGAGGCCGAGGCCCAGAGCAACGCCCGGCTGCTGTATGGCGAGAACTGGGTCTATGCGCCGGCCATTCAGAAGGAACGCGAAATCCTGGAGAAGACCGGCGCACAGATTCTCTGGATGCACGGCGAAGAGGCCCACAGCGGCTCGCACTCGGTGGATTATGCCTACGCGGCGCGCTGCGGCGGCGGCGTGTTGATCGGCAAGGGCTGCCATCCGCTGACCGCGGCGCTGTATCTGAAGCGGGTCGAGGGCCGTGCCCGCGACGGCCGGCCCATCCGCCCGGTGTCCGTTTCGGCGCGCACCCACGCGCTGACGCGCCTGCCCGCGTTCCGCGACGAAGGCCACATCCGCCGCGACTACTACGACATCGAGGATTTCTCGGGCATGCACGTGGTGTTCGCCGACGGCACGATCGCCGACGTGTTCGCCTCGGACATTGTGCTGGGCGGCATCCACAACTGGCTCGAGGTCTGTGCGAACAACCATCGCGCCGTCTGCAACATCAACCCCAACACGGCCATGCTCACCTACAACCCGGTGGAGGCGAACTTCAAGGACATCTACGTGGTCGAGAAGATCGGCACCAGGCAAGGCTGGGCCTTTACTGCCCCGGACGAAGACTGGATGACCGGCTATCCGCAGGAGATCGAGGCCTTCTACCGGACCATCGCCTACGGCGAGCCGGCCGAGAGCGACAGCCGCCTGGCCGCGGATGCCGTGGCCACGATGTATAGTGCCTATGTGTCGGCCGACCAGCGCGGCGCGGCCGCGGAGGTGAAACATCTGGGCGGCTGACAGCCGCTCGCCGTGTGCCACTGCTTGCCCGGCGGGCAAGCAGTGCCGGCCGCTGCGAGCACGTAGGGGGGGCAAGCCGAAGGCGCAGACCCACCAACAAGACAAGACTCCTGGCGAAGTAGTGGGACACTGAATTCCCAGACACCCTCAACCAACTCCACGCAGCCCGCAGCACATCATGCCCCCCCGCACCGCAGCACTTAGGACTTGTAAAGGAATTGTTTGCCGAATTCGATGCCCAGCCCCGGGTGGCCGGGGCTGGAGCGAAGCGAAGCCCCGGGAAGTAATACTCTTACAAGTTACTCGGCGCGTTGTCCGTTCGTACCAAGCACCCTGCAAGAGGAGCACCACGATGTGGCGATCGAATGATATCGAGTCTTGTAGGCCGTATCTTTCGCCGGCTGCTGTCAGCGCACCTTTCACGATGAACCCCGCTGCCGGCAGGCGCGCTCTGCCGACCAGGGCGGCGGCCCGTTTGTGCCGGGCGGCAATGGGCCTGCTGTTGATCGTCGCCATGGGACTGTGGGGCAACGGCCCGGCCGCGGCCGCGGCAGCCGAAGCGCACGCTCAAGGGGCCGCCGAACTGCAAGCCGCATCGCCCGGCGAAGCGCCGGTTCAGCCAGCCGGCGAAATGCTAGTCGTGCCGCCTGCGGAGATGCCCTTGTGCCTGGTCGCGCCGCTGCCCGAGCGCGTGCCGACCACAAGTGACGAGGCGCTTTGTCTGGTGCCGGCGAAAGCCGCGGGCGACACGGCGCACGCGCCCCTGCCGGCGCAACTGATAGCGCTACCCGCCGCAGACGGAACGCCCGATGCCAAACGTCGGGCACTGGCGGCCGTGGTTCCCCCGGGACCAAAGCTCCAGACGCCACAGCGCTTCGTACTTCGCGCGGAAAATGAACATAACGCAGGTGCACCAGCAGCCAGGCCCGGCTTCGAGTTCCGTGACGAGAGCCGGGTTTCTCTGGGTCTGTATGAGGCCGACCGGCCCGTGCTGGTCTACAACCACGGCACGGTCGTCAGCGAGCAGGTGCCGGAGAACGACGCGCGGCGCCGCCGGGCCTGCTACATCCATCCGCTTTGGGGCATCAATGGCGAGGTGCTCACCGACGATTTCCCGCCCGACCACTACCATCACCACGGCGTGTTCTGGACCTGGCCCCATGTGAAATACGACGGCCGGGAATATGACCTCTGGGTGGGCAAGGGAATCCGGCAGCAGTTTGTGCGCTGGCTCGATCGGCGCACCGGGCCGGTCTGCGCCGTGCTGGCCGTGGAAAACGGCTGGTTCGTCGATGAGAAAAAGGTGATGATCGAACGCGTGTGGCTGCGGGTCTATCGTTCGGCATCCGACTGGCGGGCCCTGGACCTCGATTTGACCTGGATTCCCGTGGACCGGCCCATCACCCTCCAGGGCGCCGGCGGCAAGAGCTATGGCGGCCTGACCGTGCGCTTTGCCCCGCGCGATCGAAAGGCCACCGTGATCACGGTGCCCGAGGGACCCACCACCGACGATCTCTACAACACGCGTCTGAAATGGGTGGACTTCACGTCCGTCTTCGGCCAGGCGGACAAGCCGAGCGGCGCGGCCGTCTTCGTGCGGCCCGACCATCCCGACTATCCGCCCACTTGGCTCACGCGCCACTACGGGCCGCAGTGTGTGGGCTGGCCGGGGGTGGAGGCCAAGACCTTTGCGCCGGGCAAGCCGATCCGCGCGGCCTACCGCATCTGGATCCACAAGTCGGCCGGCCGGCTCGACCAGCTTGCCCGGGCCTGCCAGAGCTGGGTCGACGGCCTGCAAGCACGCTGGGAATAGGCGGTCGCAGCCAAGCCCGCCACAAGACGCGCGGAGTGCCGGTTTGGATCGCGAAAGCGCGAGAGGGCGAAAACGCGAAATGTCGCGCTTGTATTGGTGGGGGCGACGCATGCGTCGTCCCAACAGCACGCATGCGTCGTCCGAACAGCACGACACGCCGTGGAGAACCAAGATGTCGCGCCAGCAAAGCTCGGCGGCCTTCGCCCGTGCAAAGCAACTGATGCCCGGCGGCGTGAACAGCCCGGCGCGGGCCTTCGGCGCCGTGGGCGGCGAGCCGATCTTCATGGTGCGCGGCCAAGGCCCCTGGATTTACGATCTCGACGGCAACCGCTATCTCGACTACGTGGGCTCTTGGGGTCCGCTGATCCTGGGCCATGCCCATCCGGACGTGGTCGAGGCGGTCCGTCAGGCAGCCGGGCAGGGAACCAGCTTCGGTGCGCCCACCGCCGCGGAAAACGAGCTGGCCGAGCTGGTGATCGAGGCCGTCCCCTCGATCCAGAAGCTGCGCCTGGTCAACTCCGGCACCGAGGCCACCTTGAGCGCGCTGCGCCTGGCCCGGGCATTCACGGGGCGCGAGAAGATCGTCAAGTTTGCGGGCAACTACCACGGCCACGTGGACAGCCTGCTGGTGGCCGCGGGCAGTTCGGCCGCCACGCTGGGAGTGCCCAACTCGCCCGGCGTGCCCCAGGCGGTGGCCCGGGATACGCTCGTGCTGCGCTACAACGACGTTGCGGGTCTCGAGCAGGCATTTGCGCAGCACGCGAGCGAGATCGCCGCGGCGATCGTCGAGCCGGTGGCGGGCAACATGGGCTGTGTGCCCGCGGAGACGGACTTCCTGCGGGCCCTGCGGCGGCTCACCGAAGAGCATGGCGCGCTGCTGATCTTCGACGAGGTGATGACCGGCTTCCGCGTGGCCTATGGCGGGGCCCAGGCACGTTTCGGCATCACGCCCGACCTGACCACGCTGGGCAAGATCATCGGCGGCGGCCTGCCCGTGGGTGCCTATGGCGGTCGGGCCGAGATCATGGACCACATGCTGCCGGCCGGCAAGGTGTTTCAGGCCGGCACGTTAAGCGGCAATCCGCTCGCTACCGCCGCAGGTATTGCCGCGCTCAAGACCTTGCGCGAGACCGACCCGTACGACCGGCTCGAACAGCTCTCGGCGCGCCTGGCCCAAGGCGTGGAAGAAGCGGCCCGGGCCGCGGGCGTGGCCTGCACGATTGGGCGCGTGGGGGCGATGTTGACGGTGTTTTTCAGCGATCGGCCGGTGGTGGACTGGGATTCGGCCGCGCGTTGCGATACGCAGCGATATGCGCGGTTTTTCTGGGGCATGATCGAGCGCGGCGTTTATCTACCGTGCAGCCAGTACGAGGCCATGTTCCTCTCCACGGCCCACCGCGAGCAGGAGGTCGACGCGACCGTCAGCGCGGCGCAGGAGGTATTCGGCGCGCTGTAGTGGCAACGAGTGCACGGGTGGACAAGCCACCCGTGCCACCCGGCCGGCCAACCGCCGTCCCCTCTCCCGCTTTGCGGGAGAGGGGACGGCGCGAATGGCAGTCCATCCGTGGAGAACTCCCCACGCTCGTGATCCTGGTCATCGACAACTACGACAGCTTCGTCCACAACCTGGCCCGCTACTTCGTGCGCCTGGGCCACGAGACACTAGTGCTGCGCAATACGGAAATCGAACCCCCAGACGTGGTCCGGCTGCGGCCCGAGGCGATCGTGCTCTCGCCCGGCCCGTGTACGCCGCGCCAGGCCGGCTGCGCGGTCGAGATGGTGCGCCGCTGGTATCGGGAGCTGCCGATCCTGGGCGTGTGCCTGGGCCATCAGGCCATCGGCGAGGCGCTCGGCGCGCGCGTGGTGCGCGCCGAGCCGATCCACGGCCGGGCATCGCTCATCTGGCACGACGGCCGAGGCGTGTTCGCCGGCCTGCCTTGTCCGATCGAGGCCGCGCGATACCACTCGCTGGTCGTGGATCGGGCCACGCTGCCCGAGGAGCTGGAGGTTTCGGCCTGGACCGAGGACGGGCTGGTGATGGCCATGCGCCATCGGGACCTTCCGGTCGTGGGCCTGCAATTCCATCCGGAGTCGATTCTCACCGCGTCGGGCTATTCTCTCCTGGCCGCATTCCTGCGCCTGGCCGGCTTGCCGGGCGCGGCCGATGGGCCGAAGATCGACTCGGAATACCTGGCCGCAGCGGCCCGGGGATTATAGGGCAGAGCGGCGGGTGGCCGGGGTGGGTGGCCGGGGCTGGAGCGAAGCGAAGCCCCGGCAAGTAATGCGCTTACAAGTTCTTGGCCGCAGAGATGCGGGAATCATAGCCCAGAGCGGAGCAGACTGCCCTCACCCGGCTCGCAGTGTGCCACTGCTTCGCCAGAAGCAGTGCCCCGCCCCCCCTTACCCGCACTACTTGCCCGCCGGGCAAGCAGTGGCACACACCGCGCTTTCCAGCGAAATCCGGGGGCAATTCCCCGACGCCCTCATACGCTTCGCAACCGTCGCGCGCAGAGCACCTCCGGGGAAAACACAACAAGGGCGCCCCAACACGGTCGGAGCGTTAGACGCCTGGCACCCTGTGCGCATAGAAAAAGATCATGGTAGCCGATCCGTCGCCATACCATGATCTTTATCCTGAAACGGGACAGCGCGTGTCCCGCCCTCCCGGCAGGTCTATCGGCTAGGATCGGTCGATCCGGAGGCTTCTCTTGAGCCGATTCTGCCCATTCTGCCAGCTCTCGGAGTTCTGGGCCCGAGGCGGTTTTCGAGAGGGCCTGTTTGGGACAGATGCACAAATGCTGTGGCCGGCCGATTGCACCTGACCGAACGGCCCGCGGGCTTCCGGGGGCGGTGGCCCCGGGGGCGGTCGCCGCGCCCACCATGCTACCCGGCTGGCCGCGCCTGCGGTAAACGGCCTTGCAGGATTCCGGGAAAAGGTGCCCGGGAAAAAGTCGTTTAGAACTTGTAAGAGTATTACTTCCCGGGGCTTCGCTTCGCTCCAGCCCCGGCCACCCGGGGCTTCGCTTCGAATTCGGCAAACAATTCCTTTACAAGTCCTTAGATGACCCCGAAGATGTATTTCAGCGAGAACCAGACCCCCAGGACGATGAACAGCACGCCGGTGACGGTCCGGGTCCACCATTCCACCTTGGTCAGGATCTGGAAGGCGCGGCCCACGGTCTGGGCGCTGAAGGCGATCAGCACGGCGAAGAGCATGACCGGCAGCGCCGTGCCCAGGCCGTAGATGCTGGGCACCGTCACGCTCGACTCGAGCTTCAAGGCCAAGGGGAGTAGTCCGCCGAAGAACAATGCCGCCGAGACCGGGCAGAACGACAGCGCAAAGACCATCCCCAGCAGCAACGCCCCCCACATGCCCGCCGCATCGGCCCAGCGCTGGGCGGCCTGGGCCCCGCCTGCGCCGGGCAGACTGAAGCTCAACAGGCCCAGCAGAAACATGCCCACGATGATCAGCAGCGGGCCGAGCAAGACATACATCTGGTGCTGAAGGAACAGGGACACCTGAGACACGGAAAGCGCCGCGGCCACCAGGATCAGCGCCAGGCCCAGATAGGCAAACATGCGCCCCAGCATGTAGAGCAACCCGGTGAAAAACACCTGCCGCGCACTGTCCACGCGCCGGCCGATGTAGCTGATGGCCGCGATATTGGTGGCCAGCGGGCAGGGACTGATCGAGGTCAACAACCCCAGCCAGAAGGCCGAGGCTACACCCAAGACAAGCTCTTGCATCATTGCTGCTCCAGGTATTGTCGCACTGCGCCTTGCACGTAGCGGAAGAACTCATCCTTGTGTGCCAAGAGGCTCCAAACCTGCGACATCGGCTGCCAGGCCGTCACTCGACCGTCGCGCACGTCGATCACCACCAGCGTGGGGCCGGTGATCTGATAGGCGGCCGCGATGGGCGCATTCTGCGGGGCCTGGAAGTCCACCAGCCGGAATTGGACGGTCCCTTGCTGCAGCTGCCCGGCGAATCCTTCGCGCACGGCCTGCTCCACGTAGGCGCCGAGCAGCCGGCAGGTGGGGCACCGATGGGTCCGATGGAAATAGACGGCCAGCACGTAGTGGCTCGGCAGCACAGGGGCCGGGCGCGGGGCAACCTGCGGGGCGGCCTGGGGGCTCGTGGCCGGCGTGGCTTGACGCAGCGGGTTATTCACCCCGCTGCCGTTGCCGGCCGGTGCCGCGGCCTGTACGGTCGAAATGCCGGCCAGCAACCAGCCCCAGAATACGACCGAAACAACGCGAGTTCTCATTGGTAGGACTCCTTTCAACTTCCGCAACACTTCAGCCGAATGGAGCGATGGCGTGGCAGACCGTTTTTGAACACCCTCTGGCACGCGATTTCCGCGAATACTAAGTCAATGTGCGCAATTCGTGGGCGCCACTGTTTCGCGCCATCCTCGGAGGGGACGGGGCTGTAGGGTGGGTCGAGTAAAAAGCGAGACCCACCGACAAGGCGAAATGGTGGGTCTGCGCCTACGGCTTGACCCACCCTACGCGCCTGTTTCGCGCCATCCTCGGAGGGGACGGGGCTGTAGGGTGGGTCGAGTAAAAAGCGAGACCCACCGACAAGGCGAAATGGTGGGTCTGCGCCTACGGCTTGACCCACCCTACGCGCCTCCCCGCGAAACGCGGGGGCCATTCCCGGACGCCGTCCCATTCTTCCGTGCTACCCGGACGCTTCGCCGAGCATGGCCCGCACGCGATCCTGCACAAACTTGAAGAACGCCTGTTGGTTGCCCGCCAGTCCCCAAACCTGCATCAGGTTTTCGTATTTCACCTCCTGCGTGCCGTCCATCTCGACCAGCACCAGCGTGGGAGCGACCAATTGATATCGCCAAAGATACAATCGGTTGCCGGGTTCCTCGTAGTTGACCACCTTCCATCGCAGTTTGCCGCTCTGCAGCTCCTCGGCAAAGGCCGAGTGAACGGCCTCATGGGCGTATTGCTCGATCCGCCGGCAGGTCGGGCAGCGCATGTTGCCGTGGAAATAAACGGCCTGCACCCAAGTTCCGCTGGCGGGCGCGGCCTGGCTCGCGGCACCCCCGGCTTGCGAGCCTTGGCCGGCAACCCCCGGCGAACCCGCGCTGCCCGGATTGCCGCTTGACCCGGAATTCGCCAGACTCGCGGCCGGCACCTGGCCTCCTGCTTCACTGCCCGCATGGTTCAGGCCATTGACCGCCAGGGCCACCGCACAGGCGCCGACGAACAGCAACAAGGCAAACGTGATCACACTTTTGGGGTTCATGGCATCTCGTCCTCACTGCTGGCGGGGTTATGGCCGGTAAGGTCGAACCCTTCTGATTCTCTCGCCGCCGGCTCGACAACGCTCACGATTGATCGTAAAACACACCATGGATCACGAAAGGCTCTGGGCCGTGTTGAGCAGCTCTCGGGCCTCGGCCACCGCGCGTTCGACGTGCTGGTCATCCGGTGGGGATTTGCCCTTGTCCATGCCCAGGTCCGTCAGACGCAGGTGCATGAAGCCGTCGAAACCGGCCTGCTCCAGGCACTTGCGCGCACAATCGAGCGGGCACCCGTCGATGGCCAGCACCGCAACGGCCGAACGCGTGGCCTCCATGATGCCGCTCACGCGCCCGCCGATGCCAGCCAGGCAGAACATGCGTCCGGCACCTTCGGTCGTGAGCTTTCGGGCGACAAGGTCGCTCACCTGCCCCACGTCGGCAGCGCCGGAACAGGCGAAAATCAGCTTGGGGGCCGCACAACACTGAGGGGCGTCTTGGGATTGGGGAGCGGACATGCGAATGGTCTCCTCGGGAACATGGATGATCGACATTCGGGGCGAAGCCAGAATCGCACGCGCTGCGGGTGTACGTTGGTGGCAAAGTCAACCGGTCGTCCGGCGTGCAAGGCGAAGACGCGCCGGCAGTGCAAGCCGCCAGCGTGCTGCTCTCGCCCAGTCTTCGCGCAGACGCTTCCTTGCGATGATTTACTTCCCTGCCAGTGCCAGGGCCACCTCGGCCACGCGCCGGCCGAGATTGCGGGCGGTGGCCAGGCCGAATTCGTCCTGGCTGATGTCGTCCGTGCCGGGGTTCCACAACGTGGCGCCGAAATGTCCGGTCGGCCGGCCGTCGCCCACGATGATCAGCTCCTGACACATCAGTGCGGTCTGGACCGATCGGATGGCGAGTTCCTGGCCTCCGTTGCGTGCTCCGCCCACGGCCAGCACGCCCGCCACCTTGCCGGACAGGGCGAAATCGTTCTTCCGAAACACGATGCAGCGGTCCAGAAATCCCTTGCACAGCGCGCTCATGTTGCCGAAGTACACGGGCGTGCCCACGATGATGCCGGCCACCTGGGGGTCGGTCAGTTTTTCGGCTAGCTGCGGGAAATCGTCCTGCTGGCCGGGTTCCAGCGGGATGCCGGCCGCCACCCCGGCCGGGATTTGCAGGCCGGCCAGCTCGACCAGTTCGGTCTCGATGCGCTCGGGCGAGACGGCTCGGGCTGCTTCGAGACAGATGGCCAGGCCCGCGGCCGTGGTCTTGCCCTTGCGCACGCTGCACGAGACGGCCACGACTTTCAACTTCTGCTGCCCGCTTTGTGCGGCCGAAGCAGTCTCGGCCATTGCCGCACCCGCGGCCACGGCTGCTGCCGCGCCCGCGGTGCCCAGAAACTTCCGCCGCGTCAGATCGTCTGCCATGGTCTCGACTCCCTGGTGCATGAGAAGTGCCGGCCGGCGGCGTGCGTTTGCCGGAAGATGCTCGGTGGCGATTCTCCCCCCGCAGGCCGGAAATCAACGGGTCCCGGACATGTCTGGACGCGCCTCCTGCATTGCCTCAGACAAAACGTATGACAAACCACGTGTGTGCTCATCCAGCTTGCGGCATCTTGTGCCGAAACAGCGCAAACGCGGCCGCTGTTGCCCCGTGAAGCCCCGCTCAGGAAAGCCACTGCTTGATCTCTTCGACCGAGGGCACCTTGCCCGCCGCCTTCACTTCGCCGTCGACGGCCAGCGCAGGCGTCATCATCACGCCGAAGCCCATCATCACGTTGATGTCGGTGATCTTCTCTACCTGGATCTGAAGGCCGAGTTGGTCGGCCGCAGCCCGGGCGTTTTCGTAAAGCTTCTGACACTTTGCACACCCGGGCCCCAACACCTGGATCAGCTTGTCGGGTTCGCTCATCGGTTCTGATCTCTCCTACTCTCTGCCAGGGACCGCCGAGTCGCAAGTCGTAGGGTGGGTCGAGCCGAAGGC
>CAYXPN010000161.1:10632-13073 GCA_964467075.1 uncultured Planctomycetaceae bacterium
CTGGCGCTTGACCCACCCTACGTCACTTTCACGCAAAGTGGCGAGCCGGGCACGTGAGTGCCCGGTTCGGGCGAAACGGCCACGGCGCTCCCATTGCGCGCCGTCGCTGTCGCCACCGGCGACCAAACCGGCGGCTCACGCCACCGGCGACCAAACCCGCGGCTTACGCCGCGGGCTGGCCAACACACCCGCTCGCCCCACGTTATGGTCCATATGCATCTACCATATTCTCGCCCATGGCCTGCCTCGGCCGCAACCGCAACCGCCCGGCGCGGCTCACGGCGACGCCGTGGCCACACCCTGGCCACCCGGCGCGTGGAGCAGCGGGTTCTCCGGGAAAACGGTCCCGTAGAGCATCCCCGCCGCCGTGGCCATCACCACCACCAGGGCCACAAATACCACCGTTTTCGTATTGCCCAGCACCGAGCGGATCACCAGGATGCTGGGGATCGACAGCGCCGGGCCGGCCAGCAGCAAGGCCAGCGCCGGGCCGGAGGCCATGCCGTGTTTCATCAGGGTCTCGAGGATCGGAATCTCCGTGAGTGTGGCAAAGTAGAATGCGCAGCCGATGACCGAGGCGATCAGGTTCGACGTCAGGCTGTTATCACCCACCAGCCGGCCCACGGTCTGCTCGGGAATCAAGGGCCCCAGGAAGCCCACGATCAACACCCCGCCGAACAACAGCGGCACGAGCATCTTGCTGAAGCTCCAGGTGTTGGCCATCCAGAGGGTGAACTCCTCGCGCGAAAGCCACACCGCCGACATCAGCACCACCAGCACTCCCATGGCCCCGGCCAGATACCAGCGGTTGTGGTGGATGCGCACCACCCAGGAGTCCACGTCCTCGATCGACGCCACCCGGTCCTTGGCCAGGCGCACCACCTCGCCTTCCTCGTGCTCGATCACGGTCTCGGCCGAGGCACGGTGCGTTTCGGTCCAGGGCTGCTGCAAACGCACGTCATAGTGCCCGGCCGACTCATATTGCAAGTTGGCCCGCAGCGTCGTGCCGTCGGCCAGGGTGACGATCTTGTCGTTGGGGTTGAACCAGTCGCTGAACACCAGAAACAGGATCATCGCCACCAACATGGACGCGCTCTGCCACAAGGGGCGCTTGGCCCCCACGGGGTCGGGCATCTGCATGGTGGCCGCGGCGCGCTGCTCGTCGCTGCGCCGGAAGATCACCGCCATCAACAGTCCCACGATCACGCCGAAGACGATCGCGCCGATCACGCGGCCCACGCCCAACTGGAAGCCCAGCACCCGGGCCGTGAGAAAAATCGCCAGCACGTTGATCGCCGGTCCCGCATAGAGGAAACACGCGGCCGGTCCCAGCCCCGCCCCCACCCGATAGATGCCCGCAAACATGGGCAACACGCTGCACGAGCAGACCGCCAGCACCGTGCCGGAGACCGAGGCCACGCTGTAGGCCTCGACCTTGTTGGCATTGCGTCCCAGGTGTTTGAGCACCCCCTCTTTGGACAGAAAGGTGATGATCGCCCCGGCGATGAACAAGGCGGGCACCACGCAGGCCAGCGTGTGGTTGCGCGCGTACCACTGCAAGAGCAGGAAGGCCTCGACCACGGCCCGGGTCACCTTGGCGTTGACGGCCGGGGTGTCGGGGGAAAACTCGGGCGTGGCCAGGGGCATAAAATAGGCGACCAGGAAGACGGCCACAAAGACGGCCAGGATTTTCAATTCGCGTTTCATGGGTGGGGTCTCTTGTTTCGATCTTACGGATGAGCAAGTCTCCGAGCGGTGTCGGCGGTTCGTCAGTGCCGGCCGGCTGCCGGGGCATCTGCGTCCAGGGGCTCGGGCCTCTCGAGCAATGCCTGCTGGCGGTCAAGGTTACTGCGGATAACCGATTCGACGCAGCCCAGGAAGTCCAAGGCACAGTTCGTGCGCAGCCGGTAGAAGACCATCTGTCCCTGTTTGTCGTCGTCCACGATGCCGGCCTGCCGGAGCTGGGTGAGGTGGCGGGAAACGGTGGACACGTCGCAACCGACCAGCCGGGCCAGATCGCAGACGCAGCGGGGGCCGTGCTGGGCCAAGTGGTCGACGATCAAGAGCCGGGCCGGATGGGCCAGGGCCTTGATGACTCGGGCTTGCGCCTCGTATTTGGCCGGGGGGTGGTGGTTCATGTGAATTACTATCGTCCTTGGCTGTTTGTCAGTTTAGCCAAATATGCCAAATGGTCAAGCCCGATCTGGCCGGAATCGGCCGATTTCTGTGGGTCCGCGCACCGCTCGCGCGAGAAAGCCCCCTTCGGGTGGGCTCCCGCAAACAGCACCAATGAGGGGGTCACCCGGCCCGTGCGTGGCTTGGCCTGCGTGCAAGCACGCCCCCTGTGGGGCTGTCGGCCGGCTCTGAACGAGTCGCGTGCGTGCAGAGCACGCACCCTACGGCTGAACGAGTCGCGTGCGTGCAGAGCACGCACCCTACGG
>CAYXPN010000162.1:0-12977 GCA_964467075.1 uncultured Planctomycetaceae bacterium
GGATGTACCGGATGGCAGCGGGACAGGATCACAGCATGGGCAGGATAGACAGGATGGGCAGAGCAACGTGGTGATGGGCCCGCGCGCTGCGTCCTGCCGTCCGGCCGCAGGGCTGCCACGGGAAACCACTTTGGCAGACGTGCCCCGGTAGTGCGACACGGCTCAACTGTGGGGTGCCACGGTTGGCTTGCCCAACCGTGTATTCGGCACTGCTGGACAAGCCAGCAGTGGCACCCAACTCGACACTTCACCTGTGTCGGACTACTAGCGCTGGTAGGTGTCCTGGTAGTCCGGGCGCCGGGTGACCGGGTCTTGGGAACCAACATCGCCCGGCAGGACCAGTTTCAGCCCGGGGCGCAGGTAGTCGAAGTCCTCGCCGAGCACGTGGCGGTTCAACTGGTAGATTTCGACCCAGCGCCGGCGATCGCCCAGCTCGTAGCGCGCGATGTCGAACAAGGTGTCGCCTTCCTGGACCGTGTAGGTCTGGCCGCTGGTTTGCATCCCTGCGCCGCCCAGGGCCGCGGCCTGGGTCTTGACGGCTTCGCGCCGTTCGGGCTTGGGGCACAGATCAGCGTAGTTCGCTTCCAGCTCGCTCAGATCGGGCACGGAGATCATGTCGCCCACGGCCAGGCGCTCTTCGTAGGGGATGCGCGAGCGGTTGTGTTCGGCCAGGGCGCGGAAATAGGCGCCGGTGCCGTAGAACTTCTCGGAGATAGTCCAGAAGCTGTCGTTCGGCTGGACCACGTAGGTGCCGTCCTCGCGGCGCACGGCCGCGGTCTGGGAGCTCGGCAGGCCCGAGCCGCTCTTGCCAGAGGCCCCCTCCGAGTAGCTACTGGTCGCATCACTGTAGCCCGGTGGACTGGACTGCCACGGCGAGCCGGTGCCGCCGGTCGTCTGCTGTTGCACCGGGCTCTGGAGCGAGCCCGACGAATGGGGGCCCGGCGCCGTCTGCATTTGCGCTCCATACGGCGAGCCCTGGTAAGCCTGACTGGACGTTTCAGGGGCGCCGGGGCTGGCCGGAGCGCCGGATGAGCCGGTCGCGGCCTGGCCGCTGGGGTCCACCAGGCGCAGACTGGGCAGCGAGGGGTCCGACTGCTGCGCTGCGCCCGGGTATTGGGATGGACTGTTCTGCGAGGAGTCGGACGTGCGGCCCTGGAAGGGATCGGCGCTTTGATCCACCGGCGCCGGCCCGGCCTGCTCCGATTGCCAGGTCTGCTGGTCGGGCGAAGCGCCATACGAAGTTCCGTAGCGGTCATAGGGATTGCTGGAGTACGGCTGCGGATTCGGCATGTACGACGGCGGCACGCCGGCCGAGGACTCCGCCGGCGACTGCCCCTGGCTCTGGGCCGGCGTGGACCACTGGCCCACGTCGGCCGGAGACGCGGACGCCGAGCCCGCCGCTTCGGTCTCGGGGGCCACGATGGTTGGTTTGCCTGCGGTGTAGGTGGCGTCCTTGAGAGTGCCCTGCGCAGGGGCCTTGGTGTCGGCCGAGGCCGAGGCGGTCCCTTCGCCCTGCCGGCCACTCAGCTCCGCTGCCGGATCAGCCTCGCGCGTCAGGCGATTTGCCACCACCCCGCCAAAGACGACCAGCAGCACAACAATCACCGCCAGCCCCACTTTCACTTCCCTGGTCATGTCGTGGCCTCCTTGCCAGTGACAGAAGGAATGCAACTTGTCCAGCCCTGTTCGGCCCTGTTGGGCCGTCCGATCGGCCGCAAACCCGCCCCGGCGCCCGCCCAAACCGGGGCAAAGGCGGCGGAGTATACCAATCCGGGCCGATTGAATCAAATCCGTTCTGCGGCTCGAAGTTTGGCGCTGCGCGCGCGGGGATTTCGGGCGATTTCAGCCTCCCCGGGCTGGACGGGCTTGGGCGTCAGCACGCGCAAGCGCCCGTCGCGCCGGAAAGCCGCCTTGACCAGGCGGTCCTCCAACGAATGGAAGCCGATCACCACCCAGCGTCCCCCGGGCTTCAGGCACTCGGGCAGGCGTCGCAGGGCCACTTCCAGCCATTTCAGTTCGTCGTTGACTGCAATGCGCAAGGCCTGGAACGTGCGTGTGGCCGGGTCGATGCGCGCGCGCCCCTTGAAGCCCGGCACGCCGCGCCGGATCACGTCGGCCAGTTGGGCTGAGCTTTCGATGGGCCGGTGCTCCACGATCGCCCGCGCAATGCGCCGCGCATAGCGTTCTTCGCCGTAGCGATGGATCAACTCGGCCAGGTGGACGGCACCCAGCCGGTTGACCAGTCGCCGGGCTGGTTCGCCCTGCGTGGGATCGAATCGCAGGTCCAGCGGACCGGTGGACGAAAAGCTGAATCCGCGCCCCGGATCAGCCAGTTGATCGCTCGAAACCCCCAGGTCCATGAGGATGCCGTGCACCGCGTGGATGTCCCACTGGTCGAGCACCTCGGGCAGGTCGGCGAAATTGGCTTGCAGGGCCCTCAGCGGCAGGCCGGCCAAATTCTTCTCGGCCGCGGTCACGGCCGCACCGTCGCGGTCCAGGCCCACGATCAGCCCCCCGGGTTCCACGCACTGGGCCAGTGCCCGCGCATGTCCGCCGCCCCCCAACGTGGCATCCACGATCACCTGGCCCGGCTTGGGGTCGAGCCAGTGGACCACCTGGTCGACCATCACGGGCACGTGGACCGGACCGGACTCGGCCATGGGGGTGTCAGGGCCACAGGCCCGCTCGACGAGGCTCAAGGGTGGGTTGGGCTTGCCGGCCCGGCACGTGTCTGCACACGAGGCCGCGCGCAGCAGCATGGACCTGTCTGGATCTGGACGAGCAACGTGAGGAGTGAAACGCTCAGGACCGTGTGCTTCCGGACGCCCGCGGGCTGGCGAATGCGCGCAGACGCCCGGCGTGCCCGGCTGCCGCGGACTGCCACCACGGGGTTTTAAAGGACAAAACGCTCAACCTCGGGCGCATCCGTGCGCCCGGGTGAGGTGGAGCGTCTGCGGGCACTCGTCGGCGAAGGCGCCGAGCATACCCGCCATTCGCGGCCGGGCGGCTTCCTGTTGCCCCCGTACCCGTGAAGACCTTGACCGCAAAAACTCGGCTGAAGCGGCAAACAGCGCCGATCGGTGGCCAGGAACCGGCGCCGCGGTCCTCACGCACGGCGAAAAAGGGACGCACAATCTCCTTGGGCAGTTACACTGCCGGTAGCCACGCCCGCCAGAGCGTGGACAACGCCCGGTAGCCACGCCCGCCAGAGCGTGGACAACGCGCGGCGATGTTTCGCAGCCCATGATTCGTCCACCGTCTGGCTTTCGGTGGCTACACGCACCGAATTGTCTTGAAACAAGGCCCGCAGGGTGCACGCTCGCACGCATGCGACCGGCTGCGTCTCAGGTGCCTCCTGGGGTGCCGAAGGCCGATTCGGCGATCTCGTCGTAACCGGCTTGTGTCTCCGCCAGGTAGGTCTCCCAGCGCTCAGCGGACCAGATTTCCAAGTGGTCGTGAACACCCAGCAGCACGACCTGCTTGTCCAACTCGGCCAGTTCGGCCAGGTCGGCTGGAATCCGCACCCGGCCCTGACCGTCGATTTCCACCCGATGGGCCCGGCCGTAAAACAACCGTCGGAACGCGCGCACGTCGTCGCGCGTGGGGGGCTGGCCGGCCAGCCGATCACCCAAGCGTTCGAATGCCTTCTCGGTATAGCAGACCAGCGACCGGTCGGTGCCGGGCGCCACGTAAACCACCCCTCCTCGGGGCAATCCCATAGCCTGGCGGAGGGCCTTGGGGACGGCCACGCGGAGCTTCTGGTCCAGGTTGCGGTGAAAGGCCCCGGTGAGCAGCATCTTTGTCCCACATCTTCCCACTGGCCCCCACAAAGCCCCAAAGATAGCCGCTCTTCCAAGCCCCGGCAAGCCGGCTTTGGGTCGGAAAACCGGTTACGTCGATTGTTGTTTCCCCAGCCCCAAGCTACGCCGGCACTTTCGGCCGAACACAAAGTCGCAAGTGTTGCAAGTTTTCCGCCCCCTGGGGCCACGCCGGCGCCCCGGCTTGCGGCAGCGCCGCGGGACTCCTGCGGAAAACAAGAGGTCGAATAACACTTCAGCCGTCTGGAGACCTGGGCTGCACTGCGGGAAAAAGGTGACAGGCACGAATGGCACTGTCGAGTTCGCGAAAGTGACCCCTTGTGCCGGAATCTGGGTCATTTACGGACGATCTGGCAAGGCAAACGCTTTTGCCTATAGTCTGTATCTTGCCCACTCAGGATCATCAACAGTGCCATTCGTGACAGGCACCATTTGCCGGAACGGCCCGCGACCAGCCTTCGGTCGGTGCCCGGCTTCGCACAAATGGTGCCTGTCACCTTTTTCCCTCCGCCTGTCTCCATTCGGCTGAAGTGGTACGAGGTCGAATTGTCGAAAACCGCGCAACCGGCACCGCGATGCCGCTGAGCCCTAAGCCTTTGAAATCAAACGAGTTACACCGTTTCCCAACCGTCCCGTCAGGCCGCCCGGCCCAGGACTGCCGAGCCGGCACGCGCAAGCTTATACTGAACCATTTGCACCGCGGCAAGGGCGGGATCGTAGAGTAGCGAAAAGGCTTACCGACGCGCCCCTTCCCACCGCGTGGCCCCGTTTGCCAGCCGTGTCGTCGCGCCGGGGACAAATCGATCCGGCCCACATCGCTCGCAACCACCACGGCCCGACTATGGGTGAGCTCGACCAGTACGACTACCACTTGCCCAAGCACCTGATCGCCCAGCAGCCCGCGGCCGATCGCTCGGACGCGCGGCTTCTGGTGGTCGATCGCGCAGCCGGTTCGCTGGAGCACCGGCACGTGGGCGACCTGCCCGAGATTCTGCACCCGGACGACTGCCTGGTGATCAACGATACGCGCGTGCTGCCTGCGCGCCTGGTGGGCCGCCGCGCGTCGACCGGCGGGCGCTGGGACGGTCTGTTTCTGGAGACCTCGCCCGACGGGCTATGGCGTGTGTTGGGCAAGACGCGCGGCCGGTTGCAGCCGGGCGAGACGATTGTCTTGCTCGATCTTCGAGGGCGCGAGGCGCTCGAGCTGGAAGTGGCGGCGCGCCTGGACGACGGCTGCTGGGTGATGCGGCCGAAGTCCAAGGAGCAGCCCTACGAGTTGTTGCAGCGCATCGGCCGGGTGCCGTTGCCACCCTATGTTCGCAAGGGCGAGATGGTCGAAGAGGATCGCCGGCGCTATCAGACGGTCTATGCGCGCGTGCCCGGCGCCGTGGCGGCGCCTACGGCCGGTTTGCACTTCACCCATGCGCTGCTCTGCCGGCTTCAGGCCCAGGGTGTGACCGTCTGCCGGCTGACGCTTCACGTGGGTCCGGGCACGTTCCGGCCGATCACGACCGAGCGCCTGGCCGACCACCAGATGCACGCGGAGTGGGGCAGCCTCGGCCCCAGCGCGGTGGACCAGCTTCGGGCCTGTCGGGCGCGCGGGGGGCGGGTGGTGGCCGTGGGCACCACGGTGGTGCGCTTGCTGGAGACGGCCGCGGCGCACGGGAGCCTCAGCCCGTTCAGCGGAAAGACCGACCTGTTCATCCGGCCGCCGTTCGAGTTCCGAGTGGTCGATGCGCTGATGACCAATTTCCATCTGCCGCGCACTACGCTGCTGGTGTTGGTGCGCACGTTCGGGGGCGACGAGCTCATGCGGCGGGCCTACGACGAGGCGATCCGCCACGAATACCGTTTCTACAGCTACGGCGATGCCATGCTGATCCTTTGAGCACTCGGCGCCACGGTCGCCGGCCGAAGCCCGACCCGGCCGGTTGACGGCGCTGGACGCGGCGAATATGATCGGGGCCATAGGCCGGCAAGGGCAGCACACTTGTTGGGTGGGTTCTCCACGCACTGTGCCCGCCGGATTCCTGACCTGAAGTGCGCGCGTGCGCCGGCACGAGAACCAATCGGGGCTCGAGGGCACCGGGTGCCTGGGGGACTGACGGCGGGCCTTCGGCGGGAAAGGGTTGCCTGCATGGTGACGTTCCACAGGTCTTTGCCCGCGGCGCAAGTGGCCCCTGGTGGTACGCGATCGGAGGGCTCTTCGAGCGCGTGCGTGCCGGCGCGTGGGCGATCGCGCTGCCCGGATTCACAACACACGAGGCTCTGCCCGGTCGCATTGGCCTTGGCTGCGTGCCTGGTCGCTGGGCCGGCCCGCGTCGCGCCGGCCCATACTCCGGAGACACCCGCGGTGCGCCAGGCCGTGGATCAGGCCATCAAGTTCCTGGAGTCCGACGCCGCGGACGACGGGCGTCTGGGGGCCCGGGCCGTAGTGGGACTGGCGCTCTTGAAACACGGCGCCGGGCCCGAGCATCCCAAGGTGGTCGAGGCCGTGCGCGCGATCCAGGGCCGGCTGGGCAAGCTCGATCCCCAGCAACTGGAGATCGACATCTACAGCACGGGCCTGTCGATCATCTTTCTTTGCGAGCTCGACCCGAGCAAGTATCGGCCGGAGATCGAGTGCCTGCTGGAATACCTGCGCCTGCGCCAGAAACCGCACGGCGGCTGGGGCTACGCGGACCGCGAGACCGGCGACACCTCGATGGTCCAATACGGGGTGCTCAGCTCGTGGGAGGCCACCCAGGCCGGTTTCGTCGTGCCCCGGCAGGCGATCCTGGCCGTCACCGTCTGGCTCTTGAAAACCCAGGACCCCAGCGGCGGATTCGGTTATCAGGGCGTGGTCTCCGACACGTTTCGACCGGTTGCGCAGACGCGCGTGGGCCACGGAGTCACCGCCGCGGGGCTGGGCAGCGTGTATATGTGTGCCGATCTGCTGGGCCTGGTGCCGCGGCCGCGGCGCCACGACGACGAGCTGCCGCCCGCGCTCGGCGAGGTGGTCGATCCGGAGCCGGCCGGACGACCCAAGCCCGATCTGCCCTTCGACCCACAGCTCATCCCCGAGGTCCAGCGACGCGGCAACCGCTGGATGTTCGGCCACTTCAAGATCGACCCGCCGGGATACACGCACTACTATCTCTATGCCCTCGAACGCTACCAGAGCTTCCGCGAGGCCGCGGAGAATCGCAACGACCCCGAGCCCGAATGGTACAACGACGGCGTGCGCTACCTGCTCTCCACCCAGGCCGCGGACGGCAGTTGGGAGAGCAAGTGCGGGAAGACCGTGGACACGGCCTTCAGTGCGCTGTTCCTGATGCGCTCGATGAAGAAGAGCATCGAGCGCGCCCGGGCGTTCGACGGCGGCCGCCTGCGCGCCGCACAGGGGCTGCCGATGCTCACCGAGCGCGTGGACGTGCGCAACGGGCGGGTGGTGGCCGTGCCCGACGTGCAGACCATCGAGCAACTGCTGCCGGCGCTGGAGGATGCCGGACACGCACGCCATGGCGAGGCACTGGAGCTGCTGGCCGCGCTCACGCCGGCGCAAGCGCCCGAGCTTGTGCGCCGACGCCAGCAGGAGCTCGCCCAACTGGTTCAACACAACTCGGCCCGGGTGCGCCTCGCCACCGTGCGCATCCTGGGCGCCGGGCAGCGTCTGGAGGTGGTGCCCGCGCTGATCTTCGCCTTAAGCGACCCGGACCGCGAGGTGGTGCTCGCGGCGCGCGACGCCCTGCGCCGCCTGGCGCGCAAACCCCGGGGATTCGGCCTGCCCGACGAGCCCGACGCCGCAGCCATCAAGCAGGCCGTCGAGCAGTGGGAGTCCTGGTACGCGGGCGTGTGTCCGGACGCCGTGTTTGTGCCCATGGCGTACGAGCCCGCTCCTGCTGATCGCTGAGCGGACCGTCTGCCCACCTCGGTGGTGGGCGGTGGTGGCAGAGAAGCGCGGGCTTGGAACCCGTGAACGAATTGTTTCCCCCAATCACAGGCCCAACCCGGGGTGGCCGGGGCTCTCAACGAAGTGAAGCCCCGGGGAAGTAGTCGGTTTGCGAGTCCTTTGCGCCGATACAAGCGCAAATGCAGAATCGAAGAGGGCCTTCGCCACCATGGCCGATGATGCCCCACCACCGGCCGACGACGCGCAGCAAGGGAACTCAGAGCCCTTGGCGTCGCGGCCCGCGCTGCGACGGCCTTTCTCGCGGCGATTCGGCCCGGCTGCCGCGGTCGGCGCCGTGCTGATGGCTCTCGGCGCGGGCTTGCTCTGGTGGTTCATTGCCGGGCGCAAGGCCGGGAAGCCGGCCGGAGTGCAACTTCCCCGGACAAGCGGCACCTGGCAGCCCGCAACCGACTGGGCCGACCCGGCCGCGGGCTCGGGCAGCCAGCCTTCGGCCAAAGAGCGACTCGATGCCGCCCTGGAAACAGTAGGGCTGCTCACGCCGGGGCTCAACTCGCCGGAGTTGCTCCGCGAAATCGCCTCCGACGGCCGGCCCTGGGGCGACCTGCGCCTGGCCGAGACGGCCGGCCCATCGCCCTGGGATCGCTGGGAAATCCGGCTGCTCGAAGGCCACACGCTGGAGACGTATGCCAAGCAACTCGATTTCTTCGGCATCGAACTGGGCGTGCTGCTGCCGGGCGGCAAAGTGCTCTACGTGTTCAACCTCGCGCAGGCCAGGCCCGACACGCGCGTGGGCGACGTGGGAGATGAGCAGCGTTGTTATCTCACCTGGCAGGCGGGGCGCCTGCGCGAGGCCGACGATGAATTGCTAACTCGGGCGGGCGTCGACCCGCAAGGGCGCGTGGTATTGAAGTTCCTGCCCCCGGCCGTCCAGCGCAAGCTGGCCGAACTGGAACGGGCCGAGGCCGGCTCGGCCGCGGATCGGGTGGAGAAGACCTGTTTTGGAGTGCGCGCCGCAGAGAGCGGCTACGAGTTCTTCGTTTACGAACAAACGCGCCGCCGGTGAGCGGCGACAAGTCAATACGGGCAACGGCCCCGCAGACGCACTGCGGCGCCGCTGATCGCCCGCGCTGAGCATTGCCACACGGTTCAGAGCAACCATGCCCGCGCCGTTCGATCCATACCAGGCCTGGCTCGACATCCCTCCGCAGCACCAGCCGCCGGACCACTACCGGCTGCTGGGCGTGAAGCGATTTGAGCGCAGTGGGGAAGTCATCGAACGGGCCGCCCAACAGCGCGTCGCCGCCCTGCAAGCCCACGCGTCGGGTCCCCACGCCGAGCAGTGCCGGCGATTGCTCCGCGAGCTGTCGGCTGCGCAAAGCTGTCTGTTAAACGAGCAACGGCGCGCGGCATATGATCGGGCCCTGCTGGAAAGCGCAGTCCAGGAGGCCGCGCGGCCGGCCGGGCACGGGCCGGGACCCAAGGCGAGTGCCGAGCAGTTTCTCGATCTGCTTGATGAGAAGGACCTCTTGCCCGGCGAGTTGCTCCTGTCTCTGCGCCGACGGCTATTGGAGATGGGCGGCTCGGTGCCCGCGGCGAAGATCGCGCAGTTGCTCGTGCGCAAGGGGCTACTCACGCCGGTGCTGGCCCGCCGCCTGCTGGGCGCTGCCGGCGCGCCAACGGGTGCCCAGGCGCAGACCCCGCGCCAAGGCCCTGCTGTGGACAAGCCCCACAAGCCCGCGGCGACCGGGCAGCGGACGCAAGAGCCCGCCCAGCCTGAGACGCAGCCCAAGGCATCGTCCGGCGGCAGGGCAGTCGAAGAGGGCGCTGGTCCGGCACCTGCGCAGGAAGAGCTGGGACTTGCGCCGCTGGAAGAAGAACTCGGGCTGGTACCCCTGGAAGGGGAACAACGAGCACCGGCAGCGCACGAAGCAAAGCCGCCGCGCGAAAGCCCCGCTGCCGGAACGTCTCCCCAGCCGCCGGCGGACCAGGCGCCCAGCGCGCGTGCCAAGACGAAAAAGACGAAACAGCCGGAAACGCCAAAGAGCGCTGCGCCCCCGGCCGGCCCGTCGAGCACAGACGCCTTCGGCTCGCTATTGGACGAGGAGTTGCCTCCGCTGGGGGCCGAAGGGGCGGACGCCGTGGGCGACTTGCTCTCCAGCGGGGCCGCCGATCTGGCGACAGGGCCGGGTTTGGCGCCGGCGCAGCCGGCTTGGGCCCCCACGCGCGGGTGGTCGGCCCGCCTGCGCCGCCTTCGGCAGTCGCGCTGGGCCTGGGTGGGTGCCGCGGGCGTGGTCGCGCTGCTGGTCGCTGTGCTGCTCATCTATCGGGTGGTGGGTGCGCGCTCGGCCGCCGCGGCACTGCCCGAGGCTGAAGCGCACTTTCGCGCCGGTCATTATGCCGAGGCTGTGGCGCTTTTCGACCGCTACCTGAACTGGCACTCCGACCAGCCCAAGGCCGGCCCGGCGCGCGTGGCCCGGGTCCGCGCCCGGCTCCATCAACTGGTCGAACAGGCTTCCTCGCCCCAGCAGACCCTCGATGCGGCCTGCGACATGCTGCCGCCGATCGTCGGCGAGCCGGCCTACGACGACCAGTCCGCGGCCGACGTGGCGTTGCTGCTGGGCCGGGTGGCCGAGACCGCCATCGCCCAGGGGCGCGAGCAACAGAACACGGCCATGCTCGACCAGGCCCGCTCGGCCATCGAGTTGATGCGGCGCTTTGCCCCCCGGGCAACGCAGCAGGGAAACGCCCTGGCGCGACTCGAGGCATCGCTGGCCCGAGCAGCGCGCGAGCCCGCGCGCGGGAACCAGCTCGCCGACGCGCTGGCAGCCTTCGAGCGGGCCGCAAAGGCCAGTGATCCGCAGGCCGCAGAGACCGCGCTGGTGGCCGTGTTGGACAGACACCCGGAGTTGGGCGCGGACGAGCGGCTCCAACGTGCGCTGCGCTCGTTGCCCGAAGCGTGGCAGCAGGCCGCGGAATGGGTCGACCAGCCGCTCCAGCCTGCCCCCACACCGCCCCCGTCGCCGGTGGCGCGCGCAGTTGTGCTCTGCCGCAGCCAGCCGGCCGACGCTGAGCCCGATCCTGCCGCGCCTCCCGTGCTGGTTGCTCTGCGCGGCGCTGTGTGGGCCTTGGACGCGGCCACGGGCCGAGTGCTCTGGCAACGACCGCTAAGCCCGGCGGGCGCGCAGTCCGCGGTCTTCTTGCCGGGCCGCGCGGGCTCTGATCCAAATGCGAGCGCCGCGGCCGGTGGAAGCGTGCTGCTCGCCGACCGGCTGCGCGGCGAGCTGGTGTGCGTGGAACCGAGCGACGGCCGGCTGCGCTGGCGCCTGGCGCTCGACGAGCCCATGGGACTGGCCGCGGCGTCGCTGGGGGGCAAGGCCGTGGTGGCCTTGCAGGACGGCAAGGTATTGGCGGTCGATCCGGCCACCGGCACTGCGCAGGGCCACTTCCAGTTGCCTGCCGCCATTGAGCTTGGGCCCACGGTCGATGCGGCCCGCGGACTGGTCTTCCAGCCTGCGCACGACGGCCGCGTGTTGTTCGTGCTCGACTTCGATGAGCAACGGTGCGTCCAGGCGGGTGTGCTCGGCGAGAGCGCGCAGCGACTGGCGGGCCCGGTGGTGGTGGCGGGCGATCGGCTGCTGGCGTGCGTGAACGGGCCACAGCGCGCGGGTGCGCTGGTGGTCTTCAGCATCAGCGCGAGCCGCGGCAGCCAGCGCGGACCACTCAGGCTGCTTGAGCGCATTCCACTAAAAGGCCGACTCGCCGGGGCGCCCGTTGTGGGCGATGGCGACGTGCTGGTGGTGACCGACACGGGCCGGGCGAGCCTGTTCCATTGGGAAGAGCAAGGAACGCTCAAGCTGCTCCTTTCCCAGGACGTGCCGGGCCTTGCAGGAGTGCCGTGCTCTGTGCGGCCGGCCGGCGATCGGCTGTGGGCGGCACGCGGGCCGCTGTGTGCCTACCGGATCGAACGGGCTCAGAAGCGCCTGGCCCTGGAGTGGATCGACCCGGCCGCGCACACGGTGGCCGCCCTGCTGCCGGCGGCCGGAGAGAACGTGTGCTGTGTGCGCCGCGCGCCCAATTTGCCCGGCGCCCAAGTGGCGGCCGTGCCCGCGGCAGGCCCCCTGCCCGCGGAAGAAGCGAATTGGTGCTGGAAGACCGAACTGGGCGTGCCGGCGCTGCCGGACTCGCTGGTGCAGACCGAGGGCGGGCACTGCCTGGTCGCCAGCGCCGCCGGGGCGGTGTTTGTCTGGGAGTGGCCCGGGGCTGCCTCGCCGGACGAAAGTGAAACAAGCAGTGCTCGCGCCGCGCAGGCTGCGGCGCGCACGAACACAGGCGATGTCTTGCCACAGGTGGTGGATCAGGCGCTGGCGGTTGCCGAGATGGAAGGGCCCGGCCGGCCGTTTCAATGGGCCGTAGCTTGCGGAGACTTGCTGGTGCTCCTGGCCCGGGAGAGTCAGGCCGCGTGGATTCTGGAACCTGAGAACACTCAGGCCGGTCTGCGCCGGGTGTGGCTGCCCGGTGCGCCCGCCTGCCGGCCGGTGGCTTGGGGCGACAAGCTGCTGCTGGCCTCGACAAGCGGGCAGGTATGGTTGTTTGATCCGCGCGCGGGCTGGGCGGCAGCAGCGCCGTTCCAGGCGTCCTTTACCCTGGAGGCCATGCCGGCGATGAACGGCCTGGCAGCCGTGGGCGAGGGTGAGGCCGTGCTCTGCGACGCACGCGGGCGGCTTTACGTGTTGCGCATGGAGCCACAGCCCGTGCCTCACGTGGCCGGCGCGCAGATCGCCGCGGAAGCGCGAATCGTCTCGTCGCTTACCGCGGCGGGCAAGAGCGCGTTCGGCGTGGATCAGAGCGGCAGGCTGGTGCGTTTCGAGGCGCCGGAACTGGTGTCCATTGCTACGTCGGTCCCGCCGGTCCAGCCCACTTGGGGACCGGTGGGCGCGGGCGGGCGCATCTGGCTGGCCGATGCCAAGGGGCGCGTGGCCTGTGTGTCGGGCGCGGGCGAGCTGCTCTGGCAGGTGACGCTCGAAGGAGGGCCGCCGCAGGGAGTGCCGCTGGTCGAGGACCAGTCGGTGTGGCTGGCAACCGCGGACGGTGCGGTCGTGCGTCTGGCCCTCGAAACAGGCGAAGCAATCGGACGCGCAGAAACTGGTCGGGCACTGACCAGCGGGGTGCTGCGCTGCGGGGATCGGCTGGTGGTTTGTACCGCGGATGGTGCGCTGGTGGAGGTCAGCCTCCGGTGATACGCTTTAGCCTGAATGAGGGTGTCGGGG
>CAYXPN010000163.1:0-12319 GCA_964467075.1 uncultured Planctomycetaceae bacterium
ATTCCGGCACAAGGGGTCACTTTCGCGAACTCGACAGTGCCATTCGGGACAGTCCCCTTTTCGCTGCGCGAGAAAATCGGAACAGTCTCCAGGCGAAAATGGGGAGTGTCCCCGGGACTCTGTCACAGCCCCAGGCCGATGAACCCGCCGCCCGCTTCGCTCTGTGCCTGGAGCCGTTCGATGCGCTCCCGGGCCTTCTGCAGATCGCCCGCTTCGATGTAGCGGTCGAACTCGACCTGGACCGCCCGGCTGACGGTCTGCGCAAACCACTCCACCACCGGCGCGGTCAGCCAGTCGCACACCTCGCCTGACAGCTTCACCTCCAGGTCGGTGCCCGCGGTATGGCGGTCTTCGCTGTCGGTCAGCACGGTGCCTTCGAACCGGAACTCCAGCCGGCCGAGTTGGTCGTCGTTGGTCAGGTGGAACACGCATCGCCCGTTGCACAAGTAGAAGGCGTTGTGTACCCCGTGGCGCTCGACGGCCACGCGCAACCGGCGCAGAAGCTTCTCTTCCGCGTCCGAGGCGTCCACTGGCACGTCGAACCGCCCGATAGACCGCAGGGGCAGGCAATCGAAGGTGATCTCGACCCAGCGTGGCATGACACGGCCTCGACTAACAAGAGGAGCGAAAGGGCCGCCCTTACGGCTACCCCCCCCAACAAAGGGGGCCTCCCGGCGGTTCGGCCCACGTTTTTCCGTGCCCGGCCAATTGTAGGGTGGGCCACGAGGCCGTGGAAGTGCTGGCCACCGCAAGGCATGGCCAGCCACCGCGTTCGCCCCGCGGCACACCCGGCAAATCCGTCAAGCCGGGCACGCAAGGCGGTCGATACTGAGGAACAGCAGATGATACATCAGTTTGTTGAGTGACATAGTGCTTTACAAGCTGGCCGCGGTCTGGTATACTTCCACCAGTCAGGCCCAACGTTGGTCAAGGATCCAAAGATGAGCTTGGCAACGATGGAGCAGGCCCAAGTGAGCACAGCCAGCCGACAGCACTGCCATTCCGCGGTCCCCAGGGTCGAGCAGGCCAAGCCCCAGCTCGCCGTCCCGCAGTCGGGCGTACGTGAGGCGACTCCCGAAGAGATCGAGGCCCTCGCACGCCAGAGCCATGCCCTCGAACACGCGCGCCCCGAGGAGATCCTCGCCTGGGCCGTCGAACGATACTTCCCCCGGTTCACCATGGCCACCGGCCTGGGGCCCGAGGGCTGCGTGATTATCTCCATGCTCGCCCGCATCGAGCCGCGCGTGTACGTGTTCAACCTGGACACGGGCTACCAGTTTCCCGAGACGCTCGAGCTGCGCAAGCGCATTGAGGAGAAATACGGGATCGAAATCCACCTGGAGAAGCCCGATCTTTCGGTTGCGGAATATGAAGCGCAACACGGCGGGCCGCTCTATTGCACGGACCCGGACCGCTGCTGCAACGAGCGCAAGATCAAGGTGCTCAAGCGGGTGGCCGCCCGATTCGACGCCTGGGCCACGGGAATCCGGCGCGACCAGAGCCCCGCTCGGGCCGACACGCCGATCGTGCGCTGGGACGCCAAGTTCGGCATGGTCAAGCTGAGCCCGCTGGCCACCTGGACCAGGGAGCAGGTCTGGGCACGGATCAAGAAGGAGGGCGTTCCCTACAACGCGCTGCACGATCGGGGATACCTGAGCATCGGCTGCCGGCCTTGCACGCGCGCGATCGAGTGCGCCGAGGACGAGCGCGCCGGGCGCTGGTGCGGCACGTCGAAGACGGAGTGCGGATTGCACACTTCTTGAGTCGCCGCCCTCTGCTGCACCTAGAGACTATCCGAAAACACGGTCTGGGTGGCCGTGGCTTACGCCGAAGGGAAGCCACGGACCGGTTTTCCGGGGTTTCGCTACGCTCCAAGAGCGCCGCCACGCGCGGGCTTATCCGCCCCCAAAGGCCGGCAGGATGGCCACCTGGCTTTCCGGTCCCACCACTGTGGCCAGACCGTCTGCCGCGATCCGCCCATCGACCACCAGTGCCACGTTGGGGCTGATCTTCTGCCCGTTGTGGATGCGCCCTGCGATGCCCGGGTAGAGTCGCTCCAGCCCGGCGACCACTTCAGCCAGGGTGCTTCCCTGGATATCGACCTCGCGCACCGGGCCGGTCAGGTCGGCGAACAGTCTGGGGAGCGTGACCTTGGCCATGGGTATGTGGATGCTTCTGCGCTTGCTTCGCGTCGGGTGCCACTGCTGGCTTGTCCAGCAGTGCGATTGGCGGACGCGTGCGTGCAAAGCACGCACCCTACCGGCTGGCTTGTCCAGCAGTGCATCATCTGGGTGCAAGCTGGCTGGGTTGCGTGGTATGGCCACACCACAAACGACGGGCGTGGCGGCTCGCCGACAATTATATCCTCTCGGACCAGAGCGAGCCAACAGACCGTAAGCCGCCCGGTGTGAGTGTGGCGCAGACAGCAGCCCGGAGCGCCCTGACACCGGAGAATCCCGCCACCGGTTTGTCGCGGCACGGAGCAAGGAGCCTCGCCGGGAGGCGAAGCGCCGCGGGCCAGCGACGCCGCGATCTTCGGCCCTTCCTCGCGCGCTGCGGCTTTCGGCCCGTTCTTGTTTGACCTCCACGGCGAGCTGCGCCATACTGGTGCTTTCCCGGCCCCGGAGCCTGGGCGAGGGTGGTGGATCGCCCCCTGGGGGCCGCGCGGGCGCCTGCGATGAGCCGAGGCGGCTCGGCGTGAAGGAGGTCGGGCGACGATTGCAGTTCATAGCGGTTAGCCCGCCCTTGCCGCCGATTGCGCCGGGAGGTGTTGGGTGGAATGCCCCGCGGTTTGCGGTTGGCGCCTTTTCTGCGAGGCAGACTGTAGCAGGGTTTGGATTTCAGGGCGGCGGCTGCGGCCGGGATTTCCCAGCGGATTGCCGCAACGCGGGAAGCTCTGCCGGACTCCGCGCACTTTCGAGGAGGAGCACCGTCGATGAGACACTTTTGCTGGCTGATGATGGTCGTTGGTTGCGGTCTGCTGGTGACTGGAATCAACGGCGGGGCGTGGGCTTTGGCGGACGGCCCCCAAAAGGGCGCTGACCAAGCGGCCGCGGCCGACTCAACCGCGGCGGCCGCCGGCTCCGAGAAGTCTGAGAAGGGTGCTTCCGATTCCCAAGCCGCCGAGAAACCCGGCGACGCGGCCTCCGATTCCCAAGACACCGACAAGCCCGCCGAGGCCGAACAGGAGGGGCCCGAGCTACACACGGTGGAAAGGGCGCCGCTGCGCATCGAGGTGACGCTCGACGGGCTATTCGAGGCCCAGCGCAGCGAAGAGATCGTCCTCAACCCGCAACAGTGGGCCACCTTCACGGTGCTCAAGGCCGTCCCGCACGGGGCCCAGGTGGAGCGCGGCCAGGTGCTCGTGACCTTCGATCCCGAGAAGATCGATCAGGCCATCGCCGACTTGCGCCACGAGCTGGAGACGGGCAGGCTGGAAATCGAGCTGGCCGAGCAGCAGTTGGCCACCCTGGAAAAGGCCACGCCCATGGATCTCGAAGCGGCCGAGCGCGCGCAGCGCATCGCCCGGGAAGACCTGGAATACTACACTCGCATCGGCCGGCCGCTTGCACTGAAGAGCGAGGAGTTCTCGCTCAAGTCGGCCCGATACTACCTGGAAAACCAGGAAGAAGAGCTGCGCCAGCTTGAGAAGATGTACGAGGCCGACGACCTGACCGAAGAGACCGAAGAGATCGTGCTCAAGCGCGCACGCTTCGCCGTGGAGCGGGCCAGATTCAGTCTCGAACAGGCCAAAGAGTCCTATGATCGGACCATGCGCTATCTGATTCCCCGGCGCGACGTGAGCATCGAGGAGCAGGCGGGCCGGGCGGAACTGGCCCGGGAGGCGGCGCAAGTGGCGCTGCCGGTGAATCTCCGCAAGCAACGCGTGGCCCTCGAGCAGTTGAAGGACACACAACGCCGCTCGCAGGAAAAGCTCGAAAACCTGCTGGCCGACCGGGAGTTGATGACCGTTCGGGCTCCGCTGGACGGCGTGGTTTATTACGGCGAGTGCCAGCGGGGCAAGTTCAGCGACAGCGACACAGTGGGTGCCAACCTGCGGCCGGGGGGCAACGTGGCGGCGCGGAACGTGATTCTCACGGTGGTGCGCATGCGCCCGATGTTTGTGCGCGTCACGGTGCCGGAGAGCAAACTCCACCTGGTGCGGCCCGGCATCCGGGGAATGGTCGAACCGACGGGCGATCCAGGGCTGAAGCTGCGGGCCCGAGTGGAGACGGTCGGCTCGATTCCTTTCAAGTCGGGCAATTTTGACGCGCGGGTCCGGGTGAGACTCGGCGAAGAGGCCGCGGCGCTGATGCCGGGAATGGCCTGCCGCGTGAAGCTCGTGGCCTACGAGAACAAGCGTGCCCTGGTCGTGCCGACCACCGCGGTGGCTACCGATCTCCGCAACCCGCCCAGGCAGTACGTCTATGTGCTCGGCGAGCGGGAGAAGCCCAAGCGGCGACTGGTCGCCGTGGGACGGCGCAGCGGCGACCGGGTGGAAATCCTCGACGGCCTGGTCGAAGGCGACCGCATCCTCCAGCAGCACCCCGAAGAGGCGCCGTGATGCAATCGCTCTGCGTTGACGATGCCCGCGTCCGGATCGAACGGAGGAACACTTCCACGACGGCGCAGCAGCCGAATGCCCGATCGCCGCGCCTGCAGTTGCCCCTGCGACTCGGCGCGCTGCTGGCCTGCTGGGGCATGACGGTCGCCTGGGCCGCGGCGGGCTTTGCGGCCGAATCGCCTTCGGCTGCGCCGGAAAAGGCCCGCCCGCGCCCGGCATCGACCGACTCAGCGGACTTACAGACTATCCGAAAAGACAGTTTGGGTGGCCGTGGCTGGACCGAAGGGAAGCCACGGACCGGTTTTCCGGGGTTTCGCTACGCTCCAACCCCGGCCACCCAGGTGGCACGCCGGTCTTCGGATAGTCTCATAGCGAAAACAGAAACGCCCGACGCGGTGTTGGCACTGCGGGGCCCGAAGCCGCCCGCCGTGCCTGCGCCTTCACCGCGCAAGATTGATCGCGCGATCGACCGCGGGGTGGCGTTTCTGCTGGCGCGTCAGAACCGAGACGGCTCGTGGGGGTCGTTCCGCGACAGCCGGCCCTACAATGTGTTGGCGCCGGTGCCGGGGGCCCATCATGCGTTTCGCGCCGCCACCACCGGCTTGTGCATCGCGGCGCTGATCGAGGTCGGCGACGAAGACCCGGAGGTAGGCGCTGCGCTGGATCGGGCGGAGAAGTGGATGTTCGAGCACCTGCCCGACGTGCGCCGCGCCACGCCGTCGGTGTTCTACAACACCTGGGCCCATGCCTACGCGATCCAGGCCCTGGTGCGCATGCACGGCCGCCACGGCGACGACCCGAAAGCCCAGACCCGCATCCGCAAGCTGATCGAGCAACAGATCGGTATGCTGCGGCGTTACGAGGTGGTCGACGGAGGCTGGGCCTACTACGACTTCGAGGCCCACACCAAGAAGCCCAGCGGCTCGTCGATCAGTTTCGTCACCGCCACGGTGCTGGTGGCCCTGGACGAGGCCCGGCAGATCGGCTGCCCCACGCCCGACGATTTGATCGGCCGCGGCATGGCCTCGATCCGCCGGCAGCGCAAGCCGGACTACAGCTATTGCTACGGGGAATACCTGAAATACAGTCCCATGCGCGGGATCAATCGGCCGGGCGGGAGTTTGGGCCGCTCGCAGGTCTGCAATGTGGCCATGCGGCGCTGGGGCGACCGCAGCGTGACCGACGAGGTGCTCAAGGTCTGGCTCGACCGCATCTTCGCGCGCAACATGTGGCTGGACATCGGGCGCAAGCGTCCTGTGCCCCACGAGAGCTGGTTCCAGGTGGCCGGCTACTTCTTCTACTACGGCCACTACTATGCGGCCCTGTGTATCGAAGAGCTGCCCGAGGCCGAGCGCCCGTTCTATCAGGCCCATCTGGCCCGCGTGCTCCTGCACTTGCAGGAAGACGACGGCTCGTGGTGGGATTTTCCCATGTACGACTATCATCAGCAATACGGCACGGCGTTTGCGCTGATGGCGCTTGGGCGCTGTGAACCGGATGCGGGCGAGGCGCCGACACCCGGCCACACAGCGCAATCGTCGCTTTCGGACGAATAGACCGACTGTACCAATCATCAAAGGAGAACCTCCACATGCAACACTCCACTGATCGTCGTGGTTTTTTGCGTACTCTGGGAATCGCAGGCGCGGGGCTGGCAGCCGGGCCAGCGGCCTTGCGCGCGTTGGGCGCAGAAGCGGCCGCGCAGGGAGCCCCCCATGCCGAGAAGCTCGGCTGGCGCCTGGGTTGCCAGGCCTACAGCTTCAACCGTTTCACCTTCTACGAGGCCGTCGACAAAAACGCCTCGCTCGGCCTGCACTACATCGAGGCCTATCCCGGCCAGCGTCTCAGCGCCGAGCGGCCCGACGTACGGGTCGGCCCGGGCATGTCTGCTTTAGTGCGCCGCGAGGTGAAGCAGAAGCTGGCCCAGGCGGGCGTGAAGATGGTCTGCTTCGGCGTGACCGGGGCGTCGCGCGAGACTTTCGAATTCGCCAAGGACATGGGCATCGAGACGATCGTCTCCGAGCCCGCCTTCGAGCAGTTCGACGAGCTGGAGAAGCTCTGCGAGGAGTTCCAGATCAGCCTCGCCCTGCACAACCATCCCAAGCCCTCGCGCTACTGGAATCCGGACACCGTGCTCGAAGTCTGCCAGGGCCGCAGCAAGCGGATCGGCGCCTGCGCGGACACGGGCCACTGGATGCGATCGGGCATCCGGCCGCTGGACGCGGTGCGCAAGCTCAAAGGGCGCATCATTTCGTTCCACTTCAAAGATCTCAACCAGATGGGCGGCGGCCACGACGTGCCTTGGGGCACGGGCGAGGGCGACGTGGAGGCGGTGCTCGCCGAGATGCACCAGCAGGGCTTCCAGGGGGTGTTTTCGATCGAGTACGAACACAACTGGGAGAACTCGCTGCCCGAGATCGCCCAGTGCGTGGCCTGGTTCGACAAGACGGCCGCCAAGCTGGCCGGTGCGTGAAATGTGCCCAGGGGTTCGTAGTGCCCCGATTCATCGGGGCTCCTCAGGACGGCAAGAGCCACATAGTGTGAGTCAACGTGCAGCAACGTGGGGTGAGTCAAGAAACGTAGGGTGGATCAGCAGACCCACCAACAACCGTTCGTAGTGCCCCGATTTATCGGTGCCGGTGAGGACCGTACAAGTACGGTCACTACAAACCGCGGGCAGACGCACCAGCTTGCCGGTGGGTCTCGCTTCCGCTCGACCCACCCTACGACTCCCCTCTGCGCAGCACGAGCAGCGCGAGCTCCGGCCGGCAGTTCCATCTCAGTGGCAACTCGCCCGAGATGCCGCGCGTGACGTGCATGATCGTGGGCGGCTCGTGGAAAACGCCGGCCGCATACTTGATCCCGTGCCGGCTGGGAGTGACCAGCTCGCCGAGCCACGGCAAGCGAATCTGGCCGCCGTGCGTGTGGCCGACCAGGAACAAATCGACCTGGCCCCGGCGGGCCCAGGGAAGCTGATCCGGGCTGTGCCCCAAGGCGATGCGCAGCGGACCGCCCGCAGTCGCCGGCCGCGGACAGCTCTCCAAATCTGCGGCCGGCCCCAGCCATGGCAGCTCGTTACCGGCCAATACCACCGGCTCTGCGCGCAGCTCGGTCTCGAACCACCGCGAGCCCAGATCAACCAGCCCGGCTGCACCGAGGGCCTCGCGCACCCGCTGCGGATTAGTGCGCGCGTCGTGGTTGCCCAGCACCACGTACACACCGTATCCGGCGACCAGCCCGCCGAGAATGTCGGGAATCCAGTCGATCCAGCGCGTGTGGTCCACCAGGTCGCCGGTCAGGGCGACCAGATCGGGCTTCAGCTCGTTGGACCGGGCGACCACCTCGCGGAAATACGCCTTGCCCACGCGGCCCGTGAAATGGAAATCGGCCAGATGCACGATCGACAGGCCGTCCAGGGCCTGGGGCAACCCGGGCAGCTCGATCGTGCGCCGGCAGAGCTCCAATTGCAAAATCTCGTTGGCCGGCAGACGGACGAGCAGGTGGTGCGCGCGTTCGTCGGGCGAGCGGGCCGCACTCGGGATATCCAGGCTGAGCAACTGCCAGGTTTCTGAGCGGAGCACTGCCGGCGGCCGGCTGCGCAGCCGGTGCAACCCCACCCGCCCCAGCCCGACCACGCCACTCAGCACACACAGCCCCAGATAGGCGGCCACCGGCAGGACCTGCGCGCTGGTCCACGCCGGGCGGTCGCCCGCGACAGCCGGCGGCCACTCCACCCAGGCACACCAGCCGAGCCACACGAGCGGCAGCAGCAGCACCAGGATGAAACACAGCGCCGTCAGACTGTGGAGCCATCGGCGGGGCAGATCGGCCGCGTGAATCAGTCCGACAATGGCGGCCCAAAAGAACCCGTGGCCCAACAGCGCCACCGCGCCGAGCAACGTCCACCCGAGCGGAAAGAGCAGATTCACGGCCACCACGGCGCCCACTTGGGTTTCATCCTTGCTGCGTGGTGCCCGGCGGCCGGATGATGAGCTCGACGGCCTCGAGAAGCTGGTCGAGGCGGAAGGGTTTGTAGAGGACCGCCTTCAGACCGGCCTGCCGGGCCCTGACAATGACGTGCTCGCGATCATAGCGGAAACCCGTCATCAGGATCAGCGGCGGCGGCTCGATGATCTCCCGCAGCTTGACCATGAAGTCGTAGCCGTTCATGTCCGGCAGGTAGATGTCGGCGATGATCACATCATAGGCCCCCTCGACCATGGCCCGCACCATGGACAATGCCTCGGTGCCGTCGGGCGAAGTTTCGACGGTACACTCGTAGCGTTCCAGCAGGGCGTGGGCGGCGCCGCGCACGGCCTCGTCGGAATCCGCCACCAGCAGGCGACGGCCGGCGAGCACGGGGCGCTCGCCGTTCTGGGGCATTTGGGGCAGGGCCTGGGCCGGGGCCATCTGCTGGCCTACCTTCTGGATCATGCGCTTGATGTCCCGCGCATTGCGCAGGATGCGCTGCAAGCGTTCCACCACGTCGGAGCCGTGTCCGATGTAGCGCTCCATCACGTTGACCGCGTCGTTGAGGATTTCGTCCACCGGCAAGGCCACCACGCTGTGGATGGCCTCGACGCTCTGCGCGGCCGCGCCGGCTTTCTCCGCGCAGAGCAGCTCCAGCGTATTGAGCGCCACGGCCACCTCACGGCCGAAAATCTCCAGGAACTGCAAGTCGCTCTCGCTAAAGGCCCGCGGCCGGGGGCTCTCCACGTTGAACGTGCCGATCACCTCTTCGTGGAGTATGAGCGGCACGGTGAGCGAACTCTTCGCACCCCGGGCCCCTTCGAGATAAAGCGGGTCTTCGCCGGTGTCTTCGCAGAGGTAGCTCTTGCCCGTGGCCGCCACGAAGCCGGTCACCCCGTTTCCCTGGGGCTCGGCGTAGAGCTCGCGCGCGGCCGCTGCCGGCTCCATGCCGATCGCCAACAGCGAGTCCAGGCGCCCGGTCCGCCGGTCGAGCAGGCGGATCTCGATCACCTCAAAATTCAGCAGGTCCTTGGTGTAGTGGGTAATATTCGACTTGAGCAGCTCGATGCGCTCGCGCACCGACATGGGCAGCAGCTCTTCGGGCGAAAGATTGGCCAGCTCCAGACCGGCCTGGTGGATCGCGGCGAGCTTTTGTTGTTGCCGGAATTCGACGGTCACGTCGCGCACGGTGACGATCAGATGGCGCGGCGTGGCGTCCTGCTCCTGCAACGGCACCGCGTGTACCTGGTAGTACCTGTTCTCCCGGCTGCGCAGCATCGAGGAAGTGCTCTTGCCCGTGGCCAGGGCCGTCTGGAACGGGCAGAAATCCGGACCGAGGATTTCCGGAGTGCCCAAGACGTCGAAGAACTTCTCGCCGGCGACCGCATCCCGCCCGGTCCACTCTCGTATGCGGCGATTGCACCAGAGAATGGTCTTGTCGCAGTCGAGCAGCATCACCCCGTCGGTCATGCCCTCGAGAATCTGCTCGTTCTGCAAGAGCCGCCCCAATTGGAAGGCCTGTTGGAGAAACTCCGCACAGACAAACACGCCGACGAACTGCTGTCGCGTCAAGAGCGCCAAAGCCCGCGTCGGGTTTCGCGCGACCACAATCTCGCAGCCGTCACCCGCTTGTGCAACAAGGGGCTCGATCTGGTCGCGGGAACCGCCGACCACAAGAATCTTCGGCTTCGCCGACAAGCTCGTCCTCCACTGTGCGGCCTCGTCGGCAGGCATGCCCGGTGCCCGCCGCACCGTTCCAAAGAATTATATGAGCCGATCGCAAGGGATACAACCTTTTTTCACATCCTTTTTCGAACGGCGTGCCCGCACGATCCGCACGGCTGGCCCAAGTGCCCGGCCGGGCAACGGGCACCAAGGGTGCTGGCTGCCACAGTGTCCAAGACCGGACTCTCACTGTGGCCCTCGCCGTGTGGCCGGGGCTCTCAGCGAAGCGAAGCCCCGCGGAACGGATGGCCGGGGCTCTCAGCGAAGCGAAGCCCCGCGGAAGTAATCCATTTACGAGTCCTCAGCGATTCGAACCCTCCCTCGAAGGCGGCGCCGACCCGGGTTCGTCGGTCTCGACGTCGCAGCAGTCGGCCTTTAGCTCCACAAGCCGCTGCACGGCCCCGCGCGCCCTGGAGCCCCGAACCACCGCCCCCTCGACCCGGAGCATGCGCACCAGGCAATCCCCGCGGCTGCCGGCCCGGGCCCAGAGCCCCGAGACCTCCAGCCCGCGCACGTCGTCGCACACCAGCGGCGGCCGGGCATCCGCCTGCTCATAGCTCAACTCCAGGTTGTCCAGGCGCAGGTTCTCCACGTGGCGGCAGTAGAACCCGTAGGCCGGCAGGGTGCCGAACTGGCTGAACTCGGGATAGACCGCCTCGGCCTCGGGCACGTCGAGCCGGGCCGCGTGTTCCGCGGTGCCCCCGCCCGGCGGGCTTCCCAGCCTGCTTCGCATCGCCCAATTCGTGTGGACGCACACGTGGCCTGGCGGTAGAATGCCCGCCCTTCGTGTCCCTGCCTCCCGGCCTTGCGCCTGCGCCCGCCGTCCGACCAGTAGTCCCCTCAGATGCTCGACCTGCTGCTGGCAAACGGTTCCTACCTGCTGATCGTGGCCGTCCTGGTGCTCACCGCCTGGGGGCTGCCCGTGCCCGAGGAAATCCCCGTGGCCGCGGCCGGCATCTTGAGTGCCTACGGCCGATTGAACGCCTGGGCCGCACTGGGTTGCTGCCTGCTTGGGGCGGTGGCGGGCGACTGCGTCATGTACTGGATCGGCTACCATTTCGGGCCCGGCGTGCTCTGGAACCGCGGCTGGTTCACGCGCCTGGTCTCGCGCCGGCGCCAGGCCAAGGCCGAGCGCATGTTCCGGCGTCACGGGTTCAAGGTGCTCTTTGTGGCGCGGTTCCTGGTGGGGCTGCGCAGCCCGGCGTACTTAAGCGCGGGCATGCTGCGTCTGCCGTTTAGGCGGTTTCTGCTGATCGACTTGATCTCGGCGGGCACGGTGGTCTGCACGTTCTTTGGGCTGACCTTTTTCTGGGGTCAGAGCCTGGTGGCCTGGATCAGCCGGGCCGAGGTGCTGCTGAGTGCCACGGTCCTGGTGGCGGCCGGTGGGGTGGGGGTTTGGCTGTGGAGGCGCCGGCTGCCCGCGCGATCGACCGAGGCTTTGCCCGCGCCGACTTCCGTGCTTGCTCCCAGACTCTGCACTTCGGCGGGCCCTGCTGCCGGGCTTGGCAGAATGTCCGCGCGCACGCCGCGTGCGACTCTTGTGGCTACGCAGCGGCCCGGGGCCGATGTGGACCTGCGCGCGCGTCAGGCAGCGTCAGTGCCGGGCGGCGCGTCCGCCGGGGTCAGCCCCGCGCTGGCGGCCGGCTCGTCTGAGGCTGCCGAGCAGACGGCGTGAAGGTCGCGGACGCGACGAAGCGCGTCCCTCCAGGCGGTAGCGCGGCATGAATGGAGGGCCACGCTGCGGTCGTGGCCGCCTCACATGAACGCTGGAGGGCCACGCTGCGGTCGTGGCCGCCTCACATGAACGCTGGAGGGCCACGCTGCGGTCGTGGCCGGCGGTCTCTGGATGAATCGCGAAAACGCGACAGGGCGACAACGCGAAAGAACCGACATGGCAGTGTCTCCCCGTCGCCGAAATGAGCCTGCGTTTTCGTGCTGTCGTCCTTTCGCGTTTTCGTGATGCTTTTCAGAACGCATCGCGTGCGTGCGAGCACGCACCCTACGGGCTGCGTTTTCGTGCTGTCGTCCTTTCGCGTTTTCGTGATGCTTTTCAGAACGCAT
>CAYXPN010000163.1:12419-12971 GCA_964467075.1 uncultured Planctomycetaceae bacterium
CGCGTGCGTGCGAGCACGCACCGTACGGGCTGCGTTGGCTCCCGTGGGGGTAAACCCCACGGCTCGCGTTTCTGCCTTGGCGATCCGCTTTCCACTTTCGGCTTTCGGCTTTTTATCTCGGTGGGTCTGCCCCTCCGCCTTGCCGCACAGCACGTGTCTCGAGGCCGACGCCCGGTGAACTCCAGCCGACGGTGTGTTGACCCGCCTTGGGCCTCCGGCCATACTGGCACCGGCCTCTCGACAGGCCGACATCCGGCACACCCCGGCCATGCTTTCACCCAGCCACTGATGGAGGATGATCGATGCAACACCTGGCGATCCGCAGCAAGAGGTTTCCGGCCGCCGGTCTGCGGCAAACAGACCTCGTGCAGCGCCGTGTGCGCCGGCCGGCAATTTCCGGTTTAGCCTTGTGCACGCTCCCATGGCTGCTGCTTGGCGCGCTGGCAACAGCCATGTTTCCGCCAACGCCCGACAGAGCGCTTGCCGCGGAGGCCGCGGAAGCGGGCGCCCACGGCCGGCTGCCCAACATTGTGGTCATCCTGGCCGACGACC
>CAYXPN010000164.1:0-5562 GCA_964467075.1 uncultured Planctomycetaceae bacterium
CCCGCCGCCCACTTCCACACCCACTCCAACGCCCGCCCCCGCGCCCGGCCCGCCGCCGGTGCCCACGCCATCGCCGGCGCCACTCAAGGCCAGCGTCTGGCTGCCAGGCTCGGCCGACTCCAGGCCCGCGCCGGACTCGCGAGCGTCGCCGTCCGCCTCGTAGTCCCTCATGGCCACCACCATGGCCTCGGGCGAGCCCTCGTAGCCGAAGTGCCGCTCCAGTTCCCACCGTGCCCGCGCGGCCCAGGGCGTGCCCGGGTGGTTGGCGATCACTTCCAGATAGAGCCGCTGCGCGTCCTCGATCATCTGCCGGGCCTCTTCGTCCAGCGCCAGATCCGCGGCTTCGCGCATGCGCAGACCCACGAACTGCTTATCGGGCGGGGTCTGTTGCACGGCTTCTTCGAACTTCCTGCCCGCGGCGTCCAATGCCTTGCGATAGACGTGCACGCGCGCGGCATAGGCCTCGAGTTGGGCACGCAGCAGGTCATAGTCGGCCTGCCAGCGGGCCGAGCGCTCGCGGTCGCGCGCGCCTTGCTGCGAGTCCAGCGCGCTGACGGCGCGCTTCAGCCCGGCCAGGTAGAAGTCGGCGTGCTGGCGGGCCTCCTGGAGTTGCTTGGCGAACTGTTTCGGGTCGGAAGAAAACGACTGGCGGGGCTTCATAAACTCGGCCACCTCGGGCCGGTGAGGATTCAAGTCCTGCACGATCTTCAACACCAACGCGCGCAGGGGCTTCCGTTGGGCCTCCAGCGCGATCTCGGCCCGGCTGCGCAGGTCGGGCTGATACCGGGCCATGGCCTCGAGCCGATAGCGGCGGTCCTGGCCGCCCACCAGGTCGCTCTCCACACTGGGCAACAGGAAGAAGATGCCGCCGGTCTGCCAGGCCAGACGCGACTGGGCATAGGGGCCGAACCCGCTCGCATGCGCGTCGGTGCGCGCCTCAAAGCCCTCGGTCTGCAACTGCTCGACAAAGGCCGTCTCCGGCCCGCGGTCGACCGGCAGCCAGTGGACCCGGCCGGTCTCAGGATGCACCCAGCGGATGTGGGCCAGAGGATAGCCGAAGACCGCTTCCCGCCCGAGCACATACACGCGGCAGCGCGCGGCCAGGGCCTGGCTGATGGTGGGCTCCAGGTACTGGTCGTTCTCTTCCACGTCGCCCGACTCGTCGCTTACCAGGATCAACGCCATCTGGCGATTGCTCTTGCGCGCGTAGTCGCGAAAGGCGAAGATCGACCGCGAAACCGCCCGGCACATCAGCTCCTCGCCCGACGGATCGACCGGCACGGCCTCGATGGCCGCGCGAATCTCGTCCACGTCGGCCGTAGGCAGCGCGGTATGGATCGCAAAGTCCCGGCCGAAGCTGGTCACCGCGGTCATGAGCGCGTCGTCCGCAAAGGCGCCGGTCATCCGCAGCTCGGCATACACCCGCTCCAGGCGCGCGCGGATTTCCTCCTGGTCGTCCTTCATGCTCTCCGACTGGTCGAAACACCAGATCACCAGCAGCTTGCGCCGCGCCAAGAGCTTGAGCAGCTCCTGCGTGATCCGGTCGAGCGCCTGCTGGTAGTCGTCGACCACGGCGCGGGCCACGCCGGTCGTGCCCGGCGCGCGCTCGCTGAGCAAGTCGCCTGTGCCCGAGGGCCGGCGCTGGTGGCCTTCGAGCGCGTGGCGCAGCGCGTCGTCGTGCGACTCCAGGAGCGTGGCTGCCGGCGGCGGGTTGCCCACGTCCAGCGGGGCCCGCGGGGCCAGATCGACCAGCGGGCTGCCGATCGACAGGAAGGCGAATTCGCTGCTCGGGCGCAGCGACTCGTCGAGAAACACGGTCTCGAAAAGCTCTTCGTCCTCGATCTCCGGCAGCTCGTCGAGCACCGTGACCGACAGGACTGGGCTGCGGCGCTCCAGCGCCGGGATCAGACACAGCCCCAGCACGATCAGACCCACCAGGTGGACGATCATCGACGAGAGGCACGCCCCACAGACGCGCAGCGTGCTGGAGTCGAAGAGGCGCGCATGCGCCGGCTCGGGCCCGCCGGGCGCTTCGGGAGCGGCCTCGGGCAGGGAGCCAACGGCCGGCGATGGGGCATCGCCGGCAAGGGCCGATTGATCCATGCCAGCCTGCGGCCCAGCCGCTGCCGCCGGGGGCGCGCCCCACGGCCAGGCAGGTTCGGCGCGTCTTGCCGAACCTGCATCCGCGGCAGCCGGCCCCGCCCATTGGGCTGCGCCGAAGAACCCGCCCTGGTTCGTGCTGTCGGCAGGCACGCCCGGCCCACCGGCAGTGCCGCCAGGAGTGGCCTGAGGAGCGGCGCTGGTATCCTGGACGGCATTGCCCGACTCAGCGGACCGGGCGCCGGGGTACTGAAACGGCCGGCTGACCAGCACCGAGCCACCCGGGCCGGTGGCCGGCAGTTCAGGGTTCACAGGGCCGTTGTCGCCCGCGGGGCGTTGTTCGGCTGCCATGGTTCCGCCCTCCCAGTTGCGCGTCCAGACCCTCCCTTTATCGTATTCGAACACTCGACCCCGAGCTATTCCCCCCATCCGGACGGTCTCTCCGGCGGGACTGAGTTGGATCGGGTACGGCCACGACAAAGCGTGGCCCTCCATTTGCGCGGCGGTGGGCGTTGGAGGGACGCGGTCTCTCGCGTCCGTTGGCCAGCGGCCCTGTTTCGGCCACGACAAAGCGTGGCCCTCCATTCGTCCGCCGTCTGGCGACGGCGGCTACCGGCCACGACGGAGCGTGACCCTCCAGGGGCGGCTGGTTGCTTCGGGCAGCGTGGTTGGAGGGACGTACACTGTGACCTCCGCCAACCCCCGCGCCCGGCAACCATTATACCCGTGCCGCAGGTTGGCTGACGACCGCAGCGTGGCCCGCCAAGGAATCCGCGTGTCGCGGGGCGGGCTCGGTTGACCGTGCCCGGGGGGCCGGGCATACTGCGGGCTTGTGCGTGTGGCGGTCCGGCCGGCTGTGTGCGATGAGCAAGCGCGGGTGGAAGCCGGCCGTAGGGGCGACGCATGCGTCGCCCCTACGCATTGCAGAAGGGGTGGGCGACGCATCCGTCGCCCCTACAGTTCGTGGTCCATGCGTCGCACCTGTCCGGCGCTCAAACCGCCCGCGGAGTTCCCCTGATCGCGCTACAACTCCAAAAACTCCTCGGCTGCCTCGCGCATCACCTCCAGGTCCGGCTCCAACCCGGTCCACAGCGCCAGCGACGCGGCGAGTTGCTCGAGAAACACGCTCACCCCGTCGATCGTCGGGCAGCCGCAACGGCGCGCTTCACTGAGCAGCCAACTGCCCGTGGGATCGGTCGCTACATCGGCCACCACCATGCGCGCACCGAGTGCGTCTGGGTCCAGCGGCAAGAGCGCGTCCGGCGCACCCAGCGCAAGCGACGTGGCGTGGATCAACACGTCCGTTTCCGCGGGCAGTTCGATGCGCTCCGGCCAGCCCGCAGCCTGGACGGGCACGTGGAACTGCTCGTCGACCAGTTGCGCCAGGGCCTCGGCCCGCGAGGGCGTGCGGTTGTAGATGGTAAGCTGCTCCACGCCGGCCCTGGCCAGCTCCAGGGCAATCGCCCGGCCCATGCGCCCCGCGCCGAGCAACACCACACGTTTGACCACCGGGTCGGCCAGCCGGTCCAAGGCGCGCACCAGCCCCAGGCCCTCGTTGTTCGCGCCCACCAGCCCGTCGCCTTCGCGCACCAGCAGGTTGGCGGCGCCGACGAACCCGGCGATCTGGGTCGTTTCGTCCACCAGGGCGAGGACGGCCTCTTTGTGCGGCTCGGCCACGTGGCCCCCGCAGAACCCCAGCGCGCGCATGCCGCGCACCGCATCCTCGAGCTCATCGGGGTCCACCTCCGCGGTCAGATAGCGCCAATCCAGCTCGTGGTGGGCAAAGGCCTTTTCCACCACGTACTGGGTGGGATTGACGGCCACGGGCTGGCCCAAGAGCACCAGGATCGGTTGGACAGCGGCGCTGGACACGGTGGGCAGGCCTCCCCGGGGTAGGCATCGGAAGTTGCGGGACGGGACCGGCCGGCAATCGCCGGCCCTCAAAATCTCCTATTCTGCCTCCCGCGCCGGGGGATTGCAATGTCTGGGCCGGTCGGCTGCCTGGCGGAGGTCGGAAGTCGGAGGGTGGCCGGGGCTGGACCGAAGGGAAGCCCCGGGGACCAGAGCGGAAGTCGGAGGCGCGTAGGGTGGGTCAAGCCGTAGGCGCAGACCCACCATTTTTTGCCTTGCCGGTGGGTCTCGCTTCTTGCTCGACCCACCCTACAGTCTGGGGCAGAAATGGCCCGCAAGCGGTTGCTTGTCAGAAGGCACGCGCTGGGCCACAATTCGGGCATGAGACCTGCAACTCAACTCGTCTGGTTGCTCTTGCTGGCCATGGGGCTGGTCGATTTGGCGGTGCTGGCCGCGGCCAGAGACGCGGGCGGGTTTCCGAGCCTGCTTTTTGTTTGCGCCTGGGCCCTGGCCTTGAGCCAGATCAGCCTGGCGGCCATCTGGGTGGCCTGGGGGCGCGCCTGGCTGCCCGGGCGTGCGCCGTTTGCGGTGTTGGTGGTGGTCGTCTGGAGCCGGGCCCTGGCCGATCTGCCGAGTTCCTATCCGCTGGAGCAGTGGCTCGCACTGAACGGGCTGCACCTGCTGCTGGCCGGCGCGCTAACGGCGATTGCGCCCCGCACACTCGGCTATGCCGTGGCCTGGCCCGGCTCCGGCGCGGACCAAGTCCCCGCCGAGAGCAAAGCCGCGACCGAAGGCGCGGGCGAGTCCGCCGGCTCGGACCAATCGCCGCGCCAGGCCGCGGCCGAGCCGGGCCGCTACCAGTTCTCGATCCTCTACTTGCTCTTGTGCATGACCTCGCTGGCCGTGATCCTGGGGTTGCTCAAAGTGGCTGTGGAGGAACCACGGCGATTGGTGGAGATGGCAACCGGCCCGCAGGCCTTTCGTTTTGTAGTGCCTTTTGCACTGCTGCGCATGGTGGTGGCCGGCGTGGTGCTTTGGATCGTGCTGGGCCGTGGCCGTGTGGTGTTGAAACTCGTATGTCTGCTGGTGATGCAAGGCATGAGTTGCCTGCTGATGGCCTGCGGGGCCTTGCGTGCCGTTTCGGTTGCGACCGCCTTGGGTGTGCCACCACCACGGATTGAGTGGTGGGAGTTGGCATGGATTCCGCTGCTGCACCTGGGCGAGGCCGGGCTGCTGGCCGGGTATCTCGTCGTGCTGCGCATGGCGGGCCTGCGCCTGGTGCGCAGCGGCGGGCAAGTGGCGGGAGAGCAGTCGCAGACGGCGGGACAGGATTCGTCCACGCCCGACAGGCCGGATTGACAGTCCGAGCAAGACGGGTATCCTGAACGCGCCCTGCGCGATAGAACGGTAGGCCGGAACAAGCGGAGCGCTGTTCCGGCGCAGACAAGTAGACAAGTAGGGTGCGTGCTTGCACGCACGCGGTTCTTGCCAAAGCGATCGGGTGCAACACAGACAAGTAGGGTGCGTGCTTGCACGCACGCGGTTCTTGCCAAAGCGATCGGGTGCAACACAGACAAGTAGGGTGCGTGCTTGCACGCACGCGGTTCTTGC
>CAYXPN010000164.1:5662-12963 GCA_964467075.1 uncultured Planctomycetaceae bacterium
AGGGTGCGTGCTTGCACGCACGCGGTTCTTGCCAAAGTGATCGGGTGCAACACAGACAAGTAGGGTGCGTGCTTGCACGCACGCGGTTCTTGCCAAAGTGATCGGGTGCAACACAGCAACGGTGCCCAGCCGCAACGCAAGAGCAGTGGCAGAGCCGGGGACACCCGGCAAGAAGACAACCCGAATCGAGTGCTGTGTGCAGGGGAGACGCCTGCACCACAATGCACGGACGTGAAGCGCTCGGCGATGCCGCGTCGCTCCATTTGGCTGAGGTCTTGCCGGGTTCCCAGGCCGGCGGCGCCGCTCTCAGACCTACCAGCCTTCGCGGCAGGGCGGATCGATCAGGGCGTTGGCTTCGTCGGAATTGGTGAACCGCAGCTTCTGGGCATCCCAGTGGGGCTTTTTCTGAGTGCGGATGGCGATGTTGCCCATCAGCACCACCGCGGCCAGGTGGGCCGCATGGTCGACGAAGTTGCTGCCGGCCGGCTCGCGCCGCGTCACTCCATTCGGCTGAACCCTTACAGCCGCGCCCATCCTTGACGGGCCAGAAGCTTCGGCTGTAGGCTGGAGTGATGGACAGGTGCCTCGATGAGTGACGCCGACATGAATGTACCGCTGGATGCCATTCTGGACTCCGTGGGCGACGGGGTGTTCACCGTCGATGCGCAGTGGCGGATTACGTCGTTCAACCGCGCTGCCGAACGCATCACCGGAATGAGCCGCAGCGACGCCCTGGGCCGGCCCTGCTGCGAAGTGCTGCGGGCCAGTATCTGCGAATCGGCTTGCGCGCTGAGGCAGACCCTGGCAACCGGCCGGCCGATTGTCAACAAGGTGGTCTACATCCTCGACGCTCAGGGCAACCGCGTTCCGATCAGCATTTCCACCGCGGTATTCAGGAATGCCCGCGGAAAAGTGATCGGCGGCGTGGAATCCTTCCGCGATTTGACTCAAGTCGAAGAGCTGCGCAAGCAGTTGGAAGTGCGCTGGAGCTTCGCCGACATCGTCGGCCGCAGCGCCGCGATGCAGGAGCTGTTTGCGATTCTGCCGCAGATCGCCGAGAGCAACAGCACCGTGTTGATCGAAGGAGCCAGCGGCACGGGCAAAGAGCTGTTCGCCCGGGCGATTCACGATCTGTCTGCTTGCGCCCAGGGGCCGTTCGTGGCGGTCAATTGCGGGGCCTTGCCCGACACGCTCTTGGAATCGGAACTGTTCGGCTACAAGGCGGGGGCGTTTACCGACGCGCGCCAGGACAAGCCGGGGCGCTTCGCGGTGGCCGAGGGGGGGACGGTCTTCCTGGACGAGATCGGCGATATTTCGCCGGCCATGCAGGCACGTTTGCTGCGCGTGTTGCAGGAGCGGACGATCGAGCCTTTGGGTGGGGTGCAGTCCGTGCGGGTCGACGTGCGCGTGATCGCCGCCACCAACCGGGACCTGGCCAAGCTCGTGCGCAAGGGGGCTTTCCGCGAAGACCTGTTCTACCGAATCAACGTGGTTCGCCTGGTGCTGCCGGGTCTGCGGGACCGCCGGGAGGACATTCCTCTATTGATCGAGCATTTCATCGCAAAGTTCAATCGCCAGCAGGGCAGGGACGTGGCCGGCGTGTCGGACGAGGTGATCGCCCGCCTGATGGAGTATGACTATCCGGGCAACATTCGCGAGCTGGAGAACATCATCGAGCACGCGTTCGTGCTTTGCCGGGGCGGCTTGATCGAGCTCAACCATCTTCCGCCACACATTCGCGGCACATCCGCGGGTGAGAGCATCCCCGGCACCGCGGGCATGACCCTGGCCGCGGCGGAGCGTGTTCTGATCTGCGACGCACTGCGACGAAACCGGGGAAACCGAACGGCCGCGGCAAGGCAGTTGGGAATTCACCCGAGCACGCTTTTCCGCAAGGCGAGGGCGCTGGGGATTGAACTGCCCGAGGCGGACGGCCGGAGCCGGCAGTAGTATTGCAGAGTGCAATTCCAAGCCGAGGCACACCAGCGCCGAATGCAATAGTCTCTCTGGGTTTCACGGTCAGTGTGAAAGCCATAACTCGTGATACGCCAGCGTGTTACGGCTTCGCTAGCATCTTCTGACTGCGCCGGCACAGCTTGTGCAATAACTGGAAGGCCATGAAAGTCGCCGTACCAATCTGGCAAGGCCGGGTCTCGCCGGTGTTCGACGTTGCCGGGCAGTTGCTCGTGGCGGACATTGCCAACGGCACAGAGGTGGGGCGTCGCGAGTACCCGTTGCCGAGCGACGAGCCGTGGCAACGTGCCGGCCAACTGGCGGAACTACAAGTCGAGACTTTGATCTGCGGCGCGATCTCCCAGGTGTTGGAAGCCTTGCTTTCAGAGCACGGCATCAAGGTATACGCCCACATCTGCGGCGATGTGGACGAGGTGCTCAAAGCATTTCTCACCGGCACCTTGGGAAGCGCGCAATACGCCATGCCCGGCTGCTGCCGCCAACACCGGCGCCAGTTCCGCCGCGGCTGGCAGCGGCGCCGCCGATTCCACCAATGAAGGTTGAAGCCATGAAAGTCGTTGTCACGGCGCAGGGAACACATTTGGAGAGTTTGGTCGATCCGCGGTTCGGGCGGGCCGGCTACTTTCTGCTGGTCGATACGGACACGCTGGAGGCCACGGCCCATGACAACACGCAGAACCTGAATCTGCCGCAGGGAGCAGGCATTCAGGCGGCGCAGGCCGTGGCCCGGCTGGGCGCGGAAGCGGTGGTGACCGGCCATGTGGGCCCCAAGGCGTTTGCCACGCTTCAGGCGGCAAACCTGGCCGTCTATACGGGTGCCGTCGGCTCGGTGCGCGAAGCGATCCAAGAGTTGACCAGCGGTCGGCTGTCGCCGGCGGAGAGGCCCGACGTGGAGGGACACTGGGTGTGAGGGCCGGGTGCACGGCCGAAAGACATGTCACAGGGTGCTTCTGCTGAGATTGTTTTTCCTTTTTTGGCACAGCCGACGGGCGACGGACCGGAGGTCCGTCCTAGCTTCGCTGACTTGGTTTTCCTTTTGGCTGCGCCCGATCCAGAAGGCCCTCTGATGAAGCGGAAACGGTTGTTGCACGGCGCCGGCGCGGGTTTGATGATCCTCAGTATCTCTATTTGCCGCACAGAAAGGTTGGACGATGGACGAAACCACCCAGGCTTCGAAAATCCCGTTGATTGGCGAACCGGCTCCGCCGTTTGAGGCGGTGACCACTCAGGGGAAGCTCAAGTTCCCCGACGACTACAAAGGCAACTGGGTCGTGTTTTTCAGCCATCCGGCCGACTTCACCCCGGTCTGTACCACGGAGTTTATGACCTTCGCCAATTTGATGCCCCAGTTCGAGGCGATCAATTGCAGGCTGATCGGCCTGTCGATCGACAGCAACTACAGCCACATCGCCTGGCTCCGCACGATCAAGGAAAGAATCAAATACAAGGGCATGGAAGGCATCGAAGTCACCTTCCCGGTGATCGCCGACTTGAAGATGGACGTGGCCCGAAAGTACGGCATGGTGCAGCCGGCGACCGACGACACGCACGCGGTGCGCGCGGTGTTCGTGATCGATCCGGAGGCGAAGATTCGCGCCGTGCTGTACTACCCTTTGAGCAACGGACGAAACATTCCTGAGGTGTTGCGGCTGGTGGTGGCCTTGCAGACCAGCGACGCCATGAGCGTGGCCACGCCGGCCGACTGGCAGCCGGGCGACGACGTGATCGTGCCTCCGCCCGGCTCGTGCGGCACCGCGGAGGAGCGCGTCCAGGGCAAGGAAGCGGGGGTGACGTGCCTGGATTGGTTCATGTGCTTCAAGAAGGTGCCCAAAAGCGTGCTGAAGCTGCCGCCGATGTGGGCGGAGGGCAAGTAACGGCGACCGAGGCGACGCCGCGGTCGCCTTGCGCAGAGGCTTTTTTCTCAGAAGGAGGTGCAGAGATGCCAGGTGGAGATCGAACAGGACCGATGGGTGCGGGCCCGATGACCGGCCGAGCAGCCGGTTATTGTGCGGGCTTTCCGGTGCCCGGCTTCATGAATCCCGGCTTTGGTGGTGCATGGTTCGGCCGGCGCTGGTTCGGACGCGGCCGGGGCGGTGGCGGGTTTGGACGCGGCGGCGGCCGCGGCTGGCGCAACTGGTTCTATGCCACCGGCCTGACAGGCTGGCAACGCGCTGCGATGAGTACGCCCGCGTGGGGCCGGGGCGTGCCCGCTGGGATGCCGGCGGCCCCGAGTGGCGCCGCCCCGGCAGACGAAGCCGAGCTGCTCAGACGCCAGGCTGAGTACCTCTCCAGCGCACTGGACGAAATCCGAAGGCGGCTTGACGAGCTGCAGGCCCAGTCGCAGAAACAGGAGTGACCTGCGCGGTCAAGCGCTGGGCCATGGCTGAAACGCGCCGGCAAACCAACCTCGGTTTTCGCTTCATGTGGCTGGTCTTCCGGATCCGCGACATGGTGCGCCCGCCCGAGAAGGTCCTTCAGGAAGTGGACCTTCGGCCGGGGATGGTGGTGCTCGACTACGGGTGCGGACCAGGCGCGTTCTCGCTCGCCGTGGCCCGACTGGTCGGCCCGGCGGGGCGCGTTTATGCGCTGGACATCCATCCCTTGGCCGCCCGATTCGTGCGGCGAGCAGCGGCCAAAGAAGGCCTCGAGAATATTCGGACCATCCTCGGCACCAGTCTCGGGGAGCTAGCGCCACAAAGCATCGACGTGACTCTGCTTTATGATGTGCTGCACCTGATTCCTCAGCCTACGGCCGCCCTGGAAGAGATGCACCGCGTGCTCAAACCCGGCGGCACGCTGTCCGTCAGCGACCATCATCTTAGGGACGAAACGCTGATCGCGACGATCACGACCGGTGGCTTTTTCCACCTGGCCGCTCGGGGCTACCGCACGTTCCAATTCATCCCGACCGAGTTGAGCAAGCCCGCACAGTAATCGAGGAAAAAGGGGCCAGGAGCCCTTTGCCGGAACAGCCCAGAGGGTGCTTCGCACAAAAGGCTCCTGACCCCCTTTTTCAGTCAGATCCAACACGGCCACCGACGCGGCGCAATAAGCGCCGACGCCCGAAGCCACACGACAACCGGGGCAAGCGAGGCGACACCATGATTGTGGCCGTGGCCAGCGGCAAAGGCGGCACGGGCAAGACCACGGTGGCCACCAACCTGGCCTTCGTGGGGGCGCGGACGGGGCGCCGTGTGGCCTATGTCGATTGCGATGTGGAGGAGCCGAACGGACACTTGTTTCTTCGCCCGACGATCGAGAGAGAGCACCCGATCCACAAGCCCATCCCGGTGGTGGATACCGACCTGTGCACTCATTGCGGCGAGTGTGCGCGGGTTTGCCGCTTCGGCGCGGTGGCCAGCCTGCCGGAGCAGACCCTGGTGTTTGCCGAACTCTGCCACGCCTGCGGGGGCTGCACACTGGTTTGCCCCACCCAAGCGATTCAGGAAAGCCCGCGCACAATCGGCACCTTGCGCCTGGGCACCAGCGGGTCGATCCGCTTCATCGACGGCGAGCTCAACGTGGGCGAAGCGATGAGCCCGCCGGCCATCCGCGCCGTCAAAGCAGCAGGTGTGGGCAATGGGCAGGCCGACACCCAGCGCTCGTCCCACGAGGAGCTGGTCCTGCTGGATGCCCCGCCCGGCACTTCCTGCCCGGTGATCGAGACGGTGCGCGGATGTGACCTGGTGCTGCTGGTCACGGAGCCCACGCCTTTCGGACTCTACGACCTGGCGCTGGCGGTGGAAATGGTTCGGGCCCTGGGGCTGCCCGCGGGTGTGGTGATCAATCGGGCGGACGCAGGAGACGGCCGGGTGCGGGACTACTGTGAGGGGCAGCGCGTGCCCGTGTGGGCGGAGATTCCCGACGAGCGCGCGGTGGCCGAAGCCTATTCGCGCGGCGAGATGGTGGCGGAGTCGATTCCCGGTTTTGCCCGCCGGATGCACGAGCTTTTGGGCCGGATCGAGAGAGGAGGCACCTCGTGAAGGAGCTGGTGGTCATCAGCGGCAAGGGCGGGACGGGCAAGACGTCGATCGTCGCGTCGCTGGCCGTATTGGCCCGGCCCGTGGTGCTGGTCGATTGCGACGTGGACGCCGCGGACTTGCACCTGGTTCTCGAACCGCGGATCGAGCAGCGGGCGGATTTCGTGGGCGGCAGCCAGGCGCGGATCAAACCCGGCCATTGCACGGCCTGCGGCAAGTGCGAGGAGCTTTGCCGTTTCGACGCCATCTACTTCGACGGTCCGGGCAACGGGCGGGTGGCGCGCACGTTTCGCGTCGATCTCTCAGCCTGCGAGGGGTGCGGGGTTTGCTACGATTACTGCGTGGAGGGAGCCATCGCCTTCGAACGCCAGGTCTGCGGGCAGTGGTTCATTTCCCATACGCGTTGCGGTCCGATGGTACATGCCAGGCTCGCCGTGGGAGCGGAGAACTCGGGCAAACTGGTCACACAGGTCCGGCGGGCCGCCCAGCAGGTCGCCTGTGCGAAGGGCTTGGAACTGGTGATCTGCGACGGCTCGCCGGGAGTGGGCTGCCCGGTGATCGCTTCGCTTACCGGGGCGAGCCTGGCTTTAATCGTTGCGGAGCCCACGGTCTCGGGCGTTCATGACTTTGAGCGCATCGTCGGGCTTTGTCGCCACATGGGTGTGCCGGCGCTGGCCGCGATCAACAAGGCCGACTTGAATGCCGAGCTGGCCGACCACCTGGAGCAGGCGGCCCGGGAATCGGGCGTGGACACGGTCGGCCGGGTGGCATACGATGCGGCCGTCACCCGGGCACAGATTGCCCAGAAAGCCGTGGTCGAGTTTGTCGACGGCCCGGCCGCCAGAGCGATCCGCGGGATTTGGGCGGAGGTGGAGCCGCGTTTGCGCGCGGCCGCGGCTTCGGAAGCAGGCGGATTGGTGCAGTTGAACTTGTAGAGCTGGAGGAGAATCCCCATGCGAATTGGCATCCCGCTGGCCGGCGGTAGGCTTTGCGCCCATTTCGGCCACTGCGAGCAGTTTGCCCTGGTCGATGCCGACGAGCAGACCAAGCAGGTCGTCAAAACCACTCGTGCTGTTCCCCCACCGCACGAGCCCGGCGCGCTGCCCAGGTGGCTGCACGACCAGGGTGTCGACCTGGTCATCACCGGCGGGATGGGCCGCCGCGCGCTGCAACTGTTCGAAAACTTCGGGATTCGCGTGGTTGTGGGCGCACCGGCCGACACGCCCGAGAGGGTCGCCAACGCGTATCTGACCGGGAAGCTCATGGCCGGCGAGAACATTTGCGATCATTAGCCTCAACGCAGCCCCAGGGCCGCAACCAAATGTAGCAGCGCCTGCCAGCCGCCGC
>CAYXPN010000165.1:0-4525 GCA_964467075.1 uncultured Planctomycetaceae bacterium
CCGGAGGCGCAGACACGTAGGGTGGGTCAAGCCGGAGGCGCAGACACGTAGGGTGGGTCAAGCCGGAGGCGCAGACCCACCAAGAGAGCTTTGTCGGTGGGTCTCGCTTCTTGCTCGACCCACCCTACGAGCTGCCGCCGGTCTGCTGCGGCTCTGCGGGCGCTTCGCCGCGGGTCAGTTGCTCCGCAGCGGCGTGCCCAGCTCACGGTCGAACTTGTCGGGGGTGAGCCGATCGGGCATCCGGTCGCCGGTCTTGCGCTGCCACTCTTGAAGCACCTTGCGCAGCTCGGCCAGCGTGTCGGCGTGCTCGGGCTCTGCGGCGAGATTCTTAAGCGCATAAGGGTCTTGCGCCAGATCGTAGAGTTCCTCTTCCGGCCGGGGCGCGACGAAACATCCCGTCTGCTCCGACGGCAGCTCGCCCTGGTCGCGCAATTGGCGCATCTTCCGGAACGTGGGGCTGCGCACCGCATCGGCCGGCGGCGTACTCGGCACCTGCGGCACGCCGTTGTGGATGTAGAGGTAGCGGTCCGAGCGCACGGCCCGTTCGAAGGCCATGTAGTCGTGCCAGTTGTGTTCGGCGAACACGTAGCCGCGGATCGTTGCCTGCGGATCGTCCAGCAGGGGCACGAAGCTCCGGCCCTGGAAGCTCTCCAACGGCTCGAGCCCTGCCAGCTCCAGCACCGTGGGCGCAAGGTCCACGCTGCTCACCAGGCTGCGCGTGGTTGTGCCGGCGCGCACCAGCGGCGGGTAGCGCACGATCAGCGGCGCGCGCACCCCGCTGTCGTAAACCGTCGTCTTGCAGCGCGGAAACGGCCGGCCGTTGTCCGACATGGCCAACACGAACGTACGTTCCCTCAATCCCTGACGATCCAACTCGTCGAGCACCTGGCCCACAGCCGTATCGAAGCGGGTGATCTCGTCGTAGTACTGCGCCAGGTCGCGCCGCGTTTCTTCCACGTCGGGCAGGAACGGCGGGACGACCGCGTCGGCCGCAGTGTGGGGTTCGGGAATCGTATTCGGACTGTAGCCGCGATGGGGATCGGTCGAGGCCAGCCAGAGGAAGAAAGGTTTGTCGCTGGGACGCTCGCGCAAGAGCGGAATCCAATGGGCCGTCGCACCCGGGCCGCCGCCTTCGCGCACCTGGTCGAACTTCGGCTTGGCAGCCGCACCCAGGTGCCATTTGCCCGCGGCCGCGGTGAAGTAGCCGGCCTTGCGCAGCGGCTCGGTGAGCATCACCTGTTCGGCCGGCAACGGCTGGTGCAATTCCGCGGCGCCGGTGGCATGTGGATAGCGCCCGGCGACGATGCTCGCCCGGCTGGGGCTGCACGAGCTGCACGTGAGAAACGCGCGGTCGAAGCGCATACCCTCGCGGGCCAGGCGGTCCAGGTTCGGTGTGCGGATGTGGGGATGGCCGTAGGCCCCGCAGTCGTTCCACGCCATGTCGTCGGCGATCAGGATCACGAAATTCGGCTGCTCGGGAACCTCCGCCCCTCGGGTAGCCTGGCTGCCTACCAACATCCCCAGGATCGTGCAGGTGATGGCGATGCGCATCTTGAGACTCCTCTGCTGGGGCGTGGGCGTGTCTGACAAAGGGATTTCCATCTGTAGCCACCGAAAGCCAGACGGTGAGCCGACCTGGTTGTTGCAGGGCGTTGACACGTGCCGATCCACGCTCTGGCGAGCGTGGCTACCATTATCAGACACACCCCTGCCTTTCTTGAACCCAACCCGGCACACGCGCCATCGTAGTCGGCGCAGGCTCGGCAGGCAAGTCAGCGGGCCGTGGCGCCGGCCGCGGCGTGGTTGACTTCGGCCCCTGCGCCAAGCATACTGGCGGGCACGAACAGGGCATCTCGCCCGCAGAGCGGCGCCGGCGTGTGGATCGCCGTGATCCACGGTCGCGGCGAAACAGCGGCTTGGCCACCATCCCGAGAATGCAAATCACCGAACCCTCGCCACCGGTGGCACCCTCGCGGCTGATCAGGGGGCCTCACCACGCCCGTCGCTCAGGCTCCGGGCGTGCCACCCGGCGCTCCCCTACAATTACGAAGACACAAACGCAGCAGGTGAGGATGCCATGAACAGTTTGCCCAGCCGCGCCTCATGGAGCCGCCGTCTGGCCGGGGCATTGGTGGTGTTGTGGATCGGCTGCTCGGTCGCACCGGGCGCCCAGTCTGCACGTGAACTGCTCGAGACCTCGGGCGTCGAGGGCGGCTTGGTCGTACACCTCGATTGCGGCGACGGCACCGAGACGGCTGCGCTTTGGGCCGGTCCGCGGTGGCTCGTGCAAGGGCTTGATACTGACGAAGACAACGTGCGCCAGGCGCGGCGGAAGCTCCAGGAATCGGGCACCTATGGGCAAGTTTCCGTCCGGCACTTCGGCGGCACGAGCCTGCCCTATGTGGACAACCTGGTCAATCTGATCGTCGCGCCGGCCGAGTGCCGCGTGTCGGATGTGGAACTGCTGCGCGTGCTCCGACCCGGCGGCGTGGCCATCGTAGGTGAGCGCCGACTGGTCAAACCGTGGCCCGAGGAAATCGACCAGTGGACCCATTTCCTCCACGGTCCCGACAACAATCCCGTGGCCCGGGACACGCGCGTGACCACTCCGCGCCACCTGCAGTGGCAGGCCGAGCCCTTCTACCTGCGCGACCACGACTCGCTTTCGAGCCTCAGCGCCATGACTTCGAGCAATGGGCGCTTGTTCTACATCTTTGACGAAGGACCCACCTCGCAGCTCCATCGTCCGGCCCGCTGGCGCCTGATCGCGCGCGACGCCTTCAACGGCAAGCTGCTCTGGAAGCGCGAGGTTCCCGACTGGGTCAGCCATCTGTACTACTTCCGCACCGGGCCTGTGCAATTGCCCCGGCGGCTCGTCTCCATCGGCGATCGGGTTTACGCGATGTTGGGGCTTACCGCACCGGTCAGTTGCCTGGATGCGGCCAGCGGCCGGACGCTGAAGGTCTATCAGGCTACCGAGCGGTCCGAAGAGATGATCGTCCACCGCGATCGCTTGCTGGTGGTGATCGGCGACCCTCGCGACTGGAACCGCCGGGCAGCGGCGATCGACAATTATTGGGATTTCTTCGAGCCGGAAACGCCCACCATCGACAAGTCCATCCTGGCCATCGACTTGCAAAGCGGCAAGGTGTTGTGGCGCAAGGAGGGGCCGGCGCTTGGGGGCCTGGTGCCGCTTTCGCTTTGTGCGTGCGAAGATCACGTCTATTATCTCGACAACCAGCAACTGCATTGCGTGGACCTGGAAAGCGGCCGGCAGCTTTGGACCGCAGAGTTTCCCACCGAAGGGCTGTTCGTGCGCAACTACGCCCCCACGGTCATCGCGCGTGACGACGTGGTGGCCTGCCTGTCGCTTCGGCGCCTGGCGGTCTTTGCGGCCGGCGACGGCAAGCTGATGTGGGAGACCAGCGGTTTCGCCGGCTTCGCCTCGCCGGGCGACCTGTTTCTGATCGGTCAAAGGCTGTGGACGTTTCCCACCGTGGCCACGGTGAAGGTCGATCCCCGCCAGGTGCCCGGCCAGGGCACGCGCTTCCTGGCGTTCGACATTCGGTCGGGCCGGGTGGTGCGCGAGGTGCTCAAGAGGGACGTCTGGCCCACGGGCCACCACCATCGCTGCTATCGCAACAAGGCCACCACGCGGTTCGCCATCTGCGGCCGGCGCAGCGTGGAGTTTGTGGATACGGAGGATGAGCAGCACCAGATCAATCTTTGGATTCGCGGCACCTGCCAGTACGGCATTTTGCCCTGCAACGGCCTGCTCTATACTCCGCCGCATCCCTGCCAGTGTTTCGGCCAGATCAAATACGACGGCTTCCATGCGTTTGCCGGCCAGAGCTCACTCGACGAGCGGACCGAATCGCTTGCCGGACGCCTGGCGCGCGGGCCGGCGTTTGGCTTGCTCGAAGCGCCGGGCTCCAGCGGCTCCTCGGGCCAGGAGCAACGCGGCGGCAGCGGCAGTTCACCAGCACCGCCGGCAGGGTTGCAGCAAGCGTCGGACGCCATTCGCCCATCATCTGCTCCGGCCGACTCGATCTGGAATCCGCCGCCGCTCACGCCCGACGCCGACCAGTGGCCCACCCATCGCCACGGCGTGGCGCGCAGCGGCTATTCGCCGTGTCAACTGCCCGAGCATTTGGCGCTCGTCTGGCAACGCCGGCTGGGCGGCAAACTTACAGCGGCCACGATCGCAGCGAATCGGCTGCTCGTCAGCTCCATCGACCGCCATACGGTTCATTGTCTGGCAGCCGACACGGGAGGACCGCTTTGGAGCTTTGTGGCCGAGGGACCGGTGGACTCGCCGCCGACGATCATCGACGGTCGTTTGGCCGTTTTCGGTTGCACGGCCGGGTGTGTGGATGCCGTGCGCCTGAGCGACGGGGCGCTGGTGTGGCGGTTTCAGGCCGCCCCCAGTGAGCAGCAACTGGTGGACCGCGAACAGTTACAGTCGCCCTGGCCGGTCCATGGCGCGGTGCTGGCCTTGGGACGAAAGGTTTATTTCGCCGCCGGG
>CAYXPN010000165.1:4535-12945 GCA_964467075.1 uncultured Planctomycetaceae bacterium
CGGGCGCCATTCGATGCTCGACGGCGGCATCCGGCTTTATGCGCTCGATGCTTACACGGGCAAGGTGTTGCATCAGGGCGAGGTCAAACCTCCCGAGGCGGCCCTGGCCGATGTGCTGCTGTTCGACGGCCAGTCGATCGCCATGCGCCATCTGCGTTTCGACCAGCAGCTTCAGCGCCACCAGGCTCCCTGCCGGGGGCTTACCACCATCGCGCCGATGCTAAGCGATAGCTGGTTTGCTCGTGTGTTGTGGTTCCTGGGCAGTGACGGGGCGCGCTCGGCCGACCGGCCGTTCGGCCAGTTGCTCGCTTTCGACGCCCAGAGGGCCTGGGGATTGCAGTCGCCGTATCTGTTCCACCGCATGGACCCCAGCCGCTATCCGCCCACCCACACCGGCCACCTGCACCAGAAATACAGCCGCTACGAGCCGGAGTGGTTTCCCGTGGGCACCCGACTCTATGCGCAGCCGAACCGCGAGTATCAACCGCCCGAGCAGCCGTCCCCGCAGTCCGGCAAGGGGAGTGCACGCAGAAGGCTGCCCATGTTCGCCACGGACTCGCACCAGTGGACACGCGACTTGCCGCTGCAAGTGCGGGCCATGGTTGTCGCGGGCCCCGACGTGTTCGTGGCCGGCTGGGAGGACGTGGTGGGGATACACAAGGGCGGGGTCCCGCAACCGGGCGAGCCGCAGGAATTGGCGCCCGTGCTGTGGCGGCTCGGTGCCGAGGACGGCAAGCTGCTGAGCCAGCTTGAGCTGCCCGCGCGCCCGCGTTTCGACGCGCTCAGTGCCGCCACCGAACGGCTCTTCATTTCGCTGGAAGACGGGACCATCATGTGTTTCGGCGGCGGGTCGAATGGGACGGCACAGGGCGCCGGTGCGGGCGCACCGGGTGGTCCTGTGGTCTGTGCACCGCGCGGCGGCGCCGGCAGCGCTGCCCAAGGCGAGTAAGACTCCAATGATCCTCCAGCAAGCGCAGCAAGAACTGTTCAAGGAAAGGGCAAACGGGATGGACAACAGGATGCAGAGAATCGCAACATTTCAGCCGCTTGAAGACGTGACGGACGCGACAGAGCGCGTCCCTCCAGAGACACCGGTGGAGGGCCACGCTCCGTCGTGGCCGGGCAGCTTGGCGGGCGTGATACTGGCCGCCGCGGCCTGGGCCGCACTTGGCGCGCTTGCCCACACGCTCCAGGCCGCGCAAGCCGGCGCCGACCAAGGCCCGCCGGCCGCACAGCCCGAGCCCGTCTGTATCAGCGGCATCTATCCCCACCTGGCCGTGATGAACCACAGCCGCGAGTGCGGCATCGGTGCGGTGGTCCCGTGGGCCGGGCGCCTGTGGATGGTCACCTATTCGCCCCATCGGCCCTTGGGCAGCGACGATCGGCTCTACGAGATCGACCGCCACTACCGGATCACCCCCCGGCCGGAAAGCGTGGGCGGCACGCCCGCCGGCCGCATGATCCACCGCGAGTCGAACCAACTGATCATCGCACACTACCTGATCGACGCTGAGGGCCGGGTGCGCGTGATCCCTCCCCAACAGATGCCCGGCCGCATCACCGCCATCGCCAGACACCTGACCGAGCCCGAGCGCAAGGTCTACTTCATCACCATGGAAGAAGGGCTCTACGAGGTGGACGTGCACAAGCTCGAGGTGCACACCATCTACCGCGACCGCAACGCCTCGGGCGTGCCCGACCTGGTGCCCGGCTATCACGGTAAAGGCGGCTATACGGCCCAGGGTCGGCTGGTGATTTCCAACAACGGCGAGCGCGGCGCGGGTCCCTCGCCGTTCGACCCCGGCGAGGCCGGCTGCCTGGCCGAGTGGGACGGCGAAAAGTGGCAGGTGGTCGAGCGCCGCCAGTTCAACGAGGTGACCGGGCCGGGCGGCATCCTGGGCAACGCGAGCGACGACGATCCGCTCTGGGCCACGGGCTGGGACAAGTCGTCGGTGATCCTGAAGCTGCTCGATCGCGGCCGGTGGTCCACCTTCCGGCTGCCCAAGGCCAGCTTCACCTACGACGCGCGGCACGGCTGGTACACCGAATGGCCGCGCATCCGGCCGCTCGACCAAGAGCGCGCGGTGATGACCGCCCACGGCATGTTCTGGCAGTTTCCGCTCGGTTTCAGCCGGTCGAACACCCGCGGCATCCGGGCGCTGGCGACCCATCACCAGATCGTGGCCGACTTCTGCATGTTTGACGGGCGCGTGGTGCTGGGGTGCGACCATCATTCGGCCTTTGGCAATCCGCTGTTCGCCCAGGCGCAATCGAACCTCCAGTTCGTCGATTACGACGAGCTGAGCAATTTCGGCCCGCCGGTGGGCTACGGCGGCGTGTGGCTGCGCGATCGGGTCAAGGCCGGCACGCCGTCCGATCCGTTTCTGCTGGCCGGCTTCGCGCGCCGGGTGGTGCACGCGGCACACGGTGCAGAGCGGGCGGTAAGCTTCCAGTTCGAGGTCGATCGCCGCGGCAACGGCCGGTTCGAGCCCGCCGGCCGTCTGACCGTTCCGCCCCGCGGCTATGCCTGGCACGTCTTTGCACCCGAAGAAGAAATCGAATGGGTGCGCGTGCGCGCGGACCAGGATTGCGACGAGGCAACCGTGCATTTCCACGTGGCTGCGGAAGACCGGCGCCCGCTGGACAGCCAATTGCCCATGTTCGCCTCGCTGGTGGCCGCGGGGGCGAACGAGGCCTACACCGCGGGGCTCGTCTGCCCGCGCAGCGGCGACCGCGGCACGCTGCAACTGGCCGCGCTGCGCGTCGCGGCGGATGGCCAAGTCGAAGAACTCGGCTACTACGAGATGGACCCGCAGATGCACTTGCGCCCGGTGGACGATGCCTTGGCGCTCAAGGCGCTCAAAGAGCGGGCTGCTGTCGAGTCGCCGGGCTTCCAGGTGGATCGGGCCAGCGTGGTGGTCACCGACCGCTCGGGCCGGCGCTTGCGGCTGCCCAAGGGCCATGCGGAGTTCGACCGCCCGTTTGCCTGCGGCTGGGCGCGCGGCGTGCGCGAGATCGCCACCGAGCGAGACGTGTTCAACTGCCACGGCACCTTCTACGAGCTGCCGCGGCCGGAATGCGGCGGCATGTGGCGCGTCAAGCCCATCTGCACCCACAACCGCCGCATCTACGACTATTGCATCTGGCGCGGGCTGCTGGTGATTGCCGGCTGCCTTGCCCGAGCCGAGCCCGACGGCCATTACTTTGCCAGCCGCGACGGGCGCGTGGGTCTGTGGTTCGGCGCGACCGACGACCTCTGGAAACTGGGCAAACCACACGGCACAGGCGGCCCCTGGCTGGACACGGCGGTGAAGGCCGACACGCCTTCGGACCCCTACTTGATGGCCGGCTACGACCGCAAGTCAGTGAGCCTGAGCCACCAGTCGGACCAGCCCGTGCGCTTCACGCTCGAAGTGGATTTCGTGGGCGACGGCACGTGGAAGCCGTATCGGACCTTCGAGGTACCCGCCGGCAAGACCACACGGCACGAGTTCGCCCCAGAGTACTCCGCCCATTGGATTCGTGTGCGCACCGACCACGACACCACGGCCAGCGTGCAATTCATCTATGACTGATGCGCAGCATTGGGTGGCACGCCCGGAGCGTTGGCGACGGGCGTGGTGGTTGTGTGCACAGTGCAGCTATAGGGTAGGGGCGACGCATGCGTCGCCCCTGCCGACGGCGCGACGCGCCGAATGTAGGATAGATGGCACATATAGGTAAAGTGGCGATTCTCGGCAAAGTCTGCCGTTTGCAACGATTCTCTCGATTCTGCTGGTTCTCCGGCCGATAAGCCTTGTTGAGGCGGACCAGCTTGCGCGCCTGCGTGGGCCAGCCACGTGGGCCAGCCACGCGGGCCAACCACGTGGGACGGACCTCCGGTCCGTCGAAGTCGATCCCCGCCCGCGGTTTGGTCGAATCACACGCCGGCCAGACAACCCGGGCGCGATCCGTTGGGCAGGACGGCTCCATGCGAACCCCACGGCAAGGAACCAGACCATGACCAGACGCCGAGTTTTCTATATTGCAATCGCCTTCCTCGTGCTGGCCAGCGGTTGCGGCCCGTGCCACAACTTCCTGTTCTGCGACCCGAGCCATTGCGCCGCGCCGATCGGGCCCGCGTGTGGGCCGTGTGAGCCGGAATGTGGCCCAGAATGCAGGCCGCCCGTGGCCGGGGTGCGACCGTGGGGCGGTCCCGTGTGCGGGCCACGTCATCCCAGCTATGGCCGGGGGCTGCTCGGCTGGCTGTTCGCCCTGTTCAGGCCTCACGGCGCCTGGTGCGACGGCGGTTGCGGCGAGCGCTACTGGGGCGGTTTCCTGAGCGACCCACCCGATTGCTGCGACCCTTGCGACCGCTGTGGCAACTGGGTGGGAGGGGTGGGAGCGGTGGGTGTGGGTCCCCTGGCGGGCGCGGGTTCGGTGGGGCCCGTAGTGCCGGCTGGTGCGGTGGCTGCGCCGGAGGCGTGTCCCGATTGCCTGCTGCCCCCGGCACGGGCTGTGAGCCGGCTCGGGCCGGGCCGCGGCTTCACTGCGGCGCCGGCCGGTCCAACGGTGCTTCAGCCCGGTCAGCCGTGGCGGGCCGACGCAGAGCCGGGCATCGTCACCGACACGACCAGCCCATACGCCCCGCGGTTGCTTTCGGTCACCGACCGGGTCGTGGCCCCGGCATCGCCCGAGCGGGCCCAGCAGGCGCCGCCCGAGCCCGCCGAAGCGCCCGAGGCGCGCGTGGCCGAATCGCCCCAGCCCGCCGAAGGCGCACTACGGTAGGGCTCCCGCAGGGTCGCCGGGAAATCCGGTCAGAGCGAATGGCGCTCAGACGGGAAAGACAAAGGCCGCCGGCAGCCGAGGGCATCTCGACTGCGGCGGCCTTTGGTGCTAATGCTGCCGGTCCCACGTCTAGGCGTCGAGCGTGTAGCCCGCGCGATAGACCGGCTTGACGATCGTTTCCAGGCCGGAGACGTTCTTGGCCCTCATCTGCTTCGCGTCCCATTCGACCTTCTGTCCCATCCCCGGATCATTGGCCACCCACACGGCCAGATTGCCCAAGAGCACGATCTCCGTGAGCGAGCTGGCATAGTCGGGGAAGTTGGACACCGCGGGCGGACCGCCGCGCATCGCGTCGACCCATTCCTGGAAGTGGCCCGGCGAGCCTGTCACCTCCACCTCGACTTCCTGGGCCCCGCCGAGCAGCTTGTAGCTGCCGCCGTAGTCGCCCGGCGAGTAGAGCTTGCCCTTTTGGCCGATCACCAGGGCGCCGCTGCCGGAAGGCTGCTCGCCGTCGAGCAGGTCGGCCGATGGTTTCTTGCCGCCGTCGTACCAGATCATCTTCAGCGGCCCGCGCCAGTCATTGGCCGGGAACTCGTAGGTGATGATCGACCATTTCGGGTAGCTGTCGCGATTGTGGCCCGAGCTTTCGGCCTGCACCGACACGGGGTCCTTCAGGTCCAGACCCATGTAGGGCATGTTTACCGTGTGACAGGCCATGTCGCCCAGGGCCCCGGTGCCGAAATCCCACCAGCCGCGCCAGGAGAACGGGTGGTAGCCGTCGCCGTAGGGGCGCTCGGGCGCCGGGCCGAGCCACAGGTCCCATTCCAGGTGGGGCGGCGGGTCCTTCGGCTCCGGGCGATCGCCGCCCTGCGGCCAGATGGGGCGGTTGGTCCACACGTGGACCTCGCTCACTGCGCCGAGGATGCCTTTGCGCAACAACGCCGCGGCCTTGCGCAATCCGCCGTTGGCCGTGCCCTGGTTGCCCATCTGGGTCGCCAGCTTTTTCTGTCGCGCCACCTGGCCCATCAGCCGCGCCTCGTAGATCGCGTGCGTCATGGGCTTCTGGCAGAAACAGTGCTTGCCCATGCGCATGGCCATCAAGGCGGCCGGTGCGTGGGTATGGTCGGGCGTGCTCACCGTGACCGCGTCGATGCTCTTCTCCATCTCGTCGAGCATCCTGCGGAAGTCGGTATACGGCTTGGCCCCCTTGAACTTGTTCGCCGCACCGCTTAGGCGCTGCGTGTCCACGTCGCAGATGGCCACCATGCGCCCGCGGTGGGCCGCATCGTTCGAGTCGCTCGAGCCCTTGCCGCCGATCCCTACGGCGGCCATGCCGATCTGCTCGTTGGGCGACTGGCTGCGGGCGATCTGCACTCCGCCCGCCACCCAGAAACCAATTCCTGTGGCCGCGGTGGTCTTGAGGAATTGACGTCGACTTCTCTTGCGTGCCATAGGCTACTCCTTGGATCATAAGACGACGTATTGCCCACGATTCCCTATACGATCACATCGTGGCTCGGGATCGCCGAAAGCGCGCCCGGGGCCGCGACGCGCGGCTTCAGGTCGCCTCGCCGCCCAAAGAGCGCGGCGATCCGGGCCTTTTGCCCGCCTCGCCCGGCCGACGGACCCGGTTCCGGTGAAGTGCCCTTACTCTACCGACCGCGGCCGGCGTTTGCAACGGGGCAGGCTGCGGTGAATTCGAGAGGCGAAGTGCGGGATGCCGGCGTGGTCCTGGGCCCGCCCACGGCCCCCAGGGGCTTCGCGCCGGGTGCGTCGGCCCAGTAGAATGCCATCGAGGAGGCTCGCCGGGCCGGGCCCGGTCGAGGCGGCCCACTTTTGCGCGGTGGGGCGTCGTGTCGCCGGGCTTCGGCGTGCATTGCGCGTGGACGGCCTGCAAGCCGGGCGCGACCTCGCGGCTGCCGGGCGCGGGGGTGTGCCAGTTTTTTTGCAGAGAAACCATGGCCGCCGCCAGGCGTCCGACCTTGGCCTTGCTTGACGGCTCTTGCTGATTCTCGACCTTTCCCAAACTCTCCGAGGAACCCTCAAATGACGTCTCTCCAACGCCGGCCCGCCGGCCATGTGGGTTGTGCTCTCTGGGCCCTGATGCTGATCGCGGCGACCTGCATGGCCACGGGCTGCCGGCCATCGACTTACGAGGCCCCTCCGCCGGCCGAAGAGCAGCCGGGTGGCACGCAGCCCACCACCGACCAGCCCGCGGGGCCGCAACAACCAGCGCAGTCGCAACCGCCTGACGTGCCCGCGGCGCCGGCATCGCTGGCCGATCCGCAGGCGGCCCTGGCCGCGGCCGCACGTGTCCGAGAGTTAGGCGGCGCGCTGGAACTCGATATCAGAGTGTACGAGGTCGATCTCTACGAACTGCAGGTCAGCGACGACGACCTGAAGCTGCTGGCCGACCTGAAGGACCTGCGCAAGCTGGTGCTCTGGGGAGCGGACATCACCAACGAAGGCGTGGAGCACCTGGTCGAATTGCCGCGGCTCGAAGACCTCACGCTGGAAAACACCAGCATCGACAACGACGGGGTGGCCCTGCTCGTGCAGTTGACCACGCTCAAGTCGCTCAACCTGCGGCGGACCACCAACATGACCGACGAGGCGCTGGCCAGTCTGGCCAGGCTGCCCAACCTGCAATACCTCTCGCTGCTCTACAACAACATCGGCGACCCGGGGCTGGCCCACCTGGCGGACATGACCCAGCTCAGGCTGCTCGACCTGCGCGGCTGCATGAGTGTGACCGACGCGGGCCTGGAGCACCTGAAGGGGCTGACAAACCTGCGGGCCCTGAAGCTGCGCTCCTTTGCAGTGACCGATGCCGGAATGGTGCACCTGGCCGGCATGAAACACATGCGTACCCTGTCGCTGGAGGACTGCAACTTCACGAACGAGGGACTGAAGGTCCTGGCGAACCTCACCGAGCTCGATGACCTGGGCATCTTCCGCTGCTACGGCATCAGCGACGAGGGGCTGGCGAACCTGGCCGGCCTGACCAAACTGAAGCGGCTCAGCCTGCGCGACAACTACATCGACGGCTCCGGCCTGCAATACGTCACCGTCGCCACCGGGCTCGAGAAGCTCGACCTGAGCGAAACCGGCGTGAACGACGACGCCATGCAGCACGTGGCCAAGCTCGAAAACCTCACGTGGCTCGACCTGTGGCACACCCAGGTAAGCGACCAAGGGCTGGCACACCTCTCGGGCCTGCCCAAGCTCAAGTATCTGCGCCTGGAAGACATCGGCGGCATATCCGATGCGGGCATGGAGCACGTGGCCAAGATCAGCAGCCTGGAGACGCTCGATCTGGACCTGCTGCCGCTGAGCGACCAGGGACTGGAGCCGCTCTCGGCGCTTAAGAATCTCAAGCGCCTGGAGCTGGCCAACGTGTCGGTTTCCGACGAGGCCGTGGCCCGGCTGCAAGCGGCCCTGCCCGAGTGCCGGATCACGCGCTAGCGCGGCAGGGCGGCTGCGATATGCTTCTCGAACCGCCCGCCGGCGATGTCCCTTTTGGCCGAAGGCCAAACTCCACCGTAGCCTGGGCTAACACCCATCTGGCCGAAGGCCATCCGTCACCGTAGTACCGTAGGGTGCTCTGCGAGCACCAGAACAGTCGTGGTGCGCACAGCGCACC
>CAYXPN010000166.1:0-12935 GCA_964467075.1 uncultured Planctomycetaceae bacterium
CTACCAGTAGCCGCCGAAAGCCAGACGGCGGACAAGCGATCCAGCCAATGGCCGGCATCATCCACGCTCTGGCGAGCGTGGCCACAGCGCTCTCAGCCACCATCGCCGTAGCCTAAGCCTAACTCGCAGTCTCTTTGTCCTGCGCCGCCTGCAGCGCTCGATCCTTGGCCCGGACCTTCTCGGCAAGCTGGCGGCGGAACTCGTTGAGCTTCTCTTGCAGTGCTGCGTCCGAAAGCGCGAGGATTTCCACGGCCAGCACGCCGGCGTTTCGGGCCCCGCCCGGCCCCAGCCCCACGGTGGCCACGGGAATGTCGCCGGGCATCTGCACGGTCGAGAGCAGCGAATCCAGCCCGCCGGCCACGTCGGTGGGCACGGGAATGCCGATCACCGGCAGCGTGGTATGGGCGGCCACTGCGCCGGCCAGGTGGGCCGCCCCGCCCGCAGCCGCCAGGATCAGCTTCAGCCCCCTCGAGGCCGCGGTGACCGCATATTCGCGCACCACCTGCGGCGTGCGATGGGCGCTCATCACTCGCGTCTCATAGGCAATGCCGAACTCATCCAGGGCAGCCGCGGCCGCGCGGATTCTCGGCCAGTCGCTGTCGCTGCCCATCAGGATGCCGACCTGGGCGGTGCGTGTCTGGGTCATGTTGGTCAGCCATTCGCTGCAAGAGGGACAATACGAACCGGCGGTCGCGGTGCGCTGCGGGGCTACTTCTCGAACCGGTTGTTGTACGGCATCTCGAACGTCTCGGCAACCGCCCGATTGGTCACTTCGCCCTCGAATACGTTCACCGCCCTGGCCACCGGCGCCAGCTCCTTCGCGGCATGCAAGAGCCCCAGATCGGCAATGCGCAAGACCCAGGGCAGTGTGACATTGCACAAGGCGAAGGTGCTCGTCCGGCCCACGGCACCCGGCATATTGGTCACGCAATAGTGGACCACCTCGTCCACCACAAAGGTAGGATCGCTGTGGGTGGTCGGCCGGCTGGTGGCCACACAGCCGCCCTGGTCGATGGCCACGTCGATGATCACGCTGCCGGGTTTCATCAGGCGCAGGTCGTCGCGCTCGATGAGCATGGGCGTGCGCGCGCCGGGCACCAGCACCGAGCCGATCACCAGGTCGGCCCGTTTGAGCTCCTCGCGCACCATGTGGCGGTCGCTGTAGAGGGTGGTCACGTTGGGCGGCATGATCTCGTCGAGATAACGAAGCCGATCCACGTTCGTATCCAGCAATCCCACGTTGGCCCGCAGCCCGGCCGCCACGCGCGCGGCATTCGACCCCACCACGCCTCCGCCCAGGATCGTCACGTAGGCCGGCTCCACGCCCGGCACTCCGGCCAGCAGGATGCCGCGGCCCATTTGCGGGCGTTCCAGGTACTTGGCCCCTTCCTGGATGCTCATCCGTCCGGCCACCTCGCTCATGGGCTTGAGCAGCGGCAGGCGCCCGTGCTCGTCGCGCAATGTCTCATAGGCCACAGCCGTCGCCCCGCAGGCCAAAAGATCTTCAGTCAATTGCCGATCGGCCGCAAAGTGGAAATAGGCGAACACGATCTGCCCCGGGCGCAGGAAGGCGATTTCCTCGGGCTGCGGCTCCTTGACTTTGACGATCATCTCGGCCTGGCCGTAGACCTCGTCGGCCGAAGAGACCAGCTCGGCGCCGTGGCGCAGATAGTCGTGGTCGGCCAGTCCGGAGCCCAGGCCCGCCCCTGCCTCGACCACCACCTGATGGCCTGCGCGGGTGAGCTCCTCCACGCCGACCGGCAACATCCCCACCCGGTATTCGTCGCGCTTTATCTCGCGCGGCACTCCGATGATCATCGAGCTGCTCCTTGGCAGTGCTGAGAAAGGGACCGCGGTCAGCCTGGTTGATGAGCGTATTTCACCAGAGGGTTTGAGTGCGGGCAAGGGGTGCGCCGGCGGTTTGTCCCCGTGGGTTGGGGCAAGGGGTGGGCCGACCCGGCGGAGCGCTGCGCGGGGGGGCGAAGGGAGGACTGTAGGGGCGACGCATGTGTCGCCCCTACTCGGCCAAGCACGTATCCACGAGGGAAAGGAAAACGCTTGGCGAGCCGCGAGCGTCAGCTCGCGGTTCGGCTTGAACTGCCCTTGACGCCGTTCGGCCGAGCGTGGGCGTCAGGTCCTGTGCCGTCTGCGAGCCACCACGGCCAGACATGCAAACGCCGCCACGAGCGAGATCAAGGCGCCCGGTTCGGGCACGGGCGCGATGTCGTAGCCCACCAGATCCAAAGCGCGCAAGTCGGCCTCATCCACGGTGAACACCTGCCCGTAGTTCAGCGTGGGGTTCATGATGCCGATCAGCTCACCGGTGCTCCAAAAATCCTTCCAGTGGCTCGCCTGGCGCCGGTCGCCCAGCTTCGCGCCCGTGGACATCAGCAGCTCGGCGTCGGCAAGCTCACCCCAGGGAGCCAGCACCTGGTCGGTGACGGCCACATCGCCGGGCATCAGGTTGCGCGCGGCGTGGGTAAACTCCTCGGGTGTGCTGGGGTCGTCGGCCGAATCGTCGCCGAAGCGGAACAGATCGAGCACGCCCGGGCCGATGTCGGTTGTCAACCCGGCATCGAGCAGATAGTCCACGGCGTCCACCCGCGAGTAGAACCCCAGCACGTGGCCGATCTCGTGGGCGGCCACGGTCTCGAAGTCGATCGTGCCGGGCGATACGCCGTCGCGGTTGTCGAAGTCGAAGGCGAAGCGGGTGTTGAAGGCGATCGTGCCGTCTTCGTCGGGGAAAGGCGGCTCGGAGAGCCCCTCGAAGCCCAGGGCCTTGAAATTGGCCTTGCTGGCCACCAGGCGGCCGTCCAAGCCGAAGCCTTCGGGCAGCCATGCGGAGAACTGGGCCCTGGAAGGCAGATAGCCGACGATCGCGTCGTCTGTTTCGTCCGCGGCGTCGGCCACCAGCGAATCGCGCACCAGATCGTAAGGGCCCTGCAAGAGCACCATATTGGCCCATCCGATGGTCACACTGTTGCCCATGTCCTCCATGTCCGCGTCGACCACCACGTGGACCGGATCATTGATGCGCGCGGCCCACTGCCCCGCGGCGCGCTCGAAGGCCGCCAGGGCATCGGGCATGGCGGAGAGCACGGGCCCGGGGCGGATTTCGATGTTCGCCGCGCTCGAACGCAGCGTCTCCGTGCCCAAGAGCCCCAGGCCGCTGCTTCCACCATTTGGCACCGCCGCGGCGGGCTGTGCCTCGGGCGGCCCGGCACGCCTGGCTTCGGCACCGGCGACCAGCGAGAGGTGCGGCGAACCGACCATCGCTGGAAACGGCTGCTCAACCCCGGCGGGCGGCAGCCAGACGCGTTGTCGGCCCTCGGCCGTCGGCTGGGCAACCGCCTGCGGTGCGGCAATGCTCACGGCCGCCCCCCCGTCGGGTCCGGCAGCGGCCGGCCCCACGCGCGGTGCATCACCTGCCAGACTCGCGCCGGCGACTCCGAGGACCAGGCAGACACTTAGCAGAGTCGTGCAAAGAAGGCTCTGTTTCAAAACGGTAGCCACGCTCGCCAGAGCGTGGGGCGCCGCGTAAAACGGCCTTGAAACAGGGGGCGCCTCCACCGTCTGGCGACGGTGGCTACACGTATGGATTCGTTTTGAAACCAAGCCCAGCGTCGAGATGTTCACCAGTTGGATTCTCTTTCGATGGATCGGAATGGCAAATCGAGGCTGCGCCCGCCGGATGCGCCGCCCGGCACCCGCTCGCACCAACGGCCCGGCCCTTGGCACGCGCGCAATGGGTCCTCGAAGCACAGATGGGGTCGCAGAACACGCCCGTCATTCCCGGCCGGGTCCCACCAGCCGTGCAAGCACCGCGGCACGGCCGGGCTGCGTGGCTCGAGCAGAGAGCAACCGAGACACGACGCCGACGGTCGGAGTGCAGCGGGCTGGCGCGGGCGCCTAAAGCGAAACCACCAGGAAACGCGCCCGAAGGAGAGTCGCTGCCTCAAAAAGCTCGGCGTTCATGAAAGATCAAAGCACCTGCCCGCCAGAGGGCACCGCCTCTTTGCCTACTACCTATTATCGCCAACCGTGCGCCGTTGTCAAGCGCCGGGCCCGGCGCGTGCGTCACAACTCGGGCACGCAGAAGCCGAAATACCGGGCCGCATTGCCGTAGCAAATATCCCTCACCAGCGAACCGATCAATTGCAGATCGTCGGGCAGCAAGCTCGCCTCCATCTCGGCGCCCAGCAGACTGCAGAGAATCCGGCGGAAGTACTCGTGCCGCGTGTAGGAAAGAAACGAGCGGCTGTCGGTCAGCATGCCCACGAAGCGGCTCAGCAGCCCGTGGTTCGACAGGCAATCCAGTTGGGCCTCGATCCCCTGCTTCTGATCCGAGAACCACCAGGCGCTGCCGAACTGCATCTTGCCGGGCGTGCGGCCGTCCTGAAAGCAACCCAGCATGGCGGCAATCACGTCGTTTTGGGACGGATTGAGGTTGTAGACGATCGTCTTGGCCAGCGCCTCTTCGCGGTCCAACCGGTCGAAGAAGCGGGCCATGTCCGCGGCCAGCGGCCGATCGTCGATCGCGTCGAAACCCATATCCGGCCCCAGCGCGGCGAAGCACCGCGAGTTGTTGTTTCGCCGGGCGCCCACGTGGAACTGCTGGGTCCAGCCTTTTTCGTAGTCCATGTGGGCGAACTGGTTGAGCATCGCCGACTTGAAGGCCAGCACTTCCTCCACGCGGAGCTGGTTGCCGCGGCGTGCGCGGCGAAACGCGGCACTGACTTCCGACTCTTTGAAACCCTCGCAATAGAACGTGTCGATCCCGTGGTCCGAAAGCCGGCAGCCCATGCTGTGGAAAAAGTCGTGGCGCTGGCGCAGGGCCTCGACGAAGGTCGGAAAATCGTCCTTGATCTCGATGTTGCTCACCTCGGCCAGCCGGTCCACCCACAAGTTGAACACCTCGGGCGATTCGACCTCCATCGCCCGATCCGGCCGAAACGCAGGAAGCACCTGGATTTCCATTTTCGCGTCCGCGGCGATGAGCGCATGGTGCTCCAGGCTCTCGACCGGGTCGTCCGTTGTACAGACCAGCAGGACGTTCATCTGGCGCATGATGCCCCGGGCCGAAAAGTCATCCTCGGCCAGGCGAGCGTTGCACTCTCGCCAGATACCCGCCGCGGTTTCGGGGCACAGCAGCCGATCGCTGATGCCGAAGGGGCGCTTCAATTCCAGGTGGGTCCAGTGATAGAGCGGATTGCGCAGCGTCTGCGGTACGGTCTGGGCCCACTTGAGAAACTTTTCCCAGTCCGATGCGTCGCCCGTGCAATAGCGCTCGTCCACACCCGCGGCGCGCATCGCCCGCCATTTGTAATGATCCCCCGCCAGCCAGATCTGGGCGAGGTTCTCAAAGCGCCGGTCCGCGGCGATCTCTTCCGGCGGCAGGTGGCAATGGTAGTCGATGATCGGCAAATCCCGGGCGTATTCGTGATACAAGGCCACGGCCTTGTCGCCCTGCAGCAGGAAGTTGTCGGTGATCAATAGATCGCTCACGGCTCGCCTTTCGTCTGGTGCCTTGGGGATTCACCTGCACGGTGCTGCGGAAGTCCGTGCCGCGGCCGCCTTGCCGGCTATGTCTCGCCCGGGAAATGGATCAGCTCGAAAAAGACAATCGTCGCTAATTTAGCGGGCGCATGCCCGCGCGACAAGACTCCCCCGCCACCCGTGGCCACGCTCGCCAGAGCGTGGACCGGTATGCTGGTAGCCACGCTCGCCAGAGCGTGGACGGCGCCGGCCATTGGCTGGATCGCTTGTCCGCGGTCTGGCTTTCGGCGGCTACGGGACTCTCCGATTGCCGGGCGCTCGCATGACCACGCCCACCTTAGGTCCAGCGCTCAGGTGCCGAGCACCGGATCGGCCGACACCAGTGCCCGATACACCTCGGCTGCCCGGCGTGGATATTCTTCCGCCCCCAGCCCGGCTGCCAGGAACACGCCCCGCACGCGCGCCCGCAAGATCACGCCCTTCTCCAGCAGCGTGCGGAAAACCGCATACCGGACGCGAGCCGCGCCGGGCGGCGTCGCAAGCCAGGCGAGCTGGGCCGAAGGCACGTCGTTCGGGCCGGCCGCTTCCACATAGCCGGCCTCCCCACCACCCGGCAACCGCAGCGAATGGACGAGACACACCGGCGCCGTCAGGGTCTGCGCGGGCCCAGGGGGCCCGACCGGCGGTCTGAGACGTTCGAAATCCGAGGCCCAGTTTGCTTGTTCGTCCTCAGAGCCGGCCCGCGGCAGGCCGGGCCAGCCGTTGGTCGCCGAGCAAGGCCCGCCGGGCGCTGAGAGGCGGAGGAGTTCTGCGCTTGGAATCCGGCTTTCAACCGCCAGTTGGACGCAGTCTTCGAGTCGCTCAGTGTGCACCGAGAGGATCAGCTCCACGCCCGGGCCCGCCCAAGGCCTTGCGCTTTCCGAAAGATCTTCTGCAACCAGCACCCGCCAAACGGCTTCCAGGTAGGCGCGCCGATCTGCGCCCACCGCGTACAGGGCAAACAAATCGCGCTGGCGCACGTAGCAGTCTTCCAGCGTAAACGGGCCGGCCGCCGGATCAGGCGTGGCCAGTCCGAGCAGGCGCAAACCCTCGATCGGCCGACCTTCGAGCTCCGCCGCGGTGAGTCCTTCTTCTGCTCGGGCTGGATTCAGACGGGCGGCGAGCTGCGCACCTTCCAGACACGCCACCCCCTGCTCAAGCCGCCAGCGCGCGACACTTGGCGATCCCGACATGCTCAGCTCCGCGCAGGTCCAGGGTCACTCGCCGGAATGACGATTTCCGCGGGCCACGACCCGGTGTCAGGCTCGCAGGCAGACGAAGGCTTCCGTCACTGTCCGATGGCCGACACTGTCCACGCTCTGGCGAGCATGGCTACCAATGGCGCGCTATGAGCGCCAAAAAAACCCCGCCGCTCGCCTTGCTGCGAAACGGCGGGGCCGGAACAGAGAAGAGGCCGCGCGGACACTCGGGTCCGCCAAACACTCCAGTCGGATCATTCCTTTCCGTACACGCCCCGCGCAACCGCCACCCTTCGTCACACTATTCACGCAGGGACCTGATTCAATCTCCGATGATAGCAGTTTTCGATGGACTGTCCAGGGTTTTCTCCCGGCGCCGCCAAAAATTTGCGCCAGCGGGTGGAAGGCTCATCGTAAGATCGGGGGGGCCTGGGGGGAGTTCCTGCGCCGCCGCCCGCAGCTTATAATCGCCCGAAGCTCTTGCAGGAAGTCGCTGCTGATGGACGCAATTGCTGAATACTCAAAGACTTGCGAAGACGCCGTGCATGCCGCCGCCGCGGAGCTGCGCAAATGGTTCGGCCGGGTCGATGCCGAAGAGAAAAGCAAGGCCAACCTTGTCACCCAGGCCGACTATGCGGCCCAGGCCGCCATCCGGCAGGTCGTCCTGGCAGCTTTCCCCGACCACCGCTTCCTGGCCGAGGAACGCGCTGGGGAGCAGGATTCCGTTTCGCCAGGCGGGCAGTCCGCGGGGCACAGCCGCTTTCGCTGGATCGTCGACCCGTTGGACGGCACGACGAACTACGTACACCGGGTGCCCCATTTCGCCGTGTCGGTGGCCCTGGAAGAGGACGGCCGGCTGTTGGTCGCCGCGGTTTACGACCCGAACCGCGACGAGTGCTTCACCGCCGCGGCCGGCCGCGGAGCACGGCTCAATGGAGCGGAGATTCTGGTCAGCGAGGTGGCCGATCTCGGCGAGGCGCTGGCCGCGGTGGGCTTTCCGCCGGGCTTACAGCGCGAGTCGCTTGATCTGCGCGTGTTCATCGAGGCGGTTCTGCACTGCCAGTCGATCCGGCGCACGGGTTCGGCCGCGCTGAATCTCTGCTATGTGGCGGCCGGGCGATTCGACCTGGCGTGGTCCTTCTCGACCAGCGCCTGGGACTCGGCCGCGGGCGCGCTGATCGTGCGCGAGGCCGGCGGTGTGGTGCAATCGCCTTACGGCGGTGAGTTTGACCTCCAGAGCGGCCATTTCCTGGCCGCGGCCGGCCCGGCGCTTGCAGACCAGGCGCAGGCGCTCTTTCGGTCGGTGCTGGGAGCCGGGTAGAGGTCTGCGCCGGTCGGTGCAATTCAGCAGTCAAGCAAGCTCCACGCTCTGTTGATACTCCGGCACGGTCACTTGCAAGCCGAACTCGGCGCGCAGGTGCCGGGCCAGGCCCAGGCTCTCCTCCTCTTCGCCGTGTGTGAGGAACACCTCGCGCGGCGCTTGTTCGATGTGCCTGAGCCAGCCGATCAGCTCGTCCCGGTCGGCGTGACCGGAGAAGCCGTGGATTTGCTCGATCCGCGCGCGCACCGGGTGCAGGCGCCCGTGGATGCGCACCTCGTCCTGGCCGTCGAGAATCTGGCGCCCCAGCGTGCCGGCCGCCTGGTAGCCCACAAACAGCACCGTACACTCGGGGCGCGAGATGTACTGGGCCAGGTGGTGCTTGACACGCCCGGCCGTACACATGCCCGAGCCGGCCATGATGATCATCGGCTCGTCGCGGCGGTTGAGCGCCTTGGACTCATCGACACTGTGTACGGTTTCGAGCCCGGGCAGTTCCAGCGGCATGTTGCCGTTGTCCATCATCGTCTGCGCTTCGCGGTCGAAGCAGTCGCGGTGGCGTTCGAACACCTCGTTGACCTCCGCGGCCATGGGGCTGTCGAGGAAGACGGGGAGGCGCGGAATCTGTTCCGAAAGCAGCAGCCGGTGCAGGTGGTAGATCACCTCCTGGGCCCGTTCGATGGCAAACACGGGCACGATCAGCTTGCCGCCGGACTCGGCTGTGCGGCGCACGATAGTGGCAAGCTGCTGGCCGATCGTGCCGCGGTCCTCGTGCAGGCGATTGCCGTAGGTCGATTCCATGACCACGTAGTCGGCCGCGGCAAAGGTGGTCGGGTCGCGCACCAGGGCCCGGTCGGGCCGGCCGATGTCGCCCGAGAAGATCATTCGCCGCTCGGCGCCCTCAGCGGACCATCGCAGCTCTACCATGGCCGAGCCGAGGATGTGTCCGGCGTCGTGGAATACGGCCGAGAGCCCCCCGGCCAGGCGCACCTCGCGCCCGTAGGCCACGCGTTTCAACAGCGGCAGTGTGCGGCGCACCTCTTTCTGGGCGAACAGCGGGATTTCGGGATACTTGCCCTTGCGACCTTCTTTGCGGTGGCGTTTGCGCTTGTAGGCGGCGTCCTCGACCTGGATTTCCGCGGAGTCGTCCAGCACCACCGCGGCCAGGTCGGCCGTGGCATGGGTGCAATAGATCGGGCAGCGCAGCCCCTCGCGCACCAGCTTCGGCGCCAGCCCGCAGTGGTCCACGTGGGCATGGGTGAGCAGCACCGCGTCCAGGCGCCCGAGCGGCGCGGGGTTGGGCTCCCAGTTGCGGGCCAGAAAGGCCCGTTCCTGGAACATGCCACAGTCGACGAGCAGCCGTCGCGAATCGGCCTCGAGATAATATTGCGAGCCGGTCACCTGCCGGGTGGCGCCGAGAAACTGGAGCTTCACGTGATGGACTCTTTCGATGGGGTGGGTAAAGCGTGGTGGCCCGGCCGTGGTGCGGCCGACTTGGTAGGGGCGACACATGCGTCGCCCCTACGGCTGCTGCGCGCCATCCGCGCCCGATTCGCCCGCGCCGAGCACGATAGCGATTGCCCCGCGGCTGACCGGGCGGATCACGCCCCGCTCGCAGACGATCGCCGTGACCAAACGAGCGGGTGTAACGTCGAACGCCGGGTTGTATACGTCGATCCCTTCCGGCGCGATCGCCAGCCCGAAACCGTGGGTGATCTCGCGCGGATCGCGCTGTTCGATGGGAATCCCGCAGCCGTCGGCCAGCGTCAGGTCGAACGTGCTCGCGGGCGCGGCCACATAGAACGGGATGCCATGGGCCGCCGCGGCCAGGGCCAGCCCGTAGGTCCCCACCTTGTTGGCCACGTCGCCGTTGGCCGCGATGCGGTCGGCACCGACAAGAACGGCCTGGACCCGGCCCTGCTGCATCACCACCGGGGCCATGCTGTCGCAGATCAGCGTCACCGGAATGCCGCGCTGGTGCAGCTCCCACGTGGTCAGCCGGGCCCCCTGCAAGAGCGGCCGCGTCTCGTCGGCAAACACCCGAATCCGCTTGCCCGACTCCACCGCGGCAAAGATCACTCCCAGGGCCGTGCCGTAGTCCGCGGTGGCCAGCCCACCGGCATTGCAGTGGGTGAGCACCGTTTGCCCGTCGGCCAGCAGCTCAGCCCCGTGGCGCCCGATCGCCCGGCAGATGCGGCGGTCCTCCTCGTGGACGGCGCAGGCTTCGGCCAGCAGGGCCGCGGCGATCTCGGCCGGCGCCAGGTGGCTGTGCTCCCGGGCCTTTTGCTCCATGCGATCCAGGGCCCAGCAGAGGTTGACCGCGGTGGGCCGCGCCTGGGCCAGATGGTCGGCCATGTCTTTGAGCCGGGCGAAGAAGGCATTTCGGTCGGCCGGCAGGCCCACGCGAACGCCCAGATAGAGCCCATACGCCGCGGCAATGCCGATGGCCGGGGCCCCGCGCACGCGCAACTGCCGGATGGCCTCCCAGACGGTGTCCACATCGCGGCAGGCCAGCGTGACCATGCGGCCGGGCAGTTGGGTCTGGTCGATCAATTCCAGGTAGCCGTCCTCGTCGCCTACCCAGCGAAGCGTTTCCAGCTCAGGCATGGCAGTCCTTCGATCTACGGTCTTGCCAACGGTTGGTAGTGACCGTACTTGTACGGTCGTTTGGCTGACCCGATGAATCGGGTCACTACCAACGGTTCGGCGCACTGCCACTGCTGGCTTGTCCAGCAGTGCATGAACTCGAAGCAAACACGCACGGGTGGACAAGCCACGCATGCCACCCGGCCCATCAGCCGAGTTGGCGGATTTGCCGCACGATCTCCTCCTGGGTCCACGCCCGATGGGTCGAAAGGATCACGTAGCCCGCCTGCGCTCCGCAACAATCCAGGATCACCTGAAAGCGATTGGGCGTGGAAAACCCCTTGTCAGGGCATGGTTCGTGTCCGTTGATCAACACCTGCGCGCCCACGCACTCGGCAAAGGCCCGGGCGTTTTCCTCGCGGTAGTCGCGCCCCCAGACGAGCTGGAACACGCTGCTGCGCTCGAAGTACTCGCTGGAGGGAATCTCGCGCGTGAACACGGTCTTGTCAAACCCGCGCTCATCGCAGCACTGCGGAATGCTGTGGGAGACGAACACGCCGTGCGGCAGGCGCACCGCCAGCGGACAGCTTTGCAGAAAGGCGATGAACGCCTCGCGCACCTGCTCGGTGGCTTCTCCGTACATATGTTGCAGGCCCAGCCGGAAGGCCAGGTTGAGCATCTGGTGGTTCTTCTGGATCGGATAGTCGGTCATCTCGGCCAGCTCGTGGTTGCCGAGGATGAAGTGGACGCGGTCCGGGTATTCCAGTTTCAGCCGGGCCACGTCTTCCAGCAGCCCGTGGGACATGCAGCCGCCGTTTTCGGCATAGGTCGGCCCGCCGTGGCAGACCTCCTGGAGCACCAAGTGGCGGCGGGCATGGGACTTCAGATCCGCGGTTTGTTTGATGAGGTTGAAGTTGCGCCGATTGCCGTGCAGGTCGCCGGTGATCATCACCTCGTCGGCTGCCTCGGGCCCGAGCACCACCACGCTGCCCTGGCGCGCGGGCGTTTGCCGATTGGCCTCGGCTGCGCGGCGAAAGGCGTCGATCGTCTTGTCGATAAACTCCTGGGAGGCCACCATGGCACAGGCATGCGCGTCGATGCGGCTTGTGGCGTGAAACTCCCCGGGCCCGCCCCGCCGGTCCTCGGGCCCCGGGGCCGCGCGGAAACGAGTCCCACGCGCCGAGCAGGATCAAAGACCCTGCCTCGCGCCTGGGGCTAAAAGGGAGCGCCCGCAATCCCCGCCCACCTTATCTATTTTAATCGCCCGCGGTCAAGAGCAACGCGGTTCGGGCCGCACCGGTCCCAACGGACGCAACGGTTTTGCCGATTTTCTGGACTCTCCGAATTGCTCAACCGATGTCACTTCAAAGCAGGACTCTTGCGCGGGCCGTGCGACCCAGATAACTTCACTGGATTCCCGGAATCGTGCAACGCTGTTTAGCGGCCTGCCGTGCCCAGACCCACCACAAGACAAGGAAACTGCGACGATGAAACACGCCCTGCTCGGATTGGCGGTGCTCGGCTTGCTGGTGGCCGCCGGCTGCTCTGCGCCCGGCGGAGGACTCCACGCGCCGATGATGTCCGGCACCTGCCAGCACTGCCCGGAGAACTGTGCCTCCTGCGACCCGGGCGTCCGCCCGGATTGCACGGCCTGCGAAGACCCCGGCAGCCAGTGGTTCTTTCAGGCGCTCTGCCGGGGCGGGCAACTGGGCGGCGGGCGCTATCCCCCGCATTGCGCCAGCGGACCGGCCACCGGCACGATCACCTATCCCTACTACACCGTGCGCGGGCCGCGCGACTTCCTGGCCCGGGCCCCGCGCCCGATCGGACCGTAGGGGCCTTTGTGGTGCAGGCGTCTCGCCTGCAACCGTAGGGTGGGTAGGGTGGCTGCTTGCAGCCGCGCGGCTGGTATCGGCGCCGTCGCCAGAGGGCGGATGAACGGCCCAGACCGGAACCCCGTGCGTGCAAGCGCGCACCCTACGTGTCTACGCCGCTCCATCAACCACGTGTGTGCAAGCACGCACCCTACGCTGGCTGCGTGTGGGGTGAGCCGCTCCGCACACAGCCGTCGTGCTGACGGCTCAGCGGAAATACGGCACGGCCGTTCGGCCACGGGATTGCGGACCGCTGGACGGGCGGGATAAGCGTTTCTATATCATGGCGAGGGACGAGACATGCCTTCCGCCCCGCCCCGCCCGCGGCCGCAAGCCGGAAGTTGACAACTGTCAACAAGAAGGAAGCGCGTGTGTGCGTCAGTTTTGTAGGTAAGGCGCCCGGGGCACAAAACGTGCTTCCCA
>CAYXPN010000167.1:0-2082 GCA_964467075.1 uncultured Planctomycetaceae bacterium
AGCGAGACCCACCGACAAGGCTTTCCTGGTGGGTCTGCGCCTTCGGCTTGACCCACCCTACGTGCTACGTGCCTACAGGAGCATAACTTGCTCGAGATTTCGCTGGCCCGCGCACAGAGCCTCTGGACCATGCTGGCGGTCGCCCTGGCGGCGATCCTGCTGACCGGCATCTTCTATCGCCGGGCGTTCGGCCAGTTGCCCGCGCGCCAGTGGCGCCTGTTGTTCGTATTGCGCAGCCTGGCCATCGTGCTGGTGGTGCTGTTGCTCTTCGAGCCGATGGTGCGCTACTACCGCGACCTGCGCCAGAAGCCGGGCGTGGTCTTCGTGCTGGACCGCTCGGCCTCGATGAGCATCTCGGACGATCCCACGGGCGTGACACGTTTCAATCTGGCGCGGCGCCAACTGGAATCGTGGTGGGGCAAGCTGGCCGACGATTTCGAGCTGCGCCTGGTCGAGTTTGCCGAGCGTGCGCGCGCGACCGAGAACTTCGAGGAGCTGCCGGCGCTGCGCCCCGACGGCCAGGCGACCTCGCTCAGCCGCGGCCTGGAAACCGCGGCCGCGTGCCTGCCCAGCGCCGACGTGGAGGCCGTGATCCTGCTCTCCGACGGGGTCCACAACGCGGCCCGAAGTCCGCTCGACGTGGCCATGAAGCTGGGCCTCGTGGTCCATACCGTGGGCATCGGCGCCAGCCTGCGCAGCGACATGAGCTACCGCGACGTGCAGCTTACCGGCCTGGACTGCCCGGACCGCATGGTGCTCAACAACCTGGCCCGCCTGAGTGCCATGGTCGAGGGCGTGGGGCTGGGCGGGCGCGTGGTCAAGGTGGTGCTCCAGCAGGACGACCAGGCGCTGGAGGAAAAAGAACTCACGCTCGACGAGATCGAAGGCTCGCAGGAGGTCCTCTTCGAGTTCCGGCCGACCGCCAAGGGCCGACACACCTACACCGTGCGCGTTTCCGAAACCGCGGACGAGCGCATCGCCGAGAACAACCAGCGCTCGGCCGTGGCCACCGTGGTCGAGCCGGGCATCCGCGTGCTCTACATCGAGGGCACCTTGCGCGCCGAGTACGGGGCCCTGGTCGATCGCTTCCTGGCCAAGGACCCGGACCTGGAGTTCTGCGCCCTGGTGCAGACGCGGCCCAACGTGTTTCTCAAGCGCTCGAACATGCCGGGATTCGAATTGGAGTCGATCCCCGCAGACGCCGAAACCGTCAACCAGTTCGACGTCTTCATCCTCGGCGACCTCGACGCCACCTATCTCCGGCCCGAGCAGCAGCAGTTGCTCATCGAGCGCGTGCGCCAGGGCGCCGGCCTGGTGATGCTGGGCGGCTACCACAGCCTGGGGCCCGGCGGCTACGGCGATGCGCCGCTGGGCAGTGTGCTGCCCGTGGAGCTGGGCGACCGCGAGATCGGCCAGATGACCGACACCTTCCTGCCGGTGCTCACCCCCGAGGGCGCACGCCACGCGATCTTCGCCAACATCGCCGACTTCTTCCCCACCCGGCAAGCGGGGCCAAAGCGTGCGGGCCTGCCGCCGCTCGAGGGCTGCACGCGCGTCGAGGGTCCGCGCCCGGCAGCCACGGTGCTGGCCGCCGCTGGCCCGGCCGAGGATGCGATGCCCGTGCTGGCCTTCCAGCCGCTGGGCAAGGGACAGACCGCGGTGTTCACCGGCGATACCACGCGCAACTGGCAGCAGGGCCCGCGGGCCATGGACCAGGAGTCGCCGTTCTTGCAATTCTGGGGCCAGATGGTGCGCTGGCTGGCCGGGCGCAGCAAGGCCGTGGAGGCCGCGGCCAGCATCGCCGGCAGCACGGACAAGGCCGCCTACGAGCCCGACGAGCCGGTGCGCTTCTCGGCCGTGGTGCGCGACCAGCAAGGCGAAGGGGCCACAAACGTGCAGGTGGTGGCGGACGTCACCGAACCGACCGGCCGGCCCGACCGGCTCACGCTCTCGGCCGCGCCGGGGCCGGGCGGCCACTACCAGGGCGAATACCAGCCGCGCACCCCGGGCACCTACAAGCTGGTGTTGCGCACCACGGTCGATGGCCAGGAGTTGGCCAGCGAAGAGCTGCTCTTCGAGGTC
>CAYXPN010000167.1:2092-12658 GCA_964467075.1 uncultured Planctomycetaceae bacterium
GGCAGCATTCCCCGCTAACGGATCCCCTTGGGCAGGACTTCGACTACGCAGAGGAGTTCGAGAAACTCGACCTGGATGAGCAGATGCTCATGCAGATTGCAGAGCAGAGCGGCGGGCGCTACGTCCACGTTTCCACGGCCGACCACCTGATCGACCGGCTCGACCGCACCCAGCGCAAGCGGCGCATCTACCTGGAGCGCCGGCTCTACTGGCCGCCGGGGTTCTGGGCCCTGTTCGTCGCACTGCTCACCACGGAATGGATTCTGCGCAGGAGATTCCAACTGAGATGACCACGCAAAGCGGATATCGATTCCTGGAACCACACGCCCTGGCCCGGGTGAGAAACCTCTCCGTGGTGGCCCGGGGGGTGGTCGAGGGATTCATCAGCGGGCTGCACTCCAGCCCCTACAAGGGCTTCAGCGTGGAGTTCGCCGAGCACCGCGAGTACACCCCCGGCGACGACCCGCGACACCTGGACTACAAGATGCTCGCGCGCACCGATCGTCTCTACGTCAAGCAGTTTGAGGAAGAGACGAACATGCGGGTGCAAATCCTGCTGGACACCAGCGGGTCGATGGCCTACCGCCACGAAGGCGGGCTGACGAAGCTGGAGTATGGTTCGTATCTGACCGCGGTGCTCTCCTACCTGATGATCCGCCAGCAGGACTCCGTGGGCCTGACCACCTTCGACACCGAGGTGCGCCTGGACATGCCGGCCCGTGCCTCGCCCCGGCACTTCCACGAGATGATGCAGCAGCTCGAGGCCGTCGAGCCGGGCGAGCCCACGCGCATCGGCACCACGCTGCACAAGCTGGCCAACCGTTTCAAGCGCCGGGGGCTGATCGTGCTGGTGAGCGACTTGTACGACGAGGCGGAGGAGGTGATCCGGGCTTTGCACCATTTCCGCCACCGGCGGCACGAGCTGATCCTGTTTCACGTGTTCGACAAGGCGGAGATCGAGTTCCCCTTCCGCGACGTGATCGCCTTCCACGATCTGGAGACCGACGAGCGTTTGATGGTCGACGCGCCCTATGTGCGCGACGTGTACCGCGAACAGATCGAGGCCTTTATCGCCGGCTATCGCCAGGCCTGCGCCGAGATGCAGACCGACTACGTGATGACCGACACCTCGGTGCCCTACGATTTTCTGCTTTCGCGCTATCTTTCGAAGCGCAACCGGCTGTAGAGATCATGGCGAGCCGGGAGCGTCAGCATCGTAGGCCGGAACAAGCGCAGCGCCGTTCCGGCGCGAGCCCGCCGTTTGTCCTGATGCCGGAACATCGTCGCTTGCGCGACTCGTTCCGGCCTACGTTGCTGCGCAAAAACGACAATTCGCAGTGCTCGCCAGAACCCGCGGCTTACGCCGCGGGCTCGCCAGATGTGGCCACGGGCTGGCCGGGTGGATTCCCGGCGGGGTAAACCCGCCGGCTGGCCGGGTGGATTCCCGGTCCGTTGGTTGCAGCGGTGCCTGCGCCACTACGACGCGCGCAGGGCCTCCAACTCGGCCAGCCGGGCGCTGATCCGGCCGTCGTCGGGAATCAACCCGCGGTCGCGCTGGCCCGCAAACTCCGCCTCCAGATCCTCCAGGGCGCTTTTGACCGACATCAAGGCCATGGGCGAGAGCCGGTCGATGAACAGCACGCCGTCGAGATGGTCGTATTCGTGCTGCACGGCCCGGGCCGCCAGGCCGCTGAACTGGTAGCTGACCTCCTTGCCCGCCAGGTTGTAGGCCACCACGCTGGCCTTCTCGCAGCGGCGCACGGGCACGAAGATTTGCGGAAAGCTCAGGCAGCCCTCCTCGCCCTCGACGATCTTGCCGGAGGGCTTGATCGTGGGGTTGATGAACACAAACTCCTGGTCCTTGGCCGCGGGGTCGCCCGCGAAATTGACCACGAACAGCCGATAGGGCAGGTCCACCTGGTTGGCGGCCAGCCCCATGCCCTGGTTCCCGTACATCAGCTCGAACATCGCACCTACCAGGCGCCGCAGTTCCGCGTCCACGCGACGGAGCGGTTTCGACTTGTGCCGCAGGGTGGGATGGGGATACTTGACGATTCTCACCGGCTGTAGCTCCTCTCGGGGACAGCACGTCCCTGGAATTGAATTATAGGAGTCGGGCCACCCGGGGCGAAGGCCGGGAGCCGGACTCGCGTTGACCTGTTCCGCCGGCGGGCCTAGAATGAAATGGTCGGTCGTAACTGCTTGCAAGCAAAGCAGTTTCGGAGCCTTATCTTGCCTGAACCCATGTCGCCAAGAGCCGGGCCACCTGACAGCTCGCCTCAGCCGAGGGAGCCGTTTCGCTGGTCGGGCCTGCCAAGTTGGCTCGTTTCGCTGGCGCTGCACCTGGCGCTGATGCTGGGGCTGGGCATCGCCCTGGGCGCGGCACAGCGCCAGGGTGCTGCTCCAGCGCGCACCGCAGAGGTGGGCATTGCGCTGAAGCAAACCGACGGCCCACCCAGCTACTACCACGCCCCCGACGACCGCCACGCCACAGACCAGGCCGCTGCCTCAAGCCAGGCCGCGGATGCCGCGCTCGCAGCGCTCTTGAGCGACCAGCCCTCTGTCGATCCCACGGCGGCACTGCCGGCCACCCACAGCGCTCCCGGGCTGGGTGCCTTGGAAGGCGGCCAGGTGGGCTCCGCGCGCGGGGCCACCCAGGGGCAAGGCACCGGCAGCCGAGGCGCGGGCGGCAAAGGCCGCACCCAGGTGTTCGGCATCCCCGGCGAAGGCTACAAGTTCGTCTATGTGTTCGACCGTTCCGGCAGCATGGGCGGCTCCGGGCGCAGCGCCTTAAGCGCAGCCAAGGCCGAGCTGCTCGGCAGCCTGGCAAGCCTCGAACAGACCCATCAGTTCCAGATCATCTTCTACAACGATCGGCCTGCCCGGTTCAATCCCACGGGCAACCCCGACCGGCTCGTGTTTGCCAACCAGCGGAACAAGACGCTGGCCGAGCGCTTCGTCGGCTCGATCACCGCGGAAGGCGGCACCCGACACGAAGAGGCCCTGGTCGCCGCCATCAAGCTCCAGCCGGACGTGATCTTCTTCCTGACCGATGCCGACGAACCCAAGCTCTGGCCCGATCAACTGGCACGGATCAATCGGCTGGCCGCGGGGATCACCATCCACGCGATCGAGTTCGGCTACGGCCCGCAGTCCGACGCCGATAACTTCCTCGTCCGTCTGGCCCGGCAGAACGGCGGCCAGCACGCCTATGTGGATGTCTCCCGCCTGCCGCCCACAGGCCGTTGACCGCCCCGAGCAAGCCGCGTCTCCATGCCTTTAGAACTTGTAAACGAGTTGTCTCCGCAATCGGCTACTCAGACCCGGGTGGCCGGGGCTGGAGCGAAGCGAAGCCCCGGGAAGTTGTACGTTTACAGGTTCTTGTCATACCTTTGCAGGTTCTTGGCAAGCTGCAACCCGGCGACCCTCCACGCCCCGCGGCGGGCCCGGCGCGGGCTGTGGGTTTGGCTTGCGCTGGTGCTGGCGGCCGGGTGGTGGCACGCCGCGGCGGCCGCGGCGCAGGATACAATCCGCATGGTGACTGATGCGGGGATTGAAACCCGGGTGAACGGGCGGGTCGTGGAGTACTTCGGCGGCGAGCTGCTGCTCATGTTGCCCGGCGGGCGCCAGCGATCCATTCCGGCCGCGCAGGTGCTGGGGATCGAGACGCAATACACCGCGTCGTACACCGCCGCGGAAGAGGCGTTTGCCGAGCGCCGGTTCGAACAGGCGCTGACGCTCTATCGCCGCGCGCTCGAAGAGGAGCCGCGCCGCTGGGTGCGCCGCCAGACCCTGGCCCGCATGGTCTGGTGCTATCGGGCCCTGGACCGCTGGGCCGAGGCCGGCGAGACCTTCCTGCTGCTTCTTCAAAGCGATCCGCAGACCCCGCAGTTCGACTGCATCCCGCTTTCCTGGGTGGCCGGCCCGCCTTCGCCCGCGCTCGAACAGACGGCCCGCACCTGGCTGGCCGGGCCCGAGCCGGCCAAGGTGTTGCTGGGCGCCAGCCACCTCTTGCCCACTGCCGCCCGCGGGCAGGCACTTGCCGAGCTTGCCCGACTGGCCACCGGCGAAGACCGGCGCATCGCGCTTCTGGCCGCGGCGCAGAAGTGGCGGGCCCAGGTGCCCACCGCCAGCGCGGAGCAGTTCGCGGCCTGGGGCCGCATGGTCGAACAGATACCCAAGAACCTGCGGGCTGGTCCGTGCTTTGTGCTGGGTTCGGCGTGGCTCAATCAGCGGGACTACGAGCGGGCTGCCTTGTGGCTGCTTCGCGCGCCGATCCTCGACCCGCGCCATCGCACGCTGGCGGCGCGCGGGCTGGTCGATGCTGGCCGGGCCCTGGAACAGCTCGGCAAAGCACACGAAGCCGGCCGATTGTATGCGGAAGTGGTGCGCGATTATCCCGAGCAATCGCGGGCCGTGGCCGAAGCCCGTGCGCGTGCCCTGGCCTTACAAGATGAAGCGCGCCCGCAGCGGTCCGGGGGTCGGTAGGGGCGACGCATGCATCGCCCCTACAAGATGGATGGACGTCTCAGGCGGCCGGGAGAACAAATCGAATGACTTCTGACGGTTGCCGCGGCACGGGACAACACCGAGGAGAGCTGCCGACGTGAAAACCTGGACTTCCTTGAAACCTGTAAACGGATTACCTCGGCAATCGCACGCTCGGGCGTGGGTGGCCGGGGCTGGAGCGAAGCGAAGCCCCGGAAGGTCTCCCCTTTACCAGTTTTTCATCTTGCTGGCAGGGATGCTGATCTTGGGCACGGCGCTTGCCGCAGGCCGGGCGAGCGGCGCCGCACCGCCGGGCGCGCCTGCCGAAAGCGCGGCTGCCGCACCCCCTTCAGCCGCTCAACCCGATGTGCCCGCGACGCCCGGAACTGCCTCTGAGGAGCCTGCGCAGGCGCCCGCCTCGTTCTGGACGATCCTCAGCGCGGGCGGGCCGGTCGGGCTGCTGATCATCCTGCTGTCCATTGCCGCGGTGGCCCTGGTGGTCGAGCACCTGGTCACCATCCGCGAGCCGGTCTTGATGCCGCCGGGCCTGGCCGACGAGGTGCGCGAGCTGGCCGCGGCGGGCAAGCTGGCTGCGGCGCGCCAGCGCTGCCGCATGACGCCCAGCTTCCTGGCGTTCGTGTTGGAGGCGGGGCTTTCGGAGGTTGACGGCGGCTGGCCCGCGGTGGAAAAGGCCATGGAAGACGCGGCGACCGACCAGTCGGCCCGGCTGTTGCGCAAGGTGGAATACCTCTCGGTCATCGGCAGCCTGGCGCCCATGCTGGGGCTGTTGGGCACGGTGATCGGCATGATCCTGGCCTTCCGCCGGGTGGCCGACACCCAGGGCGCGGCCCGGGCCGCGGACCTGGCCCAGGGCATCTATCTGGCGCTGGTCACCACGGTCGAAGGGCTGATCGTGGCCATTCCCTCGCTGGCGGCGTTTGCCGTGATCCGCAATCGGGTGGACCAGTTGGTGGCCGAGGTGGCCTATGTGGCGCAGCACGCGTTCACCCCGCTCAAGCGCGCGCTCGGCGGGCGCGCGCCCGGCCCCGCCGCGCCGGCGACGACACGTCCGGCTCCGCCCCCGCCGCCCGTGCCCGGAGGTGCCTGATGCGCGTGCCCAGCAGTCCGGCCCGCTCGAGCCTGGGTTTCAACATGACGCCGATGATCGACGTCGTGTTCCTGCTGATCATCTTTTTTCTGGTCTCCAGCCACCTGGCCCGCCAGGAGACCCAACTCGAGCTCGACCTGCCGCAGGCCACCAGCGGCCGGCGCCCCGAGGGTGACGACGCACGCCGGGTGGTGGTCAACATCCTGCCCGACCAGGGGTCCGAAGGACGCATTCAGGTCGGCGGCCAGTCGCTTTCGCGTGCCCAACTTCGCAGCCTGATCGACTACGAGACCGGGCAGGCGCGCGGGCGCCTGGAAGTGCGCATCCGCTGCGACCGCCGCGTGCCCTACCAGATGGTCGAGCCGGTGATGGTGGGCTGCGCGCGGGCGGGCGTCTGGCAGGTGACGTTTGCGGTGGTGGAGGAGTAGGATGATTGGGGTTGGCGGAGAAGCAGGATTGTTGTGGTGCAGGCGCGAACGCCTGCGGCAAACTGCAGTAAACCGCGTGCGTGCAAGCACGCGCCCTACGGAGTGTGAGAACATGCCCCCGGCCTTGGGATTGTGAACCAGGCGAACGATTGGGAGGCCCCCGGGATGCGTTGCCCCACGTCGCGGCGAAATCATGCGGATCGGATGGAGGTGAAGATGACGCCGATGATCGACGTGATCTTCCTGCTGCTGATCTTCTTCGTTTGCACGGCCAGCTTCCAGCGGATCGAGCAGGTGCTGCCCACGCGGCTGTCCCTGCTGGGCGACATCCAAACCGACATTCCCGCGGAGCCGGAATTGATCGACCTGGACGAAATCGTCGTGGAACTCCTTTGGCGCGGCTCGCAACCGAGCTGGCGCATCAACCAGCGGGAGTACCAGCGGCTAGCCGAGGTCGCCACCGTGCTCCAGGCGGCCCGCGCGCTGGAGGCCGACTTGCCGGTGATCCTCGATCCCCAGCCGGCCGTACCCATGGAACACGTGATCGACGTCTATGATCTCTGCCGGCAGGTGGGGCTCCAGCGCGTGCGCTTCGCCGCGTCGGCTGATTTATAGAACTTGTAACTCAAAGCTGATTGCCTGGGGTGTTACCCCCAGGCTACGGTGAAGACCGGCTTTCAGCCGGTCCTGAGCGGAAGCAGGTGGCCGGCACTGGGGTGCGCCGCGGCAAGCGCCTCGCTCTTTGCGATCAGCCTGTGGCGGCTTTCTCCAGCTTCAGACGGCTGAAGTGTTACTAAACGAGTTGTTTCCCCAATTCCGTGCCCAGGCCCGGGAAGTAATCCCTTTACAAGTTCTTAGTCCGTGATCCTGTCATCCTGTCCACCGCCGAAGCGCACAGGTCCATGTTTTCGACCGGCGATCTTCGGCGCAAGCAACGTCTTACAGCCGACAAAGGGACCACTCCCCAGGGGACTATCGCCTTCGCCGCCCTCAGCGCTGCGAATCGAGACACGGGCGCAGCAGCCGGGTCCAGAGGGCATAGCCCTTCTCGCTTAGATGGAGTTGGTCGGCAGCCAGCAGCTCGGCCCTGGGCTTGCCGTCGGGCCCGAGCATTGGCCCGGCGATATCCAGATACACGAGCCGCTCGTCGCCGGCGCAGTCCTGTTCGATCAGGCGGTTGGCCTCTTGCATCTTCTCGAACAGGTGCCATCGCTTCAGGCTCGGCTTGATGGAGATGTACACGATGCGCGTGCGCGGCAGCGCGTCAAGAACCTTCTTGGTCAGCGCCCGATAATCGGCCCGCACCTGCTCGGGCGTCTTGCCCGCGGCGATGTCGTTGTCGCCTGCATAAACGACCACCACGCGCGGCTTGTAGGGCAGGATGATGCGCTCGGCAAAGTAGAGCGAGTCGGCCACCTGGGAGCCCCCGAAACCGCGCTTGACCACCGGAAGCTCGGGGAACGATTGCCCCAGCGGCCAGCGCACGATGCTCGAGCTGCCCACGAACAGCACGCCCCCGGGGGCGGGCGGGTCAGCCCGGTCCTGTTGCTCGAAGGCCCGAATCTGCGGTTCCCAGCGCTGCGGTCCGCTCGCTTCGGCTGCGGCCGGCACGCAAGGGCCGCGGCAGAGCAATCCCGCCCCCAGCAGCCCCGCCACGAAAACCAGCCTGTGCAGCAATCGTTTGGTGCGCATGGTCCACGGCTCCTGTGGCAGAGACAACTGCGCCCGAAGGCTCAGGGGCCTTGCAGCTTCTCTTCCAAACACTCGACCGCCCGGCGCAATTGCGGATCTTCGGCCAGGATGTCGGGCAGCTCTTCGGGCACAGCCCCGTGGGGATGGTACACGTCGCGGCGATGGCGCTGTTCGCGCAGCCGGACCAGGGCCAGGTTGTCGACCACGACCTCGCAGCCCTCGTCCGGGCGCACTCCCCAGTCGCCGTTGTTCTCCTGGTCGGCGGGTTTGTGGATGTTCTTTCCGCTGGGGCGCCAATAGGTGGCGGTGGTCAGTCTCAGTGCGCCGGCCCGCGCGTCCAGCTCAATCACCTCCTGCACGGTTCCCTTGCCCCAGGTGCGCTCGCCCACGACCGCGGCGAGCTGGTAGTCCTGCAAGCAGGCGGCCACGATCTCGCCGGCGCTGGCCGTATAGCGGTTGACGAGCACCACCATCAGGAAACCAGTGAGCTCGTTGCCGGGCCGGGCGATAAAACTGTCGCGCACCACCCCGCCGCGGCTGCGCGTGCTGACGATCACTCCATCCTTGACAAACAGGTCGCTGGCCTCCACGGCCGAGCGCAACAGGCCACCGGGATTGTCGCGCAAGTCGAGGATCAGCCCCTGCATGCCGCCTTCGACGAGCTCCGCCAGGGCGGCTTCCAGCTCGCCGCTCGTATGCTCGGCGAAGTTGGTGATCCGCACATAGCCGATCCCCTCCTGGCCCTGGAGAAAGAAATCCCACGAGCCGTCCGCGTGGTGCAGGTCGCCGAGCACGGTTTCGACCTGGATCACCTCGCGCACCACGGGCAGATCGACGGGGGTCTGTTCGCCCGGGTGGAGCACGGTGAGTATGACGCTCTCGCCGGGCTTTCCGCGCAGCAGGACCACGGCGTCCTCCAGAGAAAGCCCCTGGGTGCTGCGCCTGTCGATGCGCAGGATGCGGTCGCCCGGCCGAATACCCCCCCGGTGGGCCGGCGTGCCGGGCAGCGGGCTGATGACCGTCAGCTCGCCGGTCTTCGGATCGAGCGCGACCTGGATGCCCACCCCGCCGAATCTCGCATCGATGGCCTCGTTGAACTTGCGAAGCTGTTCCGGGTCGATATATGCGGAGTAGGGATCGTTCAGCCGGGCGACCATGCCCTCCATGGCGCCGGCGAACAGCTCGGCAGGAGCGACCGGCTCGACGTAGCGCCGATCGATTTGCTCCATGGCATCGACCAGCACGCGCCCGAACCGCCCCCGCTCCGCCTTCTGGTAGCAGAGAAGACAGACGACCGCCACGGCCACAATGACGAAGAGATTTCGGCGCGGCATGGTTGCGACCCGGAGCAAAGACTCGATCTGGCCGAAATCGCCGCCCAGGCCTCGCTCGCGCCGGGGGGCGCCTACCGAACCCGGCAAGAGGGAAAAGGTGACAGGCACCATTTGCCTTCAACGCCCCGCGACCAACGTTCCGTCGGTGCCCGGCTTCGCACAAATGGTGCCTGTCACCTTTTCCCCGAATCCCGCAACGCTAATCTATCGCTTGGAGAACTGCGTTCCACGCCGTGCGCCGCGCAGGCCGTACTTTTTGCGCTCTTTCATGCGCCCGTCGCGAGTGAGCAGTCCGCTGTCGCGAAGCGTCTCAACCAACTCCTCCCGAAAATCCTTCAGGGCCCGGGCAATGCCCAGCTTGCAGGCGTCGGCCTGTCCGGTGAGCCCGCCGCCGGAGACACGGATGAGCACGTCGACTTCGTTGCGCACGCCCGTCTGCTCCAGCGGAGCGACCACGGCATTGCGTTGCTGGAGGTTATGGAAAAAGTCCTCCAGACTGCGGCCGTTGACTATGATCCGCCCGCTTCCCGGACGCACCCTCACGCGGGCCACCGCGCTCTTGCGCCGGCCGGTCCCCCAGAAAAACGTGGGCTGCTGACCGACGGGTGTATCTGCTGACGATGTGCCTGCTGACATGTTCATCCTTCCAAAACGGCTGTCACTCGCCGGTCTTCACATTCTCCGAGGCCTGCTCGCGTCGCTCGTGTTTCTTCCGACCCAGCTCGATCGGCTCGGGCTGCTGCGCCTGGTGCGGGTGGCCCGGCCCGACGTAAATCTTCAAACGCGAAAGCATCTTTCGCGCCAGCCGGTTCTTGGGCAACATGCGGCGCACCGCCTCGCGCAGGATCATCTCCGGCTTGCGCTGTCGGCGCCTCAGCGCGGTTTCCTTCCTCAGGCCCGGATAGCCCGTGTACCAGGCGTATTCCTTCTGCTCCCACTTCTTGCCGGTCAATACCACCTTCTCGGCATTGACCACGATCACGAAATCGCCGGTCAGCACATGGGGAGTGTAGGTGGGACGGTGCTTGCCCATCAGGATCATGGCAATCTCGCTGGCCAGTCGGCCCACGACCTTGTCGCGGGCATCGACCAGCCACCACCGGGATTCCACCTCGCCCGGTCGGGCCATGTATGTCTTGCGCATCAACATGGGACTCGTGCTCGTCGGGAATCGAAAACCAGCACCGCCTGCGGGGGCCCCACCGAGACCCACCCGAAAGGCGTAAACTCCTAAGATACCTCATCGGCCCCCGGCAGACAAGCCCCTCAATTGCGCCGTGCAATGCCCCAGACTTCCAGACGTTTCCTGTCAGCGGGACAAACGGTAACGAGACTAATACTACAGCGCAAGGTTCCCCCGAAAGTCAAAATAGGGAGATTAGGCCAGCAAAATGGGCAAACAAGGCGGCCTGCCCCCTTTCGCAATTTCACATCTGGGTCAACGCTGCGCTGTAGTACTAATTTGACTGTGTCCATCGCGAAAAGGGCGCAACTGCCATTGCCTCTTGGAGTTGCG
>CAYXPN010000168.1:0-6307 GCA_964467075.1 uncultured Planctomycetaceae bacterium
TGTCGAATGCAGGTCCCCTCTCCCGCCGGGAGAGGGGAGTTTCCGGATAGCCTCTAAGTGCCCCGGGGTGCCCTTGCCTTGTCCGATCCTCTGAGCCGGCCTATACTTCGGGCTTCACGGCCGGGCCCGTTCCGCGCGGCCGAGGTGAATAGCGCCTGGTCAGGATGGCGGCCGCAACCGGGCTCAAAGCATGCCCGGCGTGTGGCCCACAACTCGATCAGACCAAACAGACAAGATGGAGAAAGTGGGTAAATAAGGCAGATTTCGCACATGCTTCGGGTCAAATTGCCTGACAAGAGTGTCCTGGAGTTTTCCGAGCCGGTCCGGCCCCTGGACGTGGCCCAGCGCGTGGGCAAGCGCCTGGCCAAGGCCGCCCTGGCCGCGCAGGTGGACGGCCGGATCGTGGGCGTCGACGAGCCGCTGCCCGCCGAGGGCGAAGTCACGGTTCGGCTGCTTACCAACAAAGATCCCGAGGCCCTGGACGTGATGCGCCATTCGTGTGCCCACGTGATGGCCCGGGCCGTGATGCGCCTGTTCGAGGGGGTGCAACTGGCGTTCGGGCCGACGGTGGAGAACGGTTTCTACTACGATTTCGACCTGCCGCGGCCCATCACGGACGAAGACCTGCCGCGGATCGAAGAGGAAATGGCGCGGATCATCAAAGAGGACGAGCCGTTTGAGCGCGTGGAGATGGACCGGCAGGAGGCCCTGGAGTTGTGCCGGCGCCTGGGTCAGCAGTTGAAGGTGGAGCACCTCGAAGAAGGGCTGGAGGCGGAAGCACGCGTGTCGTTCTACCGCCAGGGCGAGTTCATCGACCTTTGCCGCGGCCCACACCTGCCCCGCCCGGTCGCGATCGGGGCGTTCAAGCTGCTCTCGGTGGCCGGTGCCTACTGGAAGGGCGACGCGCGGCGGCGGCAGTTGCAGCGGCTCTACGGCACGGCCTGGTTCACCCAGCGCGAGCTGGACGAGCATCTCACGCGGTTGGAAGAGGCCAAGCGGCGGGACCATCGCGTGCTGGGCCGGCAGCTCGAGCTGTTTCTGATCGATCCCACGGTGGGCTCCGGGCTGGTGTTGTGGCTGCCCAAGGGGTCGATTGTGCGCCGCGAGCTGGAACAGTTCCTCCAGGGCGAATTGACCAAGGGGGGCTACCAGTTGGTCTATACGCCCAACATCGGTCGCGTGGAGCTTTACGAGACGTCGGGCCATTTTCCTTACTACAAGGACAGCCAGTTTCCGCCCATCGAGATGCAGGACGGCGACCGCTATCTGCTCAAGCCGATGAACTGCCCGCACCACGTGATGATCTACCGCTCCCGGCCGCGCAGCTATCGGGAGCTGCCCTTGCGCCTGGCCGAGTTCGGCACGGTCTATCGGTTCGAGCAGTCGGGCGAGCTGAGCGGCATGATCCGCGTGCGCGGGTTCACGCAGGACGACGCCCACATTTTCTGCACCGAGGAGCAGATGGCGGACGAGTTCCGTGCGTGCATGGAGATGACGCAGTTCGTGCTGCACACGCTGGGCCTGAGCGACTATCGGGTGCGGCTGAGTTTCCGCGACCGGCAGAGCGACAAGTACGTGGGCCGGCCCGAGGACTGGGACCGCGCCGAGGCGGCCTTGGAAGACGTTTGCCGGCAGATGGGACTGGCCAACTACGAACGGGCCGAGGGCGAGGCGGCCTTCTATGGGCCGAAGGCCGATTTTGTGGTGCGCGACTGCATTGGGCGCGAGTGGCAGTTGGGCACGGTGCAACTGGACTACAACCTGCCGGGCCCCGACCGCTTCGATCTGCAATACATCGGCGCGGACAACCAGCCACACCGGCCGGTGATGATCCATCGCGCGCCGTTCGGCTCGCTGGAGCGGTTTGTGGGCATCCTGATCGAGCACTTTGCCGGCGCGTTTCCCTTGTGGCTGGCGCCGGAGCAGGTGCGCGTAGTGGTGGTGAGCCAGAAGTTCGAGCCCTATGCACGCCGGGTACACCAGCGCCTCTTGGACGCGGGCCTGCGCGCGGGGGCCGACTATCGGCCGGAGAAGATCGGGGCCAAGATTCGCGACGCCCAGTTGGAGAAGATTCCTTACATGTTCGTCGTCGGCGGGCGCGAGACCGAACAGCAGACCGTGGCGGTGCGCCACCGGCGCGGGGGCGACCTGGGAAGCCTGGCAATCGAGGAAGCTTTGGTAAAGTTGCGAAACGAGATCGAGTCCAAGGCGATCGAGTAGCATGGTCCCGGCGGGGGGGGAATGACGCGGGGTGCTCGTTGCTCGCCTCGGCGAGATTGCCGGCCATCCGTCCTGCCTTGGAATCGCCCGATTTGGGGATGGCTTGCGCTCGTTCCAGGGCGATTTGCCGGCGGGAGAGAGGGCTGGCGGGGCGCGGGCTCCAGGCGCGCACCTGCCGGACTGCGCCGGACCGACAGGCGCGCCCGCCCGAGATGGAGCAGAAAGGGCCCTCTCCGGCGCGGCAGTTGCTCTGGAGCTGTCTGGCGCGCTGTTGGCGCGCCGGAGCGAGGCAGGCTCAGCCCCTTGGTCGGGCTGGCGCGCAGAACGTGCGTACGCGGTGTGCGGACGGTGGTTTCCGGCCGGCCGGGTCGGGTCGCAGGGGTGGGGCAAGGTTTTCCGCCGCGCCTGCTTGACTTGCCGGCCGCAGTACACCATACTCCATAAGACCATTCGGCAAGGTATCGGCCCGACGGCGCGTGCCCGGCGGGTCTGCTGTATCCCGTGGTGGGAACTCGTAACCTTCGAATTGCATAGGGAGCTTAATGCCGAAACCGTCGACCGACAGCAAGCAATTGCGGATCAATGATCAGATTCGCATCTCTCCGGTCCGGGTCATTTCTGAGGACGGCAAGCAACTGGGCATCGTGCCTCTTGCAGATGCCCTGATCGAGGCCCGCAAGGTCGGTCTCGACCTGGTCGAGGTGGCGCCGAACGAACGGCCGCCCGTCTGCCGCATCATGGACTACGGCAAGTTCAAGTATCAGCAGAAGAAGCGGCAGCATCGCAGCCAGACCCATCACACCAGGATCAAGGAGATCCGCGTGCGCCCCAAGACGGGGACCCACGATCTCCAGGTCAAGGTGAACAAGGCGCGGGAGTTTCTGTCCCACAAGGACAAGGTGATCCTGACGGTGATGTTTCGCGGGCGCGAAATGGCCCACGTGGAGGAAGGGCGCCGGGTGCTCGAGGGTATCCTGGCGCAACTGGAAGACCTTTCGAAGATCGAGTCGCCGCCCACGCACCACGGCCGCCGCATGCTTTGCACGTTGGCGCCGAAGTGAGGCCCCCCCTGGACCTGCTCGCGCGCCCGGCTGCCCTGCCCCCGAAACCACGTCGAGGTCTTGCTTGCGGCCGCAGCCCACCGCCGCGTTTCGGACGTGAAGCGCTGCGTCGCCCGGGGGCGCATGGGACGGCTTTCTTGCGGCCCGGGAAGGAACAGTTACCCAGGGCAGGACCGAGGGCGGCGCGGGCGCAATCTTGTTTCGACCACGCATACACCCGGCGTACGGGACGCGCAGGCAAGGAATGTTTCGAATGAGCGGCCACCATGACGAGCGCGAAGAGAACCTGTCGAGAATCCTGCAATCGCCCAGCTATCGGGTGGCCTACAAAGACGTGGACTTCCTGGACGGGCCCAAGCTGCGCCCGATGCGCATGGAGCTGGAGCTGCTCAAGCCGGAATTGGCATTTGAGGAGCGGGGCATTCGCTCGACGATCGTCATCTTCGGCAGCACGCGGATCGTGGAGCCGGCCGAAGCCCGCCACTTGCTGCAAGAGGCCCGCGATCAATTGGCCCAAACGCCCGACGATGCCCGGCGCAAACGTGCCGTGGCCCGGGCCGAACGATTGCTGGCCAGTAGCCGCTATTACGAGATCGCGCGCGAGTTCGCCCGATTGGTGGCCCAGTGCTGCCGGGCGAACGGCGGTGGGGAATATGTGGTCTGCACCGGCGGTGGGCCGGGCATCATGGAGGCGGCCAATCGGGGCACCTACGATGCGGGGGTGGAGTCGATCGGGCTGAACATCCGCCTGCCGCGCGAGCAGTTGCCCAATCCCTTTATCACGCCCGAGCTGTGTTTCCAATTCCACTACTTCGCCATCCGCAAGTTCCATTTCTTGCTGCGCGCCAGGGCCTTGGTCGTGTTTCCGGGCGGATTCGGCACGATCGACGAGCTGTTCGACGCATTGACCTTGCGCCAGACCCAGCGCATGCAGCGGATTCCGATCGTGTTGTTCGGGCGCGAATTCTGGCAGGAGGCCGTGGACTTCCAATTCATGGCCGACGAGGGCACGATCGACGACGCGGACCTGGATTTGTTCCGCTTTGCCGAGACCGCGCAGGAGGCGTGGCAGATGATCCAGGAGTTCCAGCCCGAACGGCCCATGGACGACGAACAATGGACGTTGAACAATGACCAATGACCAGGGTCGGAGGTCGGAAGTAGATTGCACCGCGAAAGCGCGAAAGGGCGAAAACGCGAAACCCGGCGAGCCGGGAGCGTCAGCTCCCGGTTCGGGTGATTTGCCGTATTGACGAACAACCGCGAGCCGTGGGGTTTATCCCCACGGGATGCGAAAGCCGAAAACGGAGGGCGGAAGTCGGCAGTCGGAAAACCGCGCGTGGCGAGCCGGCAGTCGGCCGGCCGTTTAACGGTAAGCCGCAGGCGACTGTGTCTGTCGGAAGCCGGCGCGCCCACGATACCTCCCCCGGCCGGCCGGTCTGTTCGGGTTTTCTGCTCTGGTGCTGGCCTGGTTCGCGGCAAAAGGGTACGATTACTGCGATGCACCGGGCCCTTTGGCGTGCCGGGGACCCCCAGTGCCAGCCGGGCACGGGCAGGTCGTCGAAGGCGGGCGTCCGGCGAAGGACCTTGGCCCCGCGGAGTTGGCCGGGAGCTTTTCTCTCGATCCGTTTTTCTCTAGCTCGAGGTACCTCGATGATGTTGCAAACCAAGGCAAAGCGCCGAACGTGGTGGCTGTTGGCCGGAGCGGCTGTGGTGCTGGCCGCGGCGGGCCGGCTCGGTGGGTTGCAGGCCGGCGAGCCGGCGCCTCCTGCCGCGCAGCAGCCTGTTCCCGCGCCGCCCTCCGCCCCGGACCCCTTCATTGTTCCCGAGGGCACTGCGGAGCAATTGCTGGAGTACATCGCAGGGCTGCGCGAGCAGCAGCCGCAAAGCCGCGAACCCGAGGTGGTGCAGGCGTTCGTCCTGAAGCTGCACCGCGCGGTGGCCCAAGCATCCGGCAAGGTGCTGGCCGGCAAACCCAACGACCAGCAGGCCGAGCAGGCGGTGCGCTATCGGGTGGTGTCGCTGAGCATGTTGGATCGGCTGGGCGATGAACAGGCCGGCAAGCTGCTCGAGGCCCTGCCCGGCGAGCTGACCAACGCGGGCCGCGAAGAGTTGGCCCGGCAGGTGCAATCCTACCTGCTGCAAGGCCGGCTGCGCGACGCGCTCGGTGCCGGTCCCGAGGCCCTTGAGCCGGTGGTCAAAGACATCAAGCAATTTGTCAACGAGGGGCCGCTGGGACAGGCCGAGCTGGGGTTGATCTTTACGCTCACGCGTGTGCTGGAAATGACGGGCAAGCCGGAGCTGGCCGCCGAGTCCTACAAGGAGTTCGGCAAGCGGCTGGCGGAGAGCGAGGACGCACAGATCGCGCGGCTCGGCGAGAAACTCCAGGGCGCTGCCCGACGGCTCCTGCTGGTGGGCAAGAAGATGCACCTGGAGGGCACGTTTCTGGACGGCACCCCGCTGGACTGGGACAAGTATCGCGGCAAGGTGGTGCTGGTGCAGTTCTGGGCAAGCTGGTGCGGGCCGTGCCGGCGCGAGATCGTCAACATCCGCAAGCACTACGACCTGTATCACGAGCGTGGCTTCGAGGTGATCGGGATCAATTGTGACGATACGCGCGAAGACGTGGAGGCGTTTCTCAAAGAAAACCCCTTGCCCTGGCCGAACCTGTTCAGCGCCGACCCCGCGCAAGCGGGCATGGACAACCCCATGGCCACGTATTACGGCGTGATGGGCATTCCGACGCTTTTGCTCGTCGGCCCGGACGGCAACGTGGTCTCGCTCGAGGTGCGCGGCCCGATGCTGGGCAAGGAATTGGAAAAGCTGCTCGGGCCGGCCGAGCCGCCTCCAGCGCCGGAAGAGAAGCCTGCGGGTACCTCGCGCGCACCAGGTGTAGCATCTGGCGAGCCGGCGGCGTGAGCCTGTAGGGTGCGTGCTCTGCACGCACGCGGCGCCACGGAGGCCTTGCTAGGCCTGTAGGGTGCGTGCTCTGCACGCACGCGGCGCCACGGAGGCCTTGCTAGGCC
>CAYXPN010000168.1:6407-12571 GCA_964467075.1 uncultured Planctomycetaceae bacterium
GCCTGTAGGGTGCGTGCTCTGCACGCACGCGGCGCCACGGAGGCCTTGCTAGGCCTGTAGGGTGCGTGCTCTGCACGCACGCGGCGCCACGGAGGCCTCCCTAGCGGGAAATCAACTGCCATGAACTCACGCCGGCGAGTCGAAGCAGCGATCAGCCACCAGCAGCCCGACTATGTGCCCCTGGACCTGGGCGGCAGCGCCGTGACTGGAATGCACGTCAGCAGCGTGTATGCCCTGCGACAGGCCCTCGGGCTCGACGAGCCGGCTACACCGGTCAAGGTGGTCGAGCCCTACCAGATGCTCGGCGAGATCGCTCCCGATCTGATGGATGCCCTGGGCGTGGACGTGGTGGGCCTCTGGGGGCGCAAGACCTTATTCGGCTTCGAGAACGCCGACTGGAAGCCCTGGATGCTCTTCGACGGCACGCCCGTGCTCGTGCCCGAGCACTTCAACACCGAGCCGGAGCCGAGCGGCGACATCCTCATGTATCCCGAGGGCGACCGCTCGGCCCCTCCCAGCGGGCGCATGCCGCACGGCGGCTATTACTTCGACACCATCGTGCGCCAGGAGCCGATCGACGAGGCGAACCTCAACGTGGAAGACAACCTCCAGGAGTTCGGCCCGGTGAGCGACGAAGACCTGGACTACTTCGCCCGGGAGGCCGAGCGCTTAAGCGCCGAGGCCGATCGGGCGATCCTGGCCAATTTCGGCGGCACGGCGTTCGGCGACATCGCCCTGGTGCCCGCCCCCTGGCTCAAACACCCCAAGGGCATCCGCGACGTGGCCGAGTGGTACGTGAGCACGCTGCAGCGCTTCGAATATGTTTACGAGGTCTTCGAGCGCCAGTGCGAGATCGCGCTGGCGAACCTGCAGAAAATCCACGCCGCGGTGGGCGACCGGGTCACTGCGGTCTTCATCACCGGCACCGACTTCGGCGCGCAGACCGGCCCGTTCATCAGCCCGGCTTCCTATCGCAAACTCTACCAGCCCTTCCACCGCCGGGTGAACGAATGGGTCCACCAGCGGACCAACTGGAAGACGTTCATCCATTCGTGTGGTTCGATCCGCGCGTTGCTGGCGGACATCGTGGACGCGGGCTTCGACATCCTCAATCCGGTGCAGTGCTCCGCGGCCGGCATGGACGCCCGGGAGTTGAAGGAGCAGTTCGGCGACCGGATCACGTTCTGGGGCGGCGGGGTGGACACGCAGCGCACGTTGCCTTTCGGCACGCCCGAGGAGGTCCGCGGCGAGGTGCTCGAGCGGATCGAGATCTTCAATCGCGACGGCGGGTTCGTGTTCAATACGGTCCACAACGTCCAGGCCAACACGCCGCCGGAGAACCTGGTGGCGCTCTACGAGGCCGTGCGCGAGGCCCGGGCCGCGGGCTGACGCGCCGTTCTCCGCGGCCTGGCGACGTGCGCGAGCCGGCTCGCCAACGTGCAGGACTCAGCGCGCCCGCTCAGCCGATCCCCCCGTCGCCGCTCTGGCGCGCGGGAGCCTCGGCCGATGGCCGAAGCGGTGCTCGCGCTGGCGGTTCGCTCTCTGCGCCGCTGGTTTGCGCCTCTATCGAAGCAGCGGTGGGAACCGTTGTCTCCGGCAACATCCGCCCCAGCGCCACGCGCTCCAGCAGCGCATAGCGCAGCACCAGCCCGGTGAGGATCATCCCTGCGCCGGCCACCGTCCACCAGGCCGGCACCTCGCCCCAGACCAGCAACACCCAGACGGGCACGCACACCGGTTCCAAGAGGCCGATGGCCACGGCCTCGTGGCTGCTGATCGTGCGCAATGCGCAAATCATGAGCACGTACGGCAGGGCCATCTGGAACGGCCCGAAAACGGCCAGCAACCCCAACTGCCCGGCCGTGGGCCAGACGCCCAGCCGCAGCACCAGCGGCAGGGTGACGATCACCACGATCCACTGGTTCAGCGCGACCAGCCACATCGGGTCCTCGTCGCGCAAGCGGCGCATCAGCAACACCACCAGCGCGTAGGTAATCCCGGACAGCAGCCCGCAGCCCACACCGATCACATCGGGCCGCGTGACCCAAAAGAACTCGAAGCCCACGATCGTGCCCACCCCCGCCAGCCCGAATCCGAGCGGGACCAGGTCGCGCCCGGTAGCACGTTCCTTGAACACCATCACACCCAGCAGGAAGACCCACCACGGGGCCATGTACTGCAGCCAGATGGCGTTGGCCGCGGTCGATAGGCTCATGCTCGTCAGATACGAGAGGCTCATGATCGTAAAACACGCGCCCAGCGGAATGAGCAGCCAGTCAAACCGCGGACGGCGCACCAGCGGCAGGAAGACCACCCCCGCAAACACCGCGCGCCAGAAGGCCAGCAGCAGCCCGCGGGCCTCCGGCGGCCAGGGCGCGAAGATGGGTGCCTTGACGAACAGCCCGCTGCTGCTCCACAGAAGCGCAGCCCCGACCATCCACATCCGTCCGCGCAGCGGGCGGCGCAGGATCGGATCGACGGCAGATTGCCCGGCGCGGGCCTTCACTGGGGCGTGTCCTCGGCCGAGCGGCTCGCAGACGGCTCGCGGCGGCGTTTGACCATCGTCACCTCGTTGCCCGGCTCGTTGAACTGCACCTCGTCCATGAACGTGCGCATCAACGAGAGCCCCCGGCCCCGGCCGGGCTCCAGGGCGCCGGGCTGGTTCGGAGCGGGCACGGCCGAGACATCGAAGCCGGCCCCCTGGTCGCGAACCACGAAGCGGGCTTCCTCGGGCCGGATGTGTACGTTGAGAAACACCCGACGGTGACAATAGGGCTCTTCGCTCCGCCGCCGGTCCACGAGGCTCAAGTCGTATTCACCGATCAGCCGGTCGCCCGCGGCCTCGATCTCGCCGGCGCTGATTTCCAGGTTGCCGTGGAAGATGGCGTTCAGCAGGGCCTCTTTCAGCGCGATGCCCATTTGCAGCCGGCCGTTGAAGTCGCACACGCCCATGCCCGTGACCATCAGGCCCACCTGGTCCAGCAGCGGGTCGATCAGGCTGGGATCGTTCTCCAGCACGAAATCGTATTCGGTCCGCTCGAGCGAACGCAGGAGCTGCTCGTGGCTGCGGCCCGCCCGGACCATCGAGAGCACGTCCTCGACGGTCTTGGTCAGCCGCTCGGCAAGCTGGGCCTTGGGCACGTAGCTGGCCGCGCCTTTTTCCAGGGCCTCGATGGCCAGGGCCTCGCTGCCGTAGGCGGTCATCAGAATGACCGGCACGTCGGGAAATCGGGTGCGCAACTGGGTGACCAGGCCCAGCCCGTCCATCACCGGCATGTTCACGTCGGCCACCACCAGGTCGGGCGGGGTCTGGTCCAGCCGTGCCAGGGCCTCCACGCCGTTGGCCGCGAATTCCACGGTGCAGTCCAGGTCCTTTTCCAGCAGCCCACCGACCAATTGCCGCGAGACGGCCGAGTCGTCCACCACCAGGATGTGGGCCATGTGTCTTCTCCTTCGAACTGCGAGCCAGCCGGAGCCATGCACCTTGCCACCTTGCCACCTTGCCGCTGCCCGCCATTGTCGCCGAAATCCGCCGGCTTGCAATCCACGGCCCCAACGCGGTCGCGTCCCGGCCGCTCGCATCCGGCGTCCTACGCCGGGGCGCTTCAGCGGTTGAGTCCCTGGGGTTTGGCGGAACGGCAGGGCTGGAACCGCCGGGGTCTGCCGGCCCCACCCGGCGGGCGGACCGCGCAAACCGGAAGTGCTTCCGACCCGCCGCGGGCCCGGCCATGGCGCCTACGTCGCGGTCGGGCCCCCGGGGGCTGCCATCGAATGGAGGCTGTCCGGGAGTTGCCCCCGGATTTCGCTGGAAAACGGCCGTGTGCCACTGCTTGCCCGCCGGGCAAGCAGTGCTGACGCCGGCCAGGCACTGCTTCTGGCGAAGCAGTGGCACACTGAATTCCCGGACACGCTCATCTAAGGACGGACAGTCCCCGGGGTTTACAGTCTCGTGCAAGGCGCCGCTGGTGCGCCGGGGGCGCGAGCGGCACGTAGAGTTTTCGCAACCTGGAGAGATTGCCAGAGGGCGGCAAGGTTTCCTTTCCGCCACACCGCATCTGTTCCGGCCGCCTGCTGAATCAGGTGCTACATTTCCAGGACGGATCGCGCTTTTCCCCTCGTAACTCTTGTTGAACACATATCTGGAGGCGGCGTGGATTTTAGAGAGTAGGCCGGTTGTTCCGCTTCTGCCAAACCAGGCGGCCCCGGCCGCGCCGAATTGGCCGCGGCGGGCCGAGACCGCGAAGAAGATGACCTAGGTTTGGATAGAACGCGTGTGCTCCCGGCTTCGCCAACAGCGTCCCCGCAGCCCCAGTCCCGTCTGTCTGATGAGTTGACCGCCGATGGGCTTTCTGAAACGATTTTTCCGAAACGCGCTGCGCGAGGGATCGGCCACGGTCGGCACCAGCAGCTTTGCGCACCTGAGCGAGGAAGAGCTCGAAGCGCACCTGGGCGTGGCCCGCTACGGCGACTTCGTATTGACCGAAGCGGTGCGCCCTTCCTACGATCTGCAAGTCGTCCCTTCCCAGGGCTATCGCCACGACGCCTATCAGGACCCGCAGAGCCGCACCAGCGTGCCCGTGCTCATGGCCGCGGTCTCCCATGAACAGCTTTTCGACACGTTCATGGACCTGCTCGACCCGCTGGGCGCGGTGGTCGACGTGGTGCTGGAGACGAGCCACGACAACCATCGCCAGGGACACACCGACCTGTATCGTGAGCACATCGACATGCCGGTGCTCAAGAGCATCCTCTGGGAGTACGAAGACCTGCTGCTCAATGACGGCTGCACCGGCTTGGCCGTGCTCAACCCCGGCATGCCCCAGGAGGTGCAGTTCGACGAGCACAAGCTGCTGATCGTCTACGGAGACCGGCTCGAATCGTTCGAGGCCGTTCTCGATGAGCACCGTGTGCCCTGCGACGACCAGATGAAACTCATCACCGAGGCCGAGCACGTCCACTCCTCGAGCGACTACTATGCCCGGCAGTGCGACGAGCTGCGCACGCGCCTGGGCATCGACGGGGACTACCTGTAGGCGCGCCGAGGTGCGCCGGCGCGTCGGCGGTGTTCCATTGGCGAGCCCGCGGCGCTCGACCGGCGAGCCGCTTACCGTGAGCCTGCGGTTTTCGCAGCACCGCCGGCAAGCGTTCTCTCAGCGCAGCAGCGGGCCGGCGGGAGAGATTTCACTCGTCGGCCGGTTCCTGCGCCTGCTCGTCCGGCTCACCCGCCCACTCGCCAAGCCAGCGCACGTCTTCGTGCAGCTCTTCGAGCGTTTCTTCCCACAGCAAGGCCCGGGCGCGCAGCCGTCGCCACGCCAGGCCGGCCAGCAGACACGCCCCGGCGAGCAGGGCCGAAGCCAGGATCGCCAGCCAGCCCGTGCGCCCGATGCCCAGGCAGCCGGCCAGCAACTCGGCCAGCACGGCCAGCAACAGCGGCAAGGCCGCGAGCGCCATGACCGCCGCGACGAGCAGCATCCACACGGTGCGCCGCAGCCTGCGCAGATCAGCCGTCAGCTCCAGGCGGGCCATCTCCCACCTGAGGGCCAGCATCCCGCGCAGCTCGCGGCCCAGGGCCGCCAGCTCGGCACGCAATCGGGCCAAGAGCGGTGGTGGTGATGGGTCGGCGCTCACGGCTGGGAATCCTCCTGGAACGAGCCGGCGTGGGCGGACCCACGTTCTCGCGCCGCGCTGCGCGAAGGCTCAGCCCCGGAAGACTTGTCGCCCGCGGGGCGGGGAGTGGGGTTGTCGCAGGCCGTGCCGGCGCTCGGGCCTCCCTGGGCGCCCTGCCCGGCAGGCGCTGACTGCTTCCATATCGAGGCCAACTCGCGCCAGAGCACGTTTTCGAACCCCTTGCCCGCTCGGCGCAGCAAGCGCCGACCCAGCCATCCGGCCAGGCCTCGCCCGCCTCTGCCGGCCGACAGTGCCAAGCCGAGTCCCAGGGCCCCCAGCACCGCGCCGGTCGGGTATTGTCTGACCCACGTTCGCCAGGAGCTGAGGCGTCGGCCCTCGCTGCCCAGTCGGTGGATGCGACGGTCGATGCGCCGGCGCGAACGCGCAATGCACCGGCGCAGCTCGCGTTTGCGTCGTTCGCAGGTCGGATCGGCCGGTCGGTGGGACATGGGTTGGGTTTGGCGTAGGGATTGGGGATTGGGGATTGGGGATTGGAG
>CAYXPN010000169.1:0-12559 GCA_964467075.1 uncultured Planctomycetaceae bacterium
CGAAGTTCGGCGGCGAGTACGTGGTGGCCCAGGCCGCGGTCAACGAGCTCCTGGGCGAGTTCGACCAGATCGCCGGCAACATCGGTGCAGCCTACCTCGATACCACGGCAGTGCCCGGCGGCGTGGAGTATGACCAGGGCCTGGCAGGCGTGTATCCGGCCGCGGTGGCCGTGTTTCTCTACGACCTCTTGGACGGCGATGCCAACCTGGACGGATCGGCCAACGGCGACGACCTGTCGCTGGTAGCGGGTGCCTGGCTCGGTGCCGGGGCCTGGGGCGATGGGGATTTCAACTTTGACGGCACCATCGACGGCGACGACCTGTCCCTGCTGGCCGGCGAGTGGAACACCAGTGTCGGCGGCGGAGGCGGTGGCATGACCCTGCCGGCCAGCGCGGTGCCCGAGCCGGGCAGTCTGCTGTTGCTACTGGGCGCGGCCGCGGCGGCACTGGCCTTTGCCTGGCGTCGGCGCCGGTAGGCGGCCGGTTGTGTTTGCGAGGGATTTCGGCATTGAGGGATTTGGGGATTCGCTGCGGCGGCGCCGCCGGCAGACCGCGCGTCCGGTTTTGCAGAGGCAGAGGAGCCGGCGGCGTCGGCTCCAGAAGCGTAGAAGGGCGGCCGGCGGCTCTGACTTGAGGAGTCGCCGAGCAGGGTTCGGCCGGTGGTCTCAGTCGCGCTTGGTCATGTTGGCGGTCTGGTCGTCGCGCGCATCATCGCTCCGCTTCAGCGCGTGCGCTTGCAGCAGGCCCATTGGCCCAGGGGGCGTTGCCATCTCTCGCGAATGCCGCTAAACTGTAAAGTTTGGCAGGGGCCGGCGTTTGCGGAGGCACTCTCTGATCACAGTGCAGTCTGCGAAACAAGCATTCTGTGTCGTGAATGCAGTCTCTGCACAACACGAAACGCCCGGCGTTGAGCCCCTAATGTGGGGGGCCATCGAGCGCATTGCGAGGGCGTCGCCTGTCGGCTCGGTCGCAGGTGAATTCCGCAACATCTTGGAGGTCGACGTGAGTGGTCTAGTAGTTGGCTACGGTCATCCGAATCGTGAGAACGTGGAGGCGATGCTCGAGAGAATCGGCCATCGTGGGCCTGCCCTTTCCGGCGTTTGCCAGCTTGGGCGGGCAATCATGGCCCAGAACTACGCCCAGGGCGATCTTGCCCGCAACGAGCAAGGCGCAGACGTGCCCGCGGCCTGCTCCCGCGGCGCGGGTGTGAGGATTTGCTACGACGGGCAGATGGGCAATTGGGCAAAGCTGGCGGCCGAGCATGGTGTGGCGGACGGGCCGTTCCGGGAAGAACGGCTGCTGCTTGCGCTGTATCGCCGCTACGGCAGCGACATGCTCCGTTATCTGGGCGATGCGATCTTCGCCTTTGTGATTTCCGACGGAGAGAGGCTCTTCGCCGCCAGAGACCTGCTGGGGATCAAGACGCTCTTCTACGGGCGCGCCGGCGGCACGCTGTATCTCGCCTCGGAATTGAAGAGCCTTAGGCTGGTGACCGACGACATCTGCGAATTCCCGGAAGGCCGCTTCATGGACGCGAGCGGAAGGCTCGCCCGATATGCAGAATTGCCCGAGTCGCCGGAAATCATGGATGCCGAGCTTCCGCAGATCATCGAACACGTTCGAGACATCATCGAACGGAGCGCCCGCAACCGCGTCGACTTTGTCCGCCCCACCGCGGCGCTGCTCAGCGGGGGCATGGACAGCAGCGTGATCTCCTACCTGGCGAGCAAGTTTTACAGGGAGCGGTTCGGTGAGCGCGCCCGCCTGAAGACGTTTGCGATGGGTCTGGGCCAAAGCGGCGACATCCGCCACGCCCGCACGCTGGCCGAGCACATCGGCTCGGATCATCAAGAGTTGATCGTCGACCTGAGAGAGATTCTCGACGCCCTGCCGGAGGTGATCTATTACCTGGAGTCCTTCGACCCGTCGTTGGTGAGAAGCTCGGTCTCGAACTACTTGATTTCGAGACGCGCCGGCGAAGAGGGTGTTGAAGTGCTGCTCTCCGGCGAAGGTGGCGACGAAATCTTCTGCGGCTACACGTACCTCAAGGATTTCCCGCCGGAACAGTTGACCGCCCGGCAGATCGAGTGCCTGGGCTACCTGCACAGCAACGCCTCGTTGCGCCTGGACCGGATGAACCAGTGTCATTCGGTGCGGGTGGTGGCTCCCTTGATCTCGGGCGAATTGCTTGACTACGCGCTGCGGATTCCGCCGCAGTACAAGCAGAAGCCCGAAGGGGACGGAAAAATCGAGAAGTGGATCTTCAGGAAGGCCTATGAGTCCGTGTTGCCCGCGTCCATCGTCTGGCGGGTAAAGCAGGAGTTCTCGCAAGGGTCGGGCTCGGCCGATCTGTTGCCCGGATACTTCGAGGACGCCGTCGACGACCACGAGTATGCCGAAGCCCGGGAGAGACACCGGCTGATCCGCAGCAAGGAGGAGTTCTACTATTTCCGCATTTTCAGCGAGCATTTCGGCACTGAGCAGGCGGTGGAGACGGTCGGCCAGTGGGTGAGCCTGTAGTCGACGGACAGCTCACGTCGGTCCCATTCACGAAGGACACGAAGAAGAACGATGTGTGGTATCGCCGGAATTTGGGGTTGCGCCGAGGAAGACGTGGTTCGCACGATGATGGAGCGGATGGTCCACCGCGGCCCGGACGCGGACGGCGTGTTCGTTGCTCCGGATGCTCGCGGCGTTCTGGGGCACCGCCGGCTGGCGATCATCGACCCTGTCGGCGGCACCCAGCCGATCCTCGGCGACTCGACCGCTTCCGCCTTGGTGGCCAACGGAGAAATCTACAACTACCGTGCGCTCAACCGACAATTGGCCGGCAGACATACGTTTCGGACCCAGAGCGACTCGGAAACCATCCTGCGGCTGTTCCACGAGGCCCAGGAATCTTCCGTAGCGCAGTTGGATGGAATGTTCGCTTTCGTCATCGCCGACGGCGATCATGTGTTTGCGGCGCGCGATCCGATCGGCATCAAGCCGCTTTACATCGGCCAACGCAAGGGGCGGTGGTGCTTTGCCTCGGAACAGAAAGCCCTGGTGGGCGTCGCGGAGCATGTGACGGAGTTTCCCCCAGGCAGCTCGTTCCACTCCGCTAGCGGCTATCGCAGGTTCTACCAGGTCCCCGATCTCGGCCCGGAACAATGCGTGTCGAGCCCGGGCGACGCGGCGCGGCAACTGCGCCACACGCTGGAGGCCGCCGTCGGCAAACGGTTGATGAGCGACGTGCCGCTGGGGGCCTTTCTGTCGGGCGGGCTCGATTCGAGTATCATCTGCGCCGTCGCCCGCCGACACATGGATCGCCTGCACACGTTCTCCGTGGGTTTCGAGGGCAGCCGCGACCTGGCCGCAGCGCGGCAGGTCGCCCGCCATCTGGATACGGTGCATCACGAGTACCTGTTGACCGAGAAAGAAGTGGTGCGGCTGCTGTCGAAGATCATCTATCACCTGGAATCCTACGATCAGGATCTGGTCCGCAGTGCCATCCCCACGTATTTCACCGCGCGGCTGGCCGCTGAATACGTCAAGGTGATCCTCACCGGCGAGGGTGCCGACGAGCTGTTCGCCGGATACCGCTACCACCGCGAGATCGGCGAGAGCGGCGACCTCCAGCAGGAGTTGCGACGTTCCATCGGCGCATTGCATAACATCAATCTTCAGCGGGTGGATCGGCTGACGATGGCGCACAGCATCGAGGCGCGGGTGCCGTTTCTCGACGTAAGCATGATTGCCTCGGCACAGCGGATTCCCGCCCAGTGGAAGCTCCGCCGCACGTCCGAAGGCCGGCTGGTGGAGAAATGGATCTTGCGGAAGGCCTGCGAGGACCTGCTGCCGCAGGAGATCGTGTGGCGAGACAAGGAGCAGTTCGACGAAGGGAGCGGCACGGTGGAGCTGATCGGCCGGCGAGGGCTCGACGATTGGCTCTCTCCCAGCGACTCAGTGCAATATGCGGAAACGCATCGTGAGGCGGCGCTTCGTTCGCACGAGGAGTGCGCCTACCACAAGATCCTGTGCCAAGCGTACCCGCAGGCCGAGTTCGTTGTTCAGAATGTCGCTCGCTGGTCGAGCGGCCGGGTGGCATGAGAAAGCGAGAGAAAGGGAAGCGTCGTGCCTGAAATACAGCGGGAAGGCGTGGTGGTTCGACCACGCTGTCGATTGTCGCCGGCACAAATCAAGCTGATTGACGGAATGTCGCGCGATTTGCTGGAAGACCCCGGCCTGCTGTGCTACAACGCCGCGGCTGCCGAAATCTTCCGCTCTGCGGGCGCAAAGATCGAGGAGGCGGGGGATTGTGTGCGCATCCGCCTGCCTTCTGCGGTGATTGATCGTGCTCTGAAGACGGCTCCCTCGAAGATTGTGCTCGGAGCGCGGGATTCGGCGAACCGTCTCGTGCTGGATGCCCACGAGCCGCGGGTGCGGTTTGGGAGTGGGGCGGAGACGAACATCTGGCTGGACGTGTCGTTCGACGGCGCCATGCCGACGTTCACGCGCCGGCCCGGCTCCATCGAGCGATTGTGCAACTCGGCCCATCTTTGCGAGAACTTGGAGCACCTGGACTTCTTCATTCGCAACGTGAACATCCAGGATGCGGAGATCACGGAAACGAACAAGGACGTTAACAAGTTCCTCGCCAGCCTGAACAACATCAGCAAGCACGTTCAGGGCGGGCTGACGAGCCTGGGGGCGCTGGACGACGTGGTCCGCATGGGGCAGATGCTTGCGGGCGGCCGGCGCGCCTTTGCAGAGAACCCCGTGCTGTCGTTCATCACCTGCCTGATCAAGAGTCCCTTGCAGATTGTAGACGATACGACCTCGAAGCTGATCGAGATTTCCAAGCGTCGGGTGCCGGTGGTGATTTCGAGCTGTCCGATGGGAGGTGCCACCGCGCCGTTCGATGAGTTCGGCATGGTGGTCCAGGTAAACGCCGAAGTGCTGGCGGGCGTGGCACTGAACCAACTCGTGGCCCCCGGCAGCCCGGTGCTGTATGGGGCCTGTCCTATCCGCACGCGCCTGGACAACCTCCATGACATGTACGGAGCGGCCGAGGTGGTTCATTACACGGTCGACTGCGCCGAAATGTGCCGGTTCTACGGGCTGCCGTGCTACTCATTCGCCGGCGTGGCCGACGTGTCGGTGCCGGGCATTCAAGCCACGGCGGAGAAGATGCTCACCCTGCTTGCGGTGCCGCAATCGGGCGCACAGTACATCCACTACGCGTTCGGCTTGCTGGAGCGCACGAATGTGTTCTCTCCGGAGCAGGCGATTCTCGACGACGCCCACATCGGCCTGGTGAAGCGTACGCTCGGCGCCCCTGGAGTGGAGGCCGGCCGGCGCGAAGAGGTGCTCTCCCTGGTGCGCGAGGTGATGGCTTCGAGCCACAAGACGTATATGTACCATCTCCCGTTGCCCAGCCGCGACCCTGTTTATCCCCGTTATCCGCTCGAAGACAACGAGGCCGGCGCTCTGGCTGCCGCCCAGCGGCGATACCGAGAAATCCTGGAGCGGCCTCGTAACCAGATACCCGTCGAGCTCCGAAACGAGATCCTTCAGAGCGTTCCGGGCGTCTTGCCGGCGACGCTGGCCGAGTCAAGGGAGGCAGCCACATGACCCAAGAACTGCTGGAAACAGACAACGACCAAATGCAGGCTTACACCGAGGCCGCCACCAGCGGTCTGTACGCCAAACAGTCGGGGTTGGTGGGGAAGTACGACAACGTGCGTCGTCTCTGGGAAGACGAAATCACGCGGCTCTTCCTGCACCCTCACCTGAAGCGATTGATCGAGCGGAAGCAATCCCGCATGCAGCGCGTGCGGATCATGGATTTGGGATGCGGCAGCGCCGACGGCTATGAACTGCTGGCCGGCGTGCGGCACCGGGACGCGGACCTGAGGGAATTCGAGGTCGCCCTGTTGACGCCGAACATGCTGGGTTGCTACAAGGGCGTCGACCTGAACGAAGAGCTGATCGCCCAGGCGCAGCGCCTCTACGGGCAGAATTCCAAGCTCGTCTTTGAGCAGGCCGACTTTACCCGGCTGCTTCCGCTGGGCAAGGACGAAAAACTCTACGATCTGTACTTCGCCTCGTACGGCACGTGTTCCCACCACAACGAGGACGAAACGTTCGTTCAGCTTTTGGCCGACATCGCCTCCCGCGTCGAAGAGCACTGCCTGATCGTCTGCGACTGGCTGGGGCGTTACTCCTACGAATGGCAGTCTCTCTGGACGAACGACCTTTCGGAAAACCGCAACATGGACTACGTCGTTTCCTACATCTACGAGAAGGAAGAGCGGGAACAACGACGCGACGAACTCCAGCACTTTTTGCTCCGGCTGATCAGCCGGCAGGAAGCGGACGGAATGGTCGACGAGGCGAGCAAGCGCGCCGGGGTCGAGATCACGCCGCTGGAGTATTTCGACCGTGCGGTCTTCACCGGCCGCCATATGGACACCGGGGATTACAACCCCCATGCCCAGCCCATCCGCCAGGCCGTCAATTCGCTGCACGAGGCCAACGTGCGCACCGACCCTAATTCCCTGTTGATCGACTATATGCCCAAGGCGGGATTCGAGTTTCTCAACGACTACTTCGAGCATCTCCAGATGTGCTGGAACGCGCTCGTCTTGTACGTTGACGAGCTGATGCAGAACTACGACGTGCAGCAAAAGAAGTTCTCTTCCGCACCGCCGCCGGTCCCGGCCTCCTACCCGCCGGCCCTGCGGAAGATGATGGAGCGAATGAGACTGGTCGTGGAAGGGGTCGGCTGGCTGGGCCTGGGCCTGCCTCGCGAGAATATTATCGAGCCGCAGCTCGGCTATGCTCTGCGCTACCTGGAGATGAAGCTCCAGCAGGGCCTCGGTTGTGCACACGGCCTGGTGGGGATCTTCGAGGTGGACAAGACCTGTTGATGCCAGCATGGCCAACGGTCGGGGAATCGCGGCCGAACACCGCGAAAGCCGGCCTCCCACCGGCCGGGAGGCGCTCGTCGGTGCAAGGCTCAACAGCGGGCGATGTGCTCCGGCACAACGTCTATCCGAAAGCGAGACCGAAAATGCACATGCGCCTCTTCGTTGAGTCGGCCGTCCTGCTCTTCGTATTGTTGAATCCGTTCCTGCTGTGCATTTATCTTCTGGACCTGATCCAGCAGTTGGACGGTCGTGGCTTCGGGCGAGTGCTGCTGCGCGCGTCGGTAATCAGCGGTGTTGTGTTCGTGGCATTTGCCTGTGCCGGTGACGCAATCTTTTCCCGAGTGCTACACGTACGCTTCTGCGCCTTCCAGGTTTTCGGCGGCATCGTGTTCCTGGTGATCGCTATCCGGTTTGTCCTGGTGGGCAGCCGGGCGATCAACTCCCTGCGCGGGTCGGCGGAGCACCTGGCCGGTTCGATCGCGATGCCGTTCATGATCGGGCCGGGAACGGTCAGTGCCAGCGTGCTTGCCGGGACGCGTTTGCCCGTCGCAATGGCTGCCTTGGCGATTGTGGCGGCGTTGTCGATCACGGTTCTGACGGTCCTCCTGCTCAAGGCCCTGCACGATTTCGTGCGCACACGAAACGAACGCCTCGTGGAGCGCTATGTGGAAGTCGTCGGCCGCGTTTCCGCACTCGTCATCGGCACGATCGCCGTGGAGATGGTGTTCCAAGGCGTGGACTCCTGGCTTGCCACACGGCCGTAAGCGGGCGACCATTCGGCCAGCGCAGAGAACAACCGGAGGGCGAGCACCCCTTGATCCGGCTGAAGCACATCTCGAAAGTGTTCCCTGACGGGACTGAGGCCGTTGGCGATCTGTCGTTGGAGATCGCGGAAGGCGAAACCCTCGTTCTTTTGGGCTCGTCGGGATGCGGCAAGACAACGACTCTGAAGATGATCAACCGCCTGTTGGAGCCCACCAGTGGCGATGTCGAGGTCGACGGCCGGAGCGTCTTGGAACAGAATCCCGTCCAGTTGCGGCGTTCGATCGGCTATGTATTCCAGGAGATTGGACTGTTTCCACACATGACCGTCCAGGAGAACGTAGAAATCGTTCCCCGACTGGTTGGCTGGCCAAGTAGCAAGCGTCGGCAGCGGGCCTTGGAACTGCTGGAACTGGTCGGGCTCGATCCGGCCGAATACGCCAGCCGGCTGCCGGAAGAACTCTCCGGTGGACAGCAACAGCGAGTCGGCGTCGCCCGGGCCCTGGCGACCGACCCGGCCTACTTGCTGATGGATGAGCCCTTCGGGGCGCTCGATGCACTGACTCGCGATACGTTGCAGCAGCAACTGCTATCGCTCAGGGAGAAGCTGGCCAAGACGATCGTCTTCGTCACGCACGACATCTTCGAGGCCCTCACGCTCGGTGATCGAATTGCGGTCCTGCATCAAGGGAGACTTCAGCAGGTGGGCACCAAAGAAGAGGTGCTGGGCAAGCCGGCGACTCCCTTCGTGCGTAAGTTGTTTGAGAAGCCGGCCAAGCAACTGGCTGAGTTTCGGGAGGTCTTCTGATGGACGGCACCTCCTGGGGAACGTTCCTTGCCGAGCACCTCCTGGAGCTGGGAATCCGCAGCGTCGAACACGTGGGGCTGACCGGCGCTTCCACGATCCTGGCCGTTGTGATCGGCGTCCCCCTGGGTGTCCTTGCCTTCCGTCTGCGGTGGCTTCGAGGGCCCATTCTTTCCACAGCGGGGATCATGCAGACCATTCCCAGTCTCGCCATGCTGACCCTGCTGCTGGCCCTGCTGCACAAGACCGGAGTGTGGCCGGCGATGGTGGCATTAACCTTGTACGCCTTGTTGCCGATCGTCCGCAACACGTTGACCGGTGTGGAAGGGGTCTCCTCCGAGGTGATGGAAGCGGCACGCGGCATCGGAATGACCCAGCAGCAGCAACTCTGGATGGTTCGCCTTCCGTTGGCCATGCCGGTGATCGTTGCCGGGATTCGCACGGCGGCCGTGGCAGCCGTGGGGATCGCCACGCTGTCCGCCTTTATCGGTGCGGGCGGGTTGGGGCAATTCATCAACCGCGGTTTGGCCCTGGGCAACACGCAGCTTATTCTGCTGGGTGCGGTGCCGGCAGCACTGCTCGCCCTGCTGGTGGATTTCGCCGTGGGCGCAGCCAACAGGGCGCTTGATCCGCGCAGGAAACGCAGCAGACGAAGATTGCGCGACCTCGTCGTGCGCACCAGTATCATCTGCCTCCCCCTGGCGGTTTGCGCCGTCGGCGCGGCAGGCTACGTCAAGACTCGGGCCGATGTGGTCATCGGCTCCAAGAACTTCAGCGAACAATTCATCCTTGGCCACATGATGGCTCTGGTCATCGAAGATCAGACCGATCTGACCGTTGATCGCAGGTTCTGTTTGGGCGGAACCATGATTTGCCACGGCGCGCTGATCAACGGCGATATCGACCTCTACCCGGAGTACACGGGAACTGCCCTGATTGCCATCCTTGGGGGGGAACCGTCGGCTGATCCAGCCGAGGTTTATCAGCGCGTTTCGCGGGAGTATCAGCGCCTGTACGATGCCCAGTGGCTCACGCCCTTCGGGATGAATAATACCTACGCCATCGCGGTCCGCGAAAAAGATGCAACAAGGCATGGTTGGAAAACGATCTCCGACCTCGAATCCTCTGCAGCCGAACTTCGTGCGGGGTTTACCGCCGAGTTCTCCGAACGCCCCGACGGGTATCCCGGCCTTCGTAAAGCCTACGGCTTCCAATTCGGCGAGGTGCTGGACATTGAACCAGGACTGATGTACGAGGCAATCGCCGCCGGCGACGTGGACGTTATCACAGCCTTCGCGACGGACGGTCACATTGTCGAATACAACTTAACACTGCTCGTTGACGACCGGCGTTTCTTCCCGCCGTACTACGCGGCCCCCGTCATTCGCAGCCGGACACTCCAGGAATATCCGGGCCTTCGCAAGGCATTGAGCACTCTCGGAGAGACACTCGACCTGGCGACGATGCGCGAGTTGAACTTCAAGGCTGTTCGTGAAGCACAGCGCCGCAGCCCACGCGAGGTCGCCCGGGAGTTCCTGATATCACGCGGATTGCTGGACGCAGAAAACCGGCCTGCCGACCCTCGAGCATCAGAAAGAGCCTTATGAGCGACGGGCGCGCGAGACCTTTCGTGTGTGGCCGGCCGGCCGCTACACCTTAAGCAGCCCCGATTGCTGTCCAACGATTGGGGTCCCTTTTCCCCGCAATTGCGGAAACAATTCCTTTGCAATTTCTAACCGGCCCCGATTGCTGTCCAACGATTGGGGTCCACCTCAGGGTCCACCTCCGCCGACGTATTTCACGGCTTGGCTCCTTTTGTGGAAACACGGACGGTTCACTATCTCCGGTTTACCACGCCTTCGAGGACAAGCCAGTCGGCTCGATCTCCTCTCTGATCATGTCAGCCTACGAGCTGCACCACCATCTCCGCCGAACAGCCGAGAGCGCCGCACCACAAACCGGCACCGCGCACCCAGCCGCAAAGCCCCGTAGGGCGGGTCAAGCCGCTTTCCGCAGACCACCAACAGCACGCAGCCGCAAAGGCCGTCACGCGCACACCCGGGGGCGACCCCCGCGGCGCCTCATCGCAGCTTGAGCGAATAGAGGGTCACGCTCGCTGGGGCCACCTCCAGGCGCTCGCTGAGCCCATCGACGGCGATCTCGACGATTTTCACGCGCGGCTCGGCGCCCGGTTCGTTGAAGGCCATCGGGTCGCCTGCGATCTGGCGTCGCACCGCGTCGCCGCCCAGGCGCGCGCCGGCGAGCTCCAGCCGGACGCTCGCGGCTTCGAGCGTGGGATTGACGATGCCGACGGTGAGCGTCTTGCCGTCCTCGCTCACTGCGGCCATCACGTCCAGCGGCCCTTGCGTCTCGACCGCCACCGGCAGCGCGCCGAAGTGCCGGCGGTAGAGCATCAAGGGCAACGCCGTGGTGGCAAAGCCCGCCCGGGTCTTGGTGGTCTTGATGCAGCCGATCACGTTGACCGTCTGGGCGTAGTGGGCCATGGAGATGATGTCCGTCTGGCGGAAGTATTCGTGCAACCCCGCGGCCACTCCCAAGGCGTCGCGCAGATGGTAAATGCAACCCAGCTCGCCGTACTGATAGGGGCGCGACCAGTAGTTCCATTCGTCCATGGCGATGCGGATGTCTTTGCCCGCGAGGTTGGGCAGCTCCTCGCGCAGCCGGCGGTGGCCTTCGGCCTTCTGGCGAATCCGCTCGGGAATCTGGCGCACGTGGGCCGTTAGCTCGTCCTTTGGGCCGCAGTAGAAGTGTTCGGAGATCAGGTCCATCGTGTGCGCGCATTGTTCGAGCATCACGCGCGACCAGCCGGCCTTTTGCCCCGGGTCGTGCTGCCGGTTGATGTGGTTCAAAGCCCCCACGCCGATGAGTTTGATCGTGGGATCGACTTCGCGCATGGACTCGGCCACCTGGTTGTGCTTGAGCACGTAGTGGTTGAGTTGCATGAAGCCCAACTGCCAGGGCCCATACATCTCGTTGCCCACGCACCACCACTTCACGCCATACGGCTGCGCGTGTCCGTTGGCCGCGCGCCAGGCGCCGGCCACGGTCTGGGTCGAGCCGTTGCAATATTCCACCTCCTGGGCCGCGGAATAGGCATCGCCGAAACCGGTGTTGACCGTGATCAGCGGCTCGGCACGGAGCCGGCGGCAAAAGGCCACAAACTCGTCCAGGCCGAAGTCGTTCGGTTCCACACCCGACCAGGCCGGGTTCTTGCGCGGCGGGCGCCGGTCGCGCGGGCCGATGCCGTCGCGCCAGTCATAGCCGCTCACGAAATTGCCGCCCGGCCAGCGGTACATGGGCGAGTCGAGCTCGTGGAGCAGCGCCAGCGTGTCGGCCCGCAGGCCGTCCACGTTGTCGGCCGGCATGAGCGACGCCGTGCCCACCAGGCAGGCACCGCCCTCGATGCGAATCTCCAGCGAGGCCTTCTCGGTCGATTCCAGCGCGGTGAACTCGAACGTGTACTTGCTGTACTGCGGGCCCACCGACTCGATGACAGCCTTGCCGCGCGCCCCGCGCAGGGTGATCGTGGCCCGGACCGGTTGGTCGGGCGCCTTGAGCCAGACGTAGCCGACATATTCTTTGCCTGCCACCAGCCCAAGGTCGTTCTGCCGGATACCGCTGCCCGGAGTGATCCGCGGCGTGTGTTCGCCCACGAACGAGCCCTCCTTGACCATGGCCACCGAATCCGGCGCCCCGGTGATCTGCCAGGGTGAGCGCCCGACCACGGGCACCTTGGGCGATTCGGCCATGCCGCCCAGGCGCACGTAGGGGTCGTACTCCGGCGTGATGGGGAAATAGAACTTGCGGTCTTCGAGCATCTCGGCCCAGATGCCGCCGTAGATGCAGCGGCCCAGGTGCTCGATGAACTGGCCGTAGATGAAGGGGTTGATCGGCTCGCCCTTTTGGGCCACGTCGATCTTCACGGCCTGCACGGCCTGCGGTTCGCCGGCCGGCGCGCCTGCGTGGGCCACCGCCGCACCCGCCATCATTGCCGCAAGCAGAACAAGCATGAGGTTCGGTCGAATTGTCATTACGGTGTCTCCTTTTGTTATGTGCG
>CAYXPN010000170.1:0-3337 GCA_964467075.1 uncultured Planctomycetaceae bacterium
CAAGGACAGGGACAGGGTCAAGGCCAAGACCAGGGAGAGCAGTCCGGCAACCCGGCGCGCCAGCGTCTGGAAGCCGCGCGCCAACGCATGCAGGAGGCCGAACAGAAGCTGCGCGAGGCCCAGCGCGAAGGGGCCGTGGACAAGCAAGACGAGGCCCTCGAGGAGCTCGAAGCCGCCCGGGCCGAACTGGAGCGCATCCTGCGCCAGCTTCGCGAAGAGGAAATCCTGCGCATGCTGGCCTTGCTCGAGGCCCGTTTCCGCAAGATGCTCGAAATGCAGCAGGCCGTCTACGAAGGCACCGTGCGCCTGGACAAGGTTCCCGACGAGCAGCGCAGCCACAGCCACGAGATCGAGGCCAGCCGCCTAAGCAGCAAGGAGACCGAGATTGTGGTCGAGGCGGACAAGGCCCTGTTGCTCTTGCGCGAGGACGGCACCGCGGTGGTCTTCCCCGAAGCGGTCGAACAAGTGCGCGACGATATGCAGCAGGTGGTCGAGCTGCTCGCCCGCGCGCGGGTGGGCCAGATCACCCAGGTCATCGAGCTGGATATCATCGCCGCGCTGGAAGAAATGATCGAAGCGCTCCAGAAGGCCCAGGAGGACATGCAAAGCGGCCAGCAGCCGCCGGGCCAGCCGCCGCCGGGCCAGCCGCAGGACCCGCCCCTGGTGGACCTGCTGGCCGAGGTGAAGATGATCCGGGCCATGCAGATGCGGATCAACAAGCGCACCGAGCGCTTCTCGCAGATGCTCCCCGGCGAACAGGCCGAGAACCCGGATCTGATCTACCAGTTGCAGAAGCTTGCGGAACAGCAGGAACGGATTTACCGTGTGACCCGTCAACTGGAATTGGAGAGAAGCCAATGATTACGCCCAAAAGCTGTCTGCTGGCGTTCCTGGCGGCCGGCCTGGTGGGTCTGGCCGCGGCCGGAGCGGAAACACCCGGCACTCCAGCCGAAGCCGGCGCGCCCGGCGGCGCGACCGGCACCCCTGAGTGGAAGGCGCCCGCACCGGAAAAGGTCAAGGCCACGGCCCTCACTTGGCTCGATGCGCAGCAGGCCGATGAAGCCACGCGCACGAAAGCCGAGGCGCTGTGGGCCCAACTGGACGAGCAGCCCGCGGAGGTCGACCTGCTGGGCTGCCTGGCGCAGACCTTTGCTCTGGTCGACGAGAATGCGCGGCGTCTGGTCGCGCTTTGCTCGGGACCGAAGACCAGCGTGATCCTCCCGCCGCAGCCGTGGCTTAGCGACGAGGCGACCGATCCGCTGATGGCGCACAACCTGCGTCTGTGGTACGGCCGCTGGCTGGTCCACGAGGCGCTGTTCGACGAGGCCCTGGAGGCGCTGGCCGGCCTGGAGCCGCAGCAGGTGGCGGCCCCAGCCACGTTGCTGTTCTACCGCAGCGTGGCCCATTACTGTCTGCTCGACAAAAAGGAAGGCCTGCGCCTGGTCGACCAGTTGCTCCAGCGCTCCGAGCTGAGCCCGCGGCGCTACGTGGCCGTGGCCCGACTGATGGAAGAGGACCTGCAAAGCCTCGACGAGGAATCCCTGGACCACATTGCCCGGCGCATGGGCGACGTGGAGCGGCGCCTGGGACTGGGGCGGGCGGGCAAGAGGGTCCGGGGCATCGAGGACGGGATCATCGAATCGCTCGACAAGCTGATCAAGCGCCTCGAACAGCAGCAAGGCTCCGGCTCGGGCTCGGGCGGGGGATATCAGGATAACATCCGCTCCAGCAGCCCGGCTCCGGACAGCTTTCCGATCGGCGGCAAAGGGCCGGGCGACGTGGAGCGGCGGCCCATCGGCACGGAGTCGGATTGGGGCAACCTGCCGCCCAAAGAGCGCGACGAGGCCTTGCAGCGGATCGGCCGCGATTTCCCCTCGCACTACCGCGACGTGATCGAGCAGTACTTCCGCCGGCTGGCCGAGGGCACCCCGTAGCGGGCCGCGGGCTGCCCCGAGCGGTCTGTGCAGGGGGGGTACAATTGGAGGTCGGAAGGCGGAAGTCGGAGGTCGGAAATCTGAAATCTCAAATCGTAAATCGGCCCATGGCGAGCCGCGAGCGTCAGCTTGCGGTTCGGGTTGAATGGCCAACACCGTCGATTGCCACCCGGGGCAAACCGGCGGCTCACGCCGCCGGCTCGCCGGTTGTTTTCGCCCGCGCGGTGCGCGGCGAGCCGCCCCCCAAATCCCGAAATCCCTAAATCCCCCGACCATGACTGAGCTACTGGTTGCCGTCTTGTTGATCGCAGCGCCGGCCGGACCGGAAGTGAGCGTGGAGACGCTCGACGGCCGGTCCCACGCCGGCACGCTGGTGCAGCTTGGCCCCGAGCAGGTCACGCTCCAGGCTGCCGAGGGCCCGCTGGTCCTGCCGGTGGACCGGCTGCGCCGACTCGTGCCCGCAAGAGAGCCGCGCCCGCCCGAGGAGCAGCCCGGCGCGTGGATCGAACTGGTCGACGGCTCGTCGATCTGTGCGCGGGATTATCTGGCTGCCCGGGGCACCGCGCGCGTGGCATTGCTCGACGGCCGCCCCGTGGAAGTGCCGCTGGAGCGCGTGCGCTCGGTGCGCTTGCAGCCGGCCGATGCCGAGGCACAGCAGGAATGGTCGCGCATCCTGGACAAGCAGTTCGACAGCGACGTGCTCGTGGTGCGCAACGAGCAGGCCGTCAATTACGTCCCGGGAGTGTTGCACGAGATCACAGCCGACACGGTCAGCTTCGAGTTGGAAGGCGAAACCGTGCCCGTCGGGCGCAGCAAGGTCTTCGGCATGGTCTACCAGCATGCGGCCGGCCAGGCACTGCCCGAGGCCCTCGGCCGCCTGGCCGATAGGAGCGGCTCGCAATGGGCCGTGGCCCAGGTGTCCTTCGAGGCCGGGGCCTTTCAGGTCACCACGCCGGCCGGCGTGAAGCTGCAAACGCCCCTGGACGCGCTGAGTTGGTTGGACCTCTCGGCGGGCAACATCCGTTATCTCAGCGAGCTGGAGCCGGCCTCGGTCGAGTGGACGCCGTTTTTCGGCAGCGCGGGCGAGATTCCGGTGCTGGACCGGTTCTACGAGCCGCGGCTGGACACCAACCTTTCGGGCCGGCCGTTGCAGCTTGGGGGCACGCAGTATCGCAAGGGCCTGTGTCTGCACAGCCGCACGGAAATGGTCTATCGGCTGCCCGGCGAGTTCCGCTACTTCGAGGCGACCGCCGGCATCGACGATGCGGTGCGGCCCCATGGAAACGTGCGCCTGTCGGTTCACGGCGACGGGCGCGTGCTGTGGGAGGGGCAGCTTACGGGGCGCGACGATCCGCGTGCGATCCGCCTGGAGATCGCCGGGGTGCGCCGCCTGGGCATCCTGG
>CAYXPN010000170.1:3347-5823 GCA_964467075.1 uncultured Planctomycetaceae bacterium
TTCGGCGAGGACCTGGACGTGGCCGACCATCTCGATCTGTGTGAAGCAAGGGTGATCAAATGACACACCGCATGGAAGTCGTTCCCGCGGCCGTGGCCCTGGCGGTGACGCTGTTGACGGTTTCCCCGATCTCGGGCGCGGACGTGGATTCCGCGGTGCTCGAGGCCGAGGCCCAACGGATCGCCGTGATGGAGCGGGTCAAGGACACGGTGCTGGCCGTCTTTCCGCCCACCGGCCGCGGGGGCGGGTCCGGAGTGGTGATCACCCCCGACGGATACGCGCTGACCAATTTCCACGTGGTCAAGCCCTGCGGCCACGCCATGAAGTGCGGCATGGCCGACGGCAAGGTCTACGACGCCGTGATCGTGGGTGTCGATCCGACCGGGGATATCGCGCTAATCAAGCTCTTCGGGCGCAACGACTTCCCCTGTGCCGAGCTGGGCGACAGCGACCAGGTCTGCGCGGGCGACTGGTGTTTTGCCATGGGCAACCCCTTCATGCTGGCCACCGACTTGCAGCCCACGGTCACCTACGGCATCGTCTCCGGGGTCCATCGCTACCAGTATCCGGCCGGCAGCATCCTGGAATATGCCGACTGCATCCAGACCGACGCCTCGATCAACCCGGGCAACTCGGGCGGTCCCTTGTTCGACGCCCAGGGGCGCCTGATCGGGATCAACGGGCGCGGGTCGTTCGAGAAGCGCGGGCGCGTGAACGTGGGTGTGGCCTATGCGGTGTCGATCAACCAGATCAAGAACTTCCTGGGCTACCTGCACAGCGGGCGCATCGTGGACCATGCCACGCTGGGGGCCACGGTTCACACGACCGAGGACGGGCGCGTGGTGGTGGACCAGGTGCTGGAAACCTCGGACGCCTGGCGGCGCGGCTTGCGCTACGGCGACGAGATCATCCGCTTCGGCGGCCGGCCGATCACCACGGCCAACGCCTTCAAGAACGCGCTGGGCATCTATCCCAAGGGCTGGCGCGTCCCGCTGAGCTTCCGGCAGGACGGGCAGCGCTACGACGTGCTGGTGCGCCTGGCCGGTGTGCACAGCCCGGACGAGCTTCTGCGCAAGGCTGCGGGCCGGTCCGGCCGGATACCCATGCCCATCCCCGTGCCCGAGCCGGAGCCCGGCCCCCCGCAACCGGACGGGCCGCAGCCGGACGATCCGGAATCAGACGAGCCGCGGTCCGACCAGCCGGAATCCGAAGAGCCGGGATCACGCGCGCCCCCGTCAGAGCAGCCGAGTTCGGAGGAGCCGGAATCAGACACCCCACCGGAATCAGATCAGCCCGAGGCAGACCCGCCGCCGCCGGACGAATCGAAGTCGGACGAGCCGGGCCCGGAGCAGCCGCCGGCACCCGAGCGCGAACGTGTTCCCGTTCCGGCGCCTCCCGGCCCCCACCGGCCGCACCCGATTCGCCCCTTGCAGATCGGCCCGCGACCGGTGCCCGTGCCCGAAATCGTGCAAAAACACTATGAAGAGAAACGCGGTTACGCCAACTACTACTTCAACCTCCTCCACCGCGAGCGCGTGTGGAAGGCGTGGATGTCGCGGGCACACTTGGATGAGTGCGGCGGACCGTGGACCCTGGCCGGGCGGCTGCCCAGCGGTTCGGAGTTTGAGTGCGAGCTGACCGACCAGGGGGTGCTGCTCACGCTGCCCACGATCCAGTGGAAGTGGATGCCTACCGAGGAGCTGACCGCCTCGCTCGATCCGCCGCAGAGCGGCGGGTTGCTCCTGGCGCTCCACCTGTGGCGGCGCCTGGTGCTCGAAGGGCCGGACGGATTCGGTGAAGTGTACTACCTGGGCACGGCGCCGCTGCCCGAGCGTGAAGGGCTGGTGGACGTGTTGGTGGCCGTGGATCGCGGGGTGGAGTGCCGGCTCTATCTCGATCCCGAGCAGGGCGACCTGCTGGCCCTGGAGGTGTTTCCGGCCGACGACGCAGACCCCTGCGAGCTGTACTTCCACGACTACCGCGGGGTGCAAGGCCGTTTCCTGCCCGGGCGGATGGACGTCCACCACGGCGGCGAGGTGTTCGCCCAGTTCAACTTGGAGCGCTGGATCGTGCAGTCGACCGACTCGACGCCCCCCGCCTCGCAGCCCGAGGAGCCCGAAGCCGCTGGCGCAGAGGCCCAGTAGGACCAGTCTGTAGGGTGCGTGCTTGCACGCACGCGATCTACCGAAAGCGGAAGAAGACCTGCGAGCCGTGGGGTTTATCCCCACGGGAAGCGAACACCAAAGCGGAAAGCCGAAAGCGGGCCGGGTGGCACGCCCTGAAAGGGCGTGGGAAACCGACCAGCCGGCCATGACACGAACCACGCCCATCGCGTGCGCTGAAGGGCGTGCCACCCAAGACGCGCTAATGGAGGGCCACGCTTTGTCGTGGCCGCGCGGTTGGACATCAACGGACGCGAGAGACCGCGTCCCTCCAAAAAACGGACGCGAGAGACCGCGTCCCTCCAGTCCGATAG
>CAYXPN010000170.1:5923-12545 GCA_964467075.1 uncultured Planctomycetaceae bacterium
GACCGCGTCCCTCCAAAAAACGGACGCGAGAGACCGCGTCCCTCCAGTCCGATAGGAAACACCATCAATCCCTTCGAGGCCCACATGGCGAGACCACGAGTGATTCCTGTGCGAGCGGAAGGCCGTTTTCGCGCTTTGCAAGTCTGCGCCGCCGGACGTGCGGGGCGACGGGCGCTTACCGCGACGGGCTGCGCGCTGGTCTGCACCGTGGCCTTGTGCCTCGCGGCAGCAGTGGCCCGGGGCGGTTCGACAGCCGGCGCAGCCGCCACGGTTTCGGCAGCCGAGCCTTCCCCAGCCCGCCAGCAGCACCCGGCCGCGCGGGCGCCGTTGGCCGTTCGCTTGGTGATCGAAGACGCACTGCCGAAGATGGTGAAGGTTTACGGGGCGGGCGGGTTCCGCGGCATGGAGGCCTATCAGAGCGGCATGCTCATCTCGCCCGACGGCCACATCCTCACAGTGTTCAGCTACGTGCTCGATACCGACTTCATCACCGTGGTGCTCTCCGACGGGCGGCGGTTCGAGGCCCGGCTCTTGGGCGCTGATCCGCGCCTGGAAGTGGCGGTGCTGAAGATCGAGGCCGAGGGCCTGCGGTGTTTCGACCTGGACCAGGCCGCCGGCGTGGAGCCGGGCACGCGCGTGCTGGCCTTGAGCAACGTCTTCGGAGTAGCGGCGGGCAACGAGCCGGTCAGTGTGCAGCACGGCGTGGTCTCCGCGGTCACCTCGCTGGCCGCCCAGCGCGGCGTGTTCGAGACGCCCTATCGCGGGCCGGTCTACGTGTTGGACGCCATGACCAACAACCCCGGGGCCCCCGGCGGGGCCCTGATTACGCGCGGGGGCCAACTGGCCGGCATGTTGGGCAAGGAGCTGCAGAACTCGCTCAACCGCACCTGGCTCAACTACGCCGTGCCCATCGAGCAGCTTCGGCCGTCGGTCGAGGAGATTCGCGCCGGGCGTTTCGTAGTGGCCCAGGAAGAGCCCGCCGAGCAGAGGCCGGCCGAGGCCTGGGGCCTCGAACGACTGGGAATCCGCTTGATCCCGGACGTGCTCGAGCGCACACCGCCCTACGTGGACCAGGTCGTGCCGGGCATGCCGGCCGCGGGGGCGGGAATCCAGCCCGACGACCTGATTGTGCTGGTGGGCGACCGCCTGATCCAGTCGTGCAAGGCGCTCCGCGCGGAACTGGAAATGATCGACGTGGCCGACCCGCTCGATTTGACCATCCTGCGCGGCCACGAACTGCTCAAGCTCAACCTGCCGGCGCCGTAGAGTGTGGGAAAAAGGTGACAGGCACCATTTGTGCGAAGCACCCTGCGGGCCGTTCCGGCAAATGGTGCCTGTCACCTTTTTCGGTGCGGCGCTGTAGCCGTCCGGCCCTTGCCGTGGCCGCGGGGCGGGAGAAAACGAACCATGGGAAATCGTATCAGGCGAATCGGTTTGTCCATCACCGCAGCGCTGCTCGCCGGCTGGCTTGCCGGGAGCGCGTCGGGCGCCGCGCCGGACGATCTTGAGCTGCGCGAGCAAGAGGCCTTTCGCCGCGCCGTCGAGCAGGTGGCCCCGTCGGTGGTGCGCATCGAGACGATCGGCGGCCTGGAGCGCGTCAGCGGCGTGCTCTTGGGCACCGGGCCTACGAGCGGCGTGGTGGTCGATCCGTCCGGCTACATCGTCTCCAGTGCGTTCGCCTTTGCCAACCGGCCGGCTTCCATCCTGGTGCGCCTGGCCGACGGCACACGCAAACCAGCCGAGCTGGTGGCCACCGACCACAGCCGCATGCTCGTGCTGCTCAAAGTCGAGACCGACCAGCCGCTGCCCGTGCCCGAAATCGCACCCGAAAACGAAATCCGCGTGGGCCAGTGGGCCATCGCCGTGGGCCGCGCCTTTGCCCCCGATACGCCCAACATGACCGTGGGCATCGTCAGCGCCCGAAGCCGTATCTGGGGCAAGGCCATCCAGACCGATGCCATCCTCTCGCCGAACAACTACGGCGGGGCCCTGGTCGATATCCGCGGACAAATGATGGGCGTGATCGTGCCGCTCTCGCCACAGTCGGACGACGAGGTGGCGGGCGTGGAATGGTACGACTCGGGCATTGGTTTCGCCGTGCCCGCCGAACATATGCTCAAGACATTGCCCCGCTGGCAGAACGGCGAGGATTTGCACGCCGGCCTGCTGGGCATCAGTCTGCCGGGCGCGCTGTACACGGCCGAACCGGTGATCGCGGCCTGCCAGCCGGGCTCGCCCGCGGCAGAGGCCGGCTTGGAGCAGGGCGACCAGATCGTGGAAATCGAAGGCCGGCCCGTGGGCCGGGCCGCGGAGGTCAAGCAGGAGATCAGCCGCCGCTACGCGGGCGAGAAGCTCCACCTGGTGGTGCTGCGCGGCGACGAGCGCCTGGAGTTCGACGTGGAGCTGGTCGCCAGGCTTGAGCCCTACGAGCACCCGTTCCTGGGCATTCTGCCGCGGCGCGACGACCGGCAGGGCGAGGTGACGGTCCGCTATGTATACCCGAAGAGCCCCGCGGCCGCGGCCGGCATCCAGCCCGGCGACGTGCTGCTTTCGCTCTCGGGTGAGCCGGTGGGGGATCGCCATGCGCTGGCCGCGCAATTGAGCCGCCACAAGCCGGGGCAGGCGCTTACACTGGGTGTGCGTCGCGAGGGGCGTGAGCTGCAAATCGAAGTCACGCCCGGCCGCCTGCCCGAGGCCCTGCCGCCGGCCGAATTGCCCGAGGCGCACGCAGATACCCCGGCTGCGACCGACCAAGCAGCGGCTGTGGGTGTGGTGCCGCTGAAGATTCCGGAGTTGGCCAACGAGGTGTTTGCCTATGTGCCGCCGGGCGCGCGCCAAGCCGGCTGGTGCGGGGTGGTGGTTTGGATCGGGCCTGCGGGTGAAGTCGAGCGTGCCGCGGTTGTCAAGCGATGGAAGGAGCTGTGCGACGCCTGGGATTTGATCCTGGTGGTGCCCCAGTCGAACGATCCGGCGCGCTGGCAGCCGGCCGAAGCGGCGCTGGTGCAGAAGCTGATCGACCAGGTGCGCGCCGATTACGAGGTCGATCCGGCGCGGATCGTCGTGGGCGCATACGGCCAGGGCGCGAACCTGGCGTGGCTCGTGGCCCGGCGCTATCCCGAACTGGTGCGCGCCGCAGCGCTGGTCGAGGCCGGCTCCGCGGGCCCCCCGCCCGAGAACGATCCCTTGCGCCGACTGGCCGTCTTTGCGGCGGTCGGCGCCGAGTCGGATCAAGCGCCGGCCGTGCGCCGCCTTGTCGAGCAATGCCGGGAAAAGAAGGTGCCGGTCACGCTGCGCGAGCGGCCGGGCACGCCCGGCGATCTCGACGACGAGGAGCTGGCCGAGCTGGTCCGCTGGATCGACATGCTGGACCGGATCTGAAGCTGGCGTGCTTTGGCGAGCCGGGCACGTCAGTGCCCGGTTCAGGCACAATGACCAACAACGTCCAGCTCTTGGCGCACCGCCCGCCGGACTATCGTTCGTTTTCCGCGTTTCACACCACTTCGGCACCAACCGCCGGCTCACGGTAAGCGGCTCGCCGAATGAACCAGTTCAGCCGCACACCCGCACCGAAACCGCAAGCCGCCGACAACCCGAAACCCTGCTCCGTGCCCATGCGTCGCCACGCCATCGGAATCATTGCCGTGCTGTTGATCCTGGGCGCTGTAGTCTTCTGGGTGCGGGAGTGGGGGCGCGACTATCCGCAACTGGAGGGCGCCTGCTGGCGCGTGGGGGCCCTGATGGCCGTGCTCTGGCTGGGCTACCACGAGTTGCACCGTCTGCCGGCGTGGCTCTGGGGCGTGCTGCCCGTGCTGCTGGTGGTGCTGGCGCTCAGGCCGCGCTGGTTCCTGTTCTTCCTGCCGTTGCTGCTGCTGCTGGCCCTTGTGTGGCCGCGGTCGGGTGGCGCGCGCAAACCGGAGCGGTAGGCCGTTTTCCCGGGGCAAGCCGCGCGGGAGCGCGCCGGCGGAAGAACTACGAGTGGGAGAATCTCTCGGGGAACAGCTCGCTGACCGACTGGTCGAAGTGGATGCGCTTGATGGCCTCGCCCAGCAAGGGGGCCACGCTGCGGATGTAGAGCTTGCCGATCTGCTTTTGCTTCTCTTCGCTCAGCGGAATCGTGTCGGTCAGCACGACTTGCTTGACCGGCGCCTCGCGCAAACACTCCGCGGCCGTCCCACAGAGCACGCCGTGGGTGGCGGCCAGGTAAATCTCCCGCGCGCCGTGCTCGTGAATGGCTTGGGCGGCGTTGCAGATCGACGTGCCGGTGCTGATCATGTCGTCGAAGATCAAGGCCGTCTTGCCTTCCACCGGCGCGCCGATCAGGTGGGCCGCCTGGGTCTGCTCGCCGCGGCGCCGCTTGTCGATGATCGTCAGCTCGCCGCCCAGCCGAGCTATGTGAGACAGGGTGCGTTTGATGCTCCCCGCGTCCGGGCTGACGATCACCAGTTGCTGCGGGTCGAGATCCATCTGTCCGAAGTATCCGTCGATCACCGGGCCGGCGTAGAGATGGTCCACCGGGATGTCGAAGAAGCCCTGGATTTGCGCGGCGTGCAGGTCCATGGTCAAGACGCGGTTGGCCCCGGCGCGGTCGATCAGGTTGGCTACCAGCTTGGCGGAGATGGGCACCCGCCCCTCGTCCTTGCGGTCCTGGCGCGCGTAGCCGAAATAGGGAACCACCGCGGTGATCCGCTGGGCGCTGGCCCGCTTGAAACTGTCGATCATCACCAGCAGCTCCATCAGGTTGTCGTTCACCGGCGGGCAGGTGGGCTGGATGATGAACACGTCCTCGCCGCGCACGTCCTCGTCGATCTTGCAGGAAATCTCGCCGTCGGCGAAGTTGTCCATCAGGGCCCGGCCCAACGGACGGTCGAGATAGTCGCACACCTTTCGGGCCAGTTCGGGATGGGCCCGACCACAGAAAATCTTCAGCGATTTCATGGTTTGCTTAATCCCCTTCCCCCTGGCGTCCAACCCCTGCGAGAGGGCAAGTTGGTTGCGTCTTGCTGGTCGGCCGATCGGAACTGCGTAGCAAAATCGCCCCGCGGAATGGCCCGGCTTAGCGCCTGCCGCGCGAGCGCAGAGCACGCTTCATATTACCCGGCGCCGCGGCCGAACGCAGCCCGCCGGCGCGGCCCGTTCCCCGGCGCGGCGAAAATCGCCGGCTCCTGATTCCCGTCGCCCTGCTGCGTGCCGAACGGAACAGGGCTGACTGATGCGTGGAGGTCGATCTTGGAGAAGACCTTGCGGCGCACGTGCGCTGCGCCCGCCGTTCGCCCCGGATACGTCCCTGGCAGTCCGACCCGGCTAAGGACTTGTAAAGGAATTGTTTGCCGAATTCGATGCGCAGCCCCCGGGTGGCCGGGGCTCACGGCGAAGCGAAGCCCCGGGAAGTAATACTCTTACAAGTTCTAAACTGTGGGGTGCCACGGTTGGCTTGCCCAACCGTGTATTCGGCACTGCTGGACAAGCCGGCAGTGGCACCCAATTCGGCACTTCGCGTGTGTCGGACTACCAGGGTCTATTCTGCCACGAAACGCCGCCGAACGGAAGGGCCTGGATTTGGCAATTCACCGGGCCGTTTGGTAAGTTGGAAGGAGGCCAGGCGGGGCGCTCTTGCGCGGCCCAAGCGCGCCCCAGCGGCGCGGGCGGTCGCATTTTGCACGGCGAGGGCCGGTTATGAACGAGTCTGTTGCGTCTGCTGTTCGGTTTAGGTGTCGGGCGGCCGGCTGGTTGCTGGCGGCCGGGGTCTGCGGCCTGGTGGTCCAGGCGGCCCCAGCGGCACAGCCGCCCACGCTCTACGAGCTTTTGATCAACGGCGAGAGCTTCCTGGTGGAAGCCAACCGGGCAGTAACCCTCGAAAGCCGGCAGCAGCCGGGCGTGAAGTATCAGGTGGCGCTGCGCATCGCGCCTGTGCAACCGGTGCGCCTGCTGTCGTGCCGGTTTGAATATGAGCTGCCGGCCACGCTCCACGCCGAATCGGCCCCGCAGGCCGGCGGCGCAGCGAGGCGCTCCGCGCGGCTCACGCACGAGTTGGGCTTCGACCTGCTGCTGACCGACCTGGGCGGGCCGCTCAAGCCCGGAGCCCATGCCGAGGCGCTCAAAATCCTGAGCGATTCGGTCATGAAAACGTTCAAGCAGATGGGTGTGGATGCGCTCACCGCGGCCGCGCCCCACCAGCGCCGTTTTGCCCATTGCGAGGGCCACGGGGTGGTGATCCACTATCTGGACGAGCAGGGCATCGGCCACACCAGCCTGGCGTATGTGCTGGGCAACGAGCGGTTCGCCGCCACCTGCGTGGTGCAATATCTGGACAAGGACAGCCAGGACGTGCTGCCGCTGATCAAGAGAGCGCTCGATTCGCTGCGCCCGCTCGAGTAAGCCTGCACTCTTGGAGCGACGCGGTCCCTCGCGTCCGTTTCTTGGAGGGACGCGCGGGTGCCACTGCTGGCTCGTCCAGCAGTGCATAATCCGGACGCAAGCTCGCGGTCCCTCGCGTCCGTTTGTTGAAGCGACGCGCGGGTGCCACTGCTGGCTCGTCCAGCAGTGCATAATCCGGACGCAAGCTCGCGGTCCCTCGCGTCCGTCGATGTCCAACCGCGCGGCCACGACAAAGCGTGGCCCTCCA
>CAYXPN010000171.1:0-2824 GCA_964467075.1 uncultured Planctomycetaceae bacterium
GGTGGCACGGGCGTTGCCGGGTGGCACGGGTGGCTTGTCCACCCGTGGCCGTTGCCGGGTGGCACGGGCGTTGCCGGGTGGCACGGGTGGCTTGTCCACCCGTGGCCGTTGCCGGGTGGCACGGGCGTTGCCGGGTGGCACGGGTGGCTTGTCCACCCGTGGCCGTTGCATCGAGACGACGCACTGCTCCGCGAGCCAGCAGTGGCACCCGCGCGCCGCGCCACCCCCACGCTCTGGCGAGCGTGGCTACCATCTTGAAACCAAGCCGGGCGCGGGCACACTCTACGCGCCAATGGCGATGCGCCAGCCGATCCGCGAACCGGCGGCTCAGTCGGCCGTGAGTTCGGCCAGCTCGACGCCTTCGCCGGCCGGCTGCTGGTTGAAGTATTCCGTCACTTCGTCGACGATGTTCTCGGGCGTCGACTCGTCGAGCGGGATTTCGTCGTGGAAATCGGTCTCGGCGCTGAGCAGGCGCTCGGCCACGTCGAGCCGCGTTTGCAGGTCGGCGATCAGCTCCTTGACCTGCCCCAGCTTGCTCTCGTCGAACTGGAAGTCGCTGGTGGCCTGGGCCGCGGCGAGCATTTGCACCCGCGCCTCGAGGTTCTCCACCTCGACCTGCAACTGGCGGCGGGCCGCCATCATGCCTTCGAGCTTCTGCCGGGCCGCTTCCAGGCTCCGCACCCGCGCGGTGTGTATCTGCTCCAAGCTGCCCAGCGTGGCATCGCCGGTCTTGTAGCGTTCGAAGCGCCGGGCCAGGTCTTCCTTGACCTCGTGGGCCGTGTAGCTGCGGCCCGCATAGCGATACACCGAGCGGCCGTCGCTCAGGTCGGCGCGCAGGCGCAGCAACTCGTCTTTTTCCTTGTCCAATCGCGTGCGTGCCTGGGCGATCTGCTCCTCCAGGCGCTCGATCTCCACCTCTTCCTTGGCGATCACGTGCATGTTCTTGCGGATTTCGGGAACCAGGTCCCGGATCATCCCGCGTGCCCGTTGAATCTGGAATTCAATCGGCACGCTCTCGTGAACCGTTTGGCGCACATAGCCTGCCGAGGTGCGCACATAGCTGACCGCGGCACCTCCGAACAACAGACCCAGGACCAAGACGGCACCCAGACCAATCAGAATCGTCTTCTTGATCATCAGCCGATCCTCCTAACACGAGTCGAAACGTGTGACCCCAGAACAACTTGACAAAACCCTCCACCCAACCGCCGCCCGGCACCGCGCCGACTCGGGGAGCCACCCCGCCTTTCAGGGGGAGACCACCCCCGCGTCGGCAGCCCGGGCGGCCCTCTGAGCCGAAGGTAATTCGCCGCCCCGAGCCGAATCTTGAGGGAATATTTGGGCTTTTCCCACCAGAATCACCCCGCAACAGGCGGGGCGCCTGCACGCGGTGGGGTGCGAGCCGGCCTCGATTTGCGAGCCGGAGCCTATTCGGCCGGAAAACCTCCAACAATCCGATCGCCGCGGCGCAGGGATCGTCCGCTGCGGTGATCCCGTCGAAAAGGGGTGCAGACTTGGAAACTCGCAGCCGGACCGAGGCCCGAATCGGCCGATAATCGGTTTGAGGGACACCCCCGGACGGAGGCAACGCCATGGCCGAATCCATCGAACAACTGGTTGCCGGCATCCACGATTCGCCCGCCCAGGTGGTGCTGGCGCTGAGCGGGGGAAGCGCGGCCGCGGCCGCGCTATTGACCGTACCCGGGGCATCGCGCACCGTGCTCGAGGTGGTGATCCCCTATTGCGAGCCGGCCATGGTGGATTTTTTGGGCGGTCGGCCCGGCCGGTTCTGCTCCTCGCCCGCGGCCCGATCCATGGCCGTGGTGGCGTTTCATCGGGCCCGGCGCCATGCAGGGCGCGAGACAGACGTGGCAGGTGTGGGCTGCACGGCCGCGCTGGCCACGGACCGGCCGCGCCGCGGGGCCCACCGGGTGCATGTGGCCGTCCAAACGGTGCAACAAACCGCTGCCTGGTCGCTTGAGCTCAACAAGGGCGCGCGCAGCCGGGCGGAGGAAGAGCAAGTGGCCGCCCGAATGACGCTCAACGCCGTAGCTGAGGCCTGCAGCCTCGCGGCGCGCTGCGAGCCTGGATTGCTCCAAGGCGAGGGAATTGAAACGCTGCGCTGCGAAGCGCCGCAGACGTGGCAGAGGCTGTTGGCCGGCGCGTGCGACGGGCTGTGTGTCAGCGGCGAGGCCGACCGTCCCGCGGCCGTGCTTCCCGGAGCGTTCAATCCCCTGCACGAAGGACACCGGCACATGATCGAGGTGGGCCGCCGGGTGCTCGGCGCGCCGGTAGCCCTGGAAATCGCCATCCAAAACCCCGACAAGCCGCCCCTGGACTACTGCGAGATCGAGCGGCGCGTGCGACAGTTCCCCGCGGGGGTGCCGGTGTGGCTGACGCGCACCCCCACGTTCGAGCAGAAGTCCGCGCTGTTTCCCGAAGCCACGTTCCTGGTGGGCGTGGACACCTTGCGCCGGATTGCCGCGGTGGAATACTACGGCGGCGACCAGGACGCGTGCCGGGCCGCCCTGGAGCGGATCGTGCGGCGAGGCTGCCGGTTTCTGGTCTTCGGGCGGAACATGGGCACCGGGTTCATGCGCCTCTCCGACCTTGATCTGCCCGAGATGCTGCGCGAGCATTGCCGCGAGGTGCCCGCGGACGTGTTTCGGGAGGACGTCTCTTCCACGGCGATCCGCCGCGCGGCGCAGGAGTAAGCCGGCCGCGGGGGGCCTTGGAGGGTGGGTCGAGCGGAGGCGAGACCCACCGGCTATCGGCTTTCATTCTCGGTGGGTCTGCGCCTTCGGCTTGACCCACCCTACGCCTC
>CAYXPN010000171.1:2924-6987 GCA_964467075.1 uncultured Planctomycetaceae bacterium
ATCGGCTTTCATTCTCGGTGGGTCTGCGCCTTCGGCTTGACCCACCCTACGCCTCGCCCTCCCGGCAAACAACTGCCAGCGCGATCGGCCGCTTCTCCGGCGGGGTGCTTTCGTCTAGAATCTACGGTTCCAGGCGGGAGCGGATTCCCCCAACGCGAGCGGTTCCCGTGCCCACACCCGCTTCCCGGGGCGGCCGCGATTCGAGCCGTCCCAAACCGGGTGCAAACAAATGGGGTCACAACGATGGCGATCCTCAAAGCCCTGCTGGGGTTGCCGGTCGGAGAGCGTTTCAAGCTGACCGGCCCGAACGCGGTGCTCGGGCGCCACCCCGATTGCGACATTGTGCTCGAGTCGGGGGCCGTCAGCCGGCATCATGCACGGATCGTGCGCGAGGCGGGCGCCTATTACGTCGAGGACCTAAGGAGCCGCAACGGGACGTTTGTCAACGGGCAACTGGTCGAGGGCCGCCACCGCCTGGAGGAGGGCGACAAGCTGGCCGTCTGCGACTTGGTCTTTTCGTTCCATGCCTCGGACCCGGACGAGCCGGAGCCACAGCGCCCGGCCACCCAGGCGGCCGAGCCCGCCCTGGGCGAGGCGTCTGCGCTGTTGGTCGACGACGTGCCTGCGCCCAGCGGCAGCTCGACGGTGATGTCGCGCGTGGACGTGTCGAGCGGATCGGCGGGGCTGCACCTGGAGGTGAACGCCGAAGCGAAGCTCAAGGCCCTGATCGAGATCAGCCAGAGCCTGGGCGGATCGGTGGGCCTGGGCGACGTGCTGCCCGCGCTGCTCGACAGCCTGTTCAAGATCTTCGTGCAGGCCGACCGGGGATTCGTCATTCTGCGCGAGCTTCGCAGCGGGCGCCTGGTGCCGCAGGCGATCAAGCACCGCCGCAAGGAGGGGGCCCAGACGATCCGCCTCAGCCGCACGATCATCGAGCAGGTGATGGCCGCCAAGCAGGCGATCCTTTCCGCGGACGCGGCCACGGACGAACGGTTCGAGATGGCCGAGAGCATCGTGGAGTTCCAGATTCGCTCGATGATGTGCGCGCCCTTGCTGAGCGGCGACGGCGACGCGCTGGGTGTAATCCAGATCGACACGCTCGACCAGCGCAGCCGCTTCAGCCGCCAGGATTTGGACGTGCTGGCCGCGGTGGCCTGTCTGGCCGGCCAGGCCGTGGAAAACGCCCAGTTGCACGAGGCCGCGCTCCGCCAGCGCATCCTGGAACGCGACCTCGTGCTGGCCCACGAGGTGCAGCGCAGCCTGTTGCCCGCACGCCCGCCGTGCGTCGAGCGCTACGAGTTTTTCGCCTATTACGAGCCGGCCCATGAAGTGGGCGGCGACTACTACGACTACGTCGACCTGCCCGACGGGCGCGTGGCCGTGGTGCTGGCGGACGTGTCGGGCAAGGGGATTTCCGCCTCGCTGCTGATGGCCCGGCTCTCGGCCGAAACCCGCTTCTGTCTGGCCGCGGAACCCACGCCGGGCGCGGCGCTGGGGCGGCTGAACCGCACGTTCTGCAGCCGCGGCTGGGAAGACCGTTTCGTGACCATGGTGCTCTCGGTCATTGATCCGGCCCGCCACGAGGTCACCCTGGTCAACGCCGGCCACCTGCCGCCCTTGTTGCGCCGCTTTGGGGGCGGCATCCTGGCCGTGAGCGAAGAAGAAACCCGCCTGCCGGTGGGCGTCGATCCCGAGATGGACTATCCGCAGTGCGTGGTCGGCCTGGAGCCGGGCGACTGCCTGACTTTGTACACCGACGGGATCACCGAGGCGATGAACGAGCGCGGCGATCTGTTCGGCATGGATCGGTTGCGCAGCCAGCTTGCGGCCCAGATCGAGGCCGTGGAGCAGTTGGGCCGGCGGATTCTGGAGAACGTGCGCAGCTTTGTGGGCACCCATCGCCAGAGCGACGACATGTGCCTGGCCTGCTTCCGCCGCCGAGAGGCCTCGGACGGCTGAGCGTGCCGGCGGTGTGAGTCCGGCTGAGAAACCGCCCGGTTCTGCGCAGCACTCCGGCCGCCCGGCAACGGACGGCCCGGCCGCTCAGTCCTCGGGTGGCTGGTTGGGCTCCGGACCTTGCGCTGCCGGGCTGGCGGCCGTGGGGTCGAAGGCCGCGCGCGCCTCGACCCACGCCTCCCACGCCGGTTTGGGCTTCTCCTCGGCGCCCAGCAGTCCGCCGTGCGGAAACTCGTGCTCCGCGCCATCGCGCCACTGGTTCCACACCACGCCGCAAACGCCCGGTTTGGCCAAGAGCAAGGGCACCCAGCCGGCCACATAGCGCTGCTGGCGCTCCGGGCCCCACTCGCCCGGCCAGACACCCACCCGGCGCCGGGCCCGCGGATCATCGCCGCTGCCGCCGGGCACCACCAGGAAGACCACCAGCGGCAATCCCAGCGACGCCCAGAGATCGACCAGCCGGCTCAGCTCCAGCGCGGTGCGCGGCAGCGTGCCGCCGGGCAAGTAGGCCAAGTTGATCTCCACGCCCAGCGCGGCCAGGTCCAGGCCCGCGCGCACCAAGGCGTCGGCCAGGTGCAACGGCGCGAAATCCAGCTCGCGCCGGCTCATGTACTCGCCCCAAGGCTGGTCGAACGAAACCACCGGGGCCGCAACGGAATCGAACTGGCGCGTCAGTTCGAGCACGTGGGCGGCCAGGCGCAGACGCTCTTCCTCCGTGAGGCCCAGCGTCTCCGGCGCGTGGATGCGCGCGGCACAGTGCCAGATATCGACCCGACCGCGATAGCGCTCCACTGCCGCGCGCACAAAGCCGGACGCGAACTTCTGGATGTTGCCGAAGTCGCCTTCCCAGAGCAGCAGCCATTGGGGCAACGAGCCCCGATCGAGCTGTAGGAGCGGGCCGCAGCAGACCTTGAGCCCTTGGCCGCGGGCCCAGGTGATCTGCCGGTCGCAGGCCGTCCAGTCGTAGCGGTTCTCCTCGCGTTCGATGGCCGACCACGGCAGGGGAACCACGGCCGTATTGAATCCGCGCGCGAACTGCGCCGCCAACGGCCCCTGGGGCGGCGCGGTTTGAAGATTGCCGCCCAGGATAGGCATCAGCCGGTTCGCGGCCCGGCGCCGGGCGGCCAGCACCTGGTCTGCATAGGCCGCGGCCAGCACGTCGGTTGCCTGGAGCCCGAGACGGATGGACTGCTCGGCCAGGCTTGCCGAGCGCGGGGGATCGGCCTTGCTGACCGCTGCCTGGCCCAGGGCCGAGACGGCCCGGCGCACCAGGCCGAGCACCTCCTCGCCCACCACCATGCCCAGGGCCTTCCAGGCCTCGATCTGATTGCGCAACTGGCCGATGGTGCCGCGGGCAAGCTCCAGGGGCAGATGGTAGTCGTCCGGCCGTTCGATCAACGTGGCGGTACACAACACGGCCCAGTCCTGCTCGCCGAGCGGCCAAGCCAGGTGCAGGATGGCGGAATCGCCGGCCTTGCGCTGGAGAACGAGCCGGCCGGGCTCCACGCGCGCCTGGACCATCGAGCAGCTCTGGTCCAGGGTGGTCAGGCAGGCGCGCTCGGCCATCTGGGGCGTGAGCCGCTCGGGCGGAAAGACCGCGAATCGCATCTGGCCCATAAGGTGGGCGTCCTTCTCTGTTCACTTCCACGCAACCAGCGAACCCCGGCGACCAACGGGAGCGGGGGCATCCGCGCTGCGGCGTTGCTGGAACAGGATCGTTTGGCCAGGCGAACGGGGAAATTCTTCGACCCAGACAGGCCGCGGGCGCGCACACACGGCAGAAACTTTGCCGGCCGATGGAAGTGTATCGGACTGGTCGGACGGCTTCAAGGCGCTTCGAGACCCGCCCCCGCTGGCAGGGCAGACACCGGTCGGCTATACTCGCCCGGCGCGTGTCCGAGACCGTAGGAGGCCCTATCGAGCATGGAGTCGTGGCCGGCGGCATGGAGGGCCACGCTTTGTCGTGGCCGGCGGCATGGAGGGCCACGCTTTGTCGTGGCCGCTTCATTGGGGTTCGGCGGACGCGAGGGACCGCGTCCCTCCACGCAGCGGACGTGACGGAGCACGTCCCTCCATCAAGGCGGACGCGAGGGACCGCGTCCCTCCA
>CAYXPN010000171.1:7087-12516 GCA_964467075.1 uncultured Planctomycetaceae bacterium
ACGTGACGGAGCACGTCCCTCCATCAAGGCGGACGCGAGGGACCGCGTCCCTCCATCAAGGCGGACGCGAGGGACCGCGTCCCTCCACGCAGCGGACGCGAGGGACCGCGTCCCTCCATCAAGGCGGACGCGAGGGACCGCGTCCCTCCACGCAGCGGACGCGAGGGACCGCGTCCCTCCACGAAGACCGACGCCAGGGACCGCGTCGCTCCACGAACTCAAGAATCGAGGAGAATCCCATGGACAGCACATCGGTGGTGCGGGAGACGGCGTTGCCGGGCCTGCCGGTCCGCCGCGGCAAGGTGCGGGACATCTACGACCTGGGCGATCGGCTGCTGCTGGTCAGCACGGATCGCATCAGCGCGTTCGATTGGGTTTTGCCTACCCCGATTCCCGACAAGGGCCGGGTGCTCAACCAGTTGGCGGCCTTTTGGTTCGAGCGACTCGAGGAGCCGAACCACCTGCTCACCATCGACCCCGCCGAGATGGACCTGCCGCCGGAGGTGGACCGCAGGGTGCTCGCCGGGCGGGCCATGCTGGGGCGCAAGGCCGACGTGGTGCTCATCGAATGCGTGGTACGCGGCTACCTGGCCGGTTCGGGCTGGAGGGAATATCAGCAGCAGGGCACGGTCTGCGGCATCCGCCTGCCCGAGGGGCTCGTCGAGAGCGCCGGCCTGCCCGAGCCCATCTTCACGCCCGCCACCAAGGCCACCAGCGGCCACGACGAGAACATCTCGCTGGAGCGCATGGTGGAACTGGTGGGCAGGGAGCTGGCCGAGGAGCTGCGCCGCCGGAGCATCGAGATTTTCTTGCGCGGGGCGGAGTATGCGCTAAAGCGCGGTATCATCATCGCCGACACCAAATTTGAATTCGGCCGCCTGGAGGACGGCAGCCTGGTGCTCATCGACGAGGTGCTCACGCCCGACAGCTCGCGATTCTGGCCGGCCGACCAGTATCAGCCGGGTCGCAGCCAGCCGTCGTTCGACAAGCAGTTTGTGCGCGACTGGCTCAGCTCGACCGACTGGGACAAGAATAGCCCGCCCCCGCCGCTGCCCGACGAGATCGTGGCCAAGACGCGGGCGAAGTACGTCGAGGCCTATGAGCGGCTCACGGGGCAGGAGTTCTGAGCCGCGGCGCGGTTGCCGCGGTGAATCCCCCGGGCATGAACCCCGGGGCTCGCCGCATCCGCCGGGGAGAAGCGGGAATCCTGTAGGGGCGACGCATGCGTCGCCCCTACCGATGCGACGCCCTGCGAACGGCGTGCCACCCAATCCGCCAACGCGCGTGTGGCGATCGCGCCGGCCGACCACAGAGAGATCGGACCTGCTGTCTACAAACCGCCTGGACCGGCTGTCTACAATGGAAAGATACGGAGCGCGGGCGCGGGACTCGGGCCTGCTGTCCACCATGACCGTGATCCGCCCCAATGCTTGAACCACCGCAACACAAAGGGAACCGCACCATGAGGAACTCCTGGCTGCAACGTTTGCTGTGGGCTCTGTTTGTGCCGGCGTTGGCGGCGATCGCCTGCCTGCCGGCTGCTTGGACGCCGCCGGCCGCGGCAGCCGAAACCGATGATCCGAACCGGCTCAGCGACGATGAGGCACGCGAAGGATTCGTGCTCCTCTTCGACGGCCGGACCCACCAGGGCTGGACCGGCGCGGTGGAAGGCTATCCTGTGCGCGACGGGGTGCTGGTCTGTGAGCCCGGCGGCAATCTCTACACGGAGAAGCAGTACGGCGATTTCATCTTCCGCTTCGAGTTCAAGCTGCCGCCCGGCGGGAATAACGGCGTGGGCATCCGCACGCCGCTCAAAGGAAACCCGGCCTACGTGGGCATGGAAATCCAGATCCTCGACGACGGCCACGAGAAATACCGCGACTGGCTCAAGCCCTACCAGGTCCACGGCTCGATCTACGGCGTGGTGCCGGCCAAGCGCGGCTGCCTGAAGCCAGTGGGCCAGTGGAACTCCGAGGAAATCGACTGCCAGGGCTCGCACGTGCGCATCACGGTCAACGGCCAGGTGGTGGTGGATGCCGACCTATCGACCGTGGAGAAGCCCGCGGACGGTCGGCCCCACCCGGGCCTGCACAATCCGCAGGGGCATATCGGTTTCCTGGGCCACGGCGACCCGGTCGAGTTCCGCCACATCCGCATCAAGGAATTGAAGTAAGAGGGATGGTGACCGATGTAGCCGCCGTCGCATGTAGCCGCCGAAAGCCAGACGGCGGACAGGCGAATCAGGCAACGCCCGGAACCGTCCACGCTCTGGCGAGCGTGGCTACATGTAGCGGACAAATCGGCGGCGGGGTGGCACGGGTGGCTTGTCCACCCGTGGGCGCTGCATCGTGACGACGCACTGCTGGACGAGCCAGCAGTGGCACCCGCGCGAATCAGGCAACGCCCGGAACCGTCCACGCTCTGGCGAGCGTGGCTACATGTAGCGGACAAATCGGCGGCGGGGTGGCACGGGTGGCTTGTCCACCCGTGGGCGCTGCATCGTGACGACGCACTGCTGGACGAGCCAGCAGTGGCACCCGCGCGCACGCTCTGGCGAGCGTGGCCACGACCTTTGCCACCAACGGGCAAACGATGATGAACGTGCAGTCCTATTCCACGGCCGATTTCGACCACAGCCCGTTGATGTTCTACTACGAGGTCACGCTGGCCTGTGACCTGGTGTGCAAACACTGCCGGGCATCGGCCCAGGCTGAGCCGCACCCGGACGAGCTTTCGCCCGCGCAGTCTGCGGCCCTGCTGGACCAGGCGGCCTCGTTTCCGCGCCCTCCCATGGTGGTCTTCACCGGCGGCGATCCGCTCAAGCGGGCCGATCTGTGGGAGCTGATCGAGCACGCCGTGGGCCAGGGCCTGCAGGTGGCGCTCACACCGTCGGCCACACCGCTGGCCACGCGCGAGGCCTTCGCCCGGGCACGCCAGGCAGGGGTGCGCCGGCTGGGCATCAGTCTGGACGGGGCGGACGCGGCGGTTCACGATGCGTTTCGCGGCTGGGAAGGCAGCTTTGCGCGCACGCTGGAGATGCTCGCCCACGCGCGCGAGCTAGAGATGGCCGTGCAGGTCAACACCACGATCACCCGGCGCAACGTACACCAGGTCGATGCCTTGGCCGAGCTGCTCGCCCGGGAGGGGATCGCCATGTGGTCGGTGTTCTTCCTGGTGCCGGTCGGCCGCGGGGTGGAAGAGCAGCGCATCAGCGCGCAGGAATATGAAGAGGTGTTTGCGCGACTCTGGCACCACGCCCGCTGTCAGCCCTATGCCGTGAAGACCACCGAGGCGCCGCACTATCGCCGTTTTGTGATCGAGCTGGGGGGCGATCCGCTGGCCGGCCCCGGCGATGCCGAGGATGCCGCGGCGCGGCGCGGCCATCGGGCGCCCTTGGGAGTGGGCGACGGCAAGGGCGTGATGTTCCTCAGCCACACCGGCGAGATCTTCCCGGCCGGGTTCCTGCCGCTTTGCTGCGGGCGCTTTCCCCAGGACTCCGTGGTCGAGACCTACCAGCGCCATCCCGCCTTTCGGGCCCTGCGCGATCCGGACCGCTTCAAGGGCAAGTGCGGCATCTGCGAATACCGCTATGTGTGCGGGGGCAGCCGGGCCCGGGCGTTCGCTGTAACGGGCGATCCGCTGGAGTCGGACCCCGATTGCGCGTATCGGCCCCGGCCAGAACGCGCGCCCGTGCAGGCCGATCCGCCGTGAGCGGGCCGTCCAAGCCGTAGCCACGCTCGCCAGAGCGTGGACGGCGGTGCTTGCCTGGCGATTTGTCCGCCGTCTGGCGACGGCGGCTACGGTCCTGAAACAGGGCCTACTCTTCCTCCGCGCCCAGCTCCGCGGCGATCACGCGAAAGATGGCCGTGTTGTCCACATAGCGCCCCGAGAAGCGCCACACCTCCGCTGCCTTGGCGTCGGTGCCCACGACCAACCCGACCAAACGCTCGCTGCCCGGACCGCGCGCAATGAGCGGCACAAGGCCGTTGGTGTGTCCGCCGCTCAGATACCTCATGCCGGGCAGCTTGCCCGAGCCGCGGTCTTCGATGGGCTGAAAGGCCACCTCGTCCGACTTCGGACCCCACAGCAGCCCGCACTCGTGGTCCGCGGTGAGGATCACCAGGGTCTCGGACCATCCGCCGTGGCTTTCGACCCAGGCGACCACGGCTTCGACGGCGCGCACAAAGTCGATCTGCTCCTCGACCATGCGCGCCGGGTCGTTGGCGTGGTTGGCCCAGTCCACGGCGCCGCCTTCGATCATCAGATAGAAGCCTTCCGTGTCGTCGTCCAGGCAGTTCAAGGCAGCGCGGGTCATCAGCTCCAGGGAGGGCACGTCCGCGTTGAGCGGATCGGCAAAGGGCTGGGCGTCGCCGCGCGCCTGGTGGGAGCGCTTCTGTTGCAGCGTGCTCGCCACGCGGGCCAGGCCGAGCACCTTCGACGGCGTGGGCCCTGTAGCGAGGGCCTTGAACTCGGCCTTGGTCTCCGCCAGGGTCCAGCCGCCGGGGTGGGTGCCGGCCTTCAGTTGGCTCCAGGTGGACTTGCCGCCGACGTAGTCGTAGTTTTTCAGGAGTCTGCGAGGCTCGCCGCTGTCGTCGTATTCCGGATGGCCGGCACCCATGATGACGTGCAGCCAGGCGGCGTCGAACATCTCGTTGGCGATTTCTTCGTAATTCTGGCGGCTGGGGTTGTGGGCCCCGCCCAGGCCCGCGGGCGTGGCGTGGCTGATCTGGACCGAGGTGAGCACCCCGGAGAGCTTGCCGGCCGCAGCGGCCAGCTCGGGCAGTGTGCGCCCGGTAAGCGGCTGGTCGAAGTCGGTCCAGTTGATCGCGGCGTTGTAGGTCTTCTGGCCGGCGGCCATGGCCGTGGCCGCGGCCGCAGAGTCCGTGGCCGTGGATTTCAGATACGCATACCCCAGGCACGGCCCCGAGCCCAACAGCCCGCCGCGGCTGGTGGTATCCCAGGCCTTGGCCGGATCGTAGACCAAACCCGGGTCCTGCTCGCCTTTGCCGCGTGGGGACTTGGCCTGGTGCAACGCATAGGTGGCGCACCCCAGGTGCACCCAGCCTTCGGTGTCATAGACCTCTTGGCCCGTGCGGCCCCGGTACATGCTGGTGGCCAGCCAGGTGTTGTAGCCGGCCCCGTCGGAGACCATGAGGATCACGTTCTTGGCGCCCGGGGCCGGCGAGACCATGCCCAGGCACCATGCCGCGGCCAACGCCACAATCATTGCCCGCCAGCCCCACGGCCGCATAGAGAGCAGTTGTCGCATTGTCGAATGCTCCTTCGCGCTACAGAGGCGCTCGTTGCTCCACGGATTCCAAAAAGGCTTGGTTTCTACAGCCTGTCGGGTGGGTCGAGCGAAAAGCGAGACCCACCGTAACCGTTCACGGGCCGCTGCCCGTTTTCGGGCCATTTCGCGTGGATAGTCG
>CAYXPN010000172.1:0-12514 GCA_964467075.1 uncultured Planctomycetaceae bacterium
AGCACTATGTGCGCGAGATGGAGCGTTTCGGCATCCTGGCGCCGGACCTCGGGCCTGAGGACCCGATCGACGTGTATGCGGTGGACCGGGCCTACTGGGACTCGTTCTCCTACCGGCCGCGGCCCTTCTGAGCACGGAGAGATCAAGGCTTGTTGCACGGCTGGGTCGGCCGGCGAACACACGTAGGGTGGGTCAAGCCGGAGGCGCAGACCCACCAACTTGCTTTTTTGGTGGGTCTCGCTTTTCGCTCGACCCGTCGTACATACTTGAAGGTGTCCGGGGATTGTCCCCGGATTTCGCTGCAAGACGGCCGTGTGCCACTGCTTGCCCGGCGGGCAAGCAGTGGCGGCAGCGGCGAGGCACTGCTTCCGGCGAAGCAGTGGCACACGGGATTCCTGGCCCCCCTCACATACTTTCCAGCGGTGGAGCCATGTGCAGCCGGGATAGGCGCACCCCGCCGGGCGTGGTCGGCAGGCGATGGTGGTGGTGGGCGCTCAGGCCGGTGCGCTGGCTGGTGCTGGCCGTGTTGGTCCTGGTGGTGATTGTTATGTGGTTCGAAGAGCGGTTGATCTTCTTTCCGAGCAAGTATCCGGCCGGTGACTGGCAGCCCGCGGGGCTGGCGTTCGACGACGCCTGGTTCGAGGCCGCGGACGGCACACGCCTGCACGGCTGGTATGTGGCGCATCCCGACCCGCGCGCGGTGGTGCTCTGGAGCCACGGCAATGCCGGCAACCTGAGCGATCGGGTCGAGCTGCTCCAAGAGCTGCACGACCGGGTGGGCGTGGCCGTGCTGATCTACGACTACCGCGGCTACGGGCGCAGCGAAGGCCGTCCCTACGAAGCCGGCATCCTGGCCGACGCCCGGGCGGCGCGCCGCTGGCTCGCCCGGCGTGCGGGAGTGGCCGAGCAGGACATCGTGCTCTTGGGGCGCTCGCTGGGCGGGGCTGTGTCCGTGGACCTGGCAGCCGCGGACGGGGCTCGGGGACTGGTGCTCGACGGGGCGTTCACCTCGATCCCCGACGTGGCGGCACACCACTTCCCCTGGCTGCCGGTGCGCTGGCTGTTGCGCACCCGGCTGGACGCGCTGGCAAAGATCGGTCGCTACGACGGCCCACTGCTGCAAGTCCACGGTGAGCTGGACACCATTGTGCCGCTGGAGTTGGGCAAGGAGCTTCACGCCGCGGCCCGGCGGCCGGGGCAACTGCTCATCCTGCCCGGCGCGGACCACAACGATTTCCCGCCGGACGAGTATTTCGAGGCCATGGTCGAGTTTCTCGATCGTCTGCCGCGGGGCTGCACGCCAAAGGCACACGGTGCGGCGGACCCTTCGGGTCCCTGACACACGCCGGGCGCCGGCTTCGGGTTGCATACGGTATTTCGCGATTTTGCCATCTTCGAGAGGCTTGACATGAACGAATCGTCCCTGGATGCGGCTCGGGCCCGCGTGATGGAGATGGGCAACGGATACATGCCGGCCTGTCTGCTCAGCGCGGCCGCGGAGCTGGATGTTTGGGCTGCGCTCGGCCGGCAGCGCCTCTCGGCCGAACAGCTCGCCCAAGCCATCAAGGCCGACCCGCGCGGAGTGCGCATCCTGCTCGATGGACTGGCGGCGCTGGGGCTTCTGGAAAAACACGACCACCTCTACGCAGTGCCCGAGCCGCTGCAAACCCTGCTGGTTGCCGAGAGCCCCGAGAGCGTGCTGCCCATGGTGCTCCATCGGGCCAATGCCATGCGCTGCTGGGCCCAATTGGCCTGGACCGTCAAAGCCGGGCTGCCCTTTCCGCGCACCGCCAGCATTCGCGGCGTGGAAGCCGATCGGGCCGCGTTCATCGGGGCGATGCACGTGGTTTCCGGCCCGGTGGCCGAGAGTCTGGTGGCCCGGCTCGGTCCCCTGCGATTCGAGCACCTGCTCGACGTGGGCGGGGCGTCGGGCACCTGGACGCTGGCCTTCCTGCGCGCGGTGCCCGAGGCACGGGCCACGATTTTCGACCTGCCCCATGCCATCGTGCAGGCTGGGGAGCGGATCGCCCAGAGCGGCATGGCCGAGCGCATCCGGCTGGTTCCCGGCGATTTCTATCGCGACGAGCTGCCGGGCGGCGCGGACTTTGCTTGGGTGAGCGCGATTGCCCATCAGCACAGCCGCGAACACAACCGCGCGTTGTTTGCCAAGGTGTTTGCGGCGCTCGGGCCCGGCGGGCGCATTGCCGTGCGCGACGTGGTGATGGAGCCCTGCCGTACCCGGCCGGTCGGGGGCGCGTTGTTCGCCGTGAACATGCTGGCCAACACGGCCACCGGCGGCACGTTCACCTTCGAGGAGTTTGCCGACGATCTGCGGGCCGCGGGCTTTGTGGACCCGGTGCTGCGCACCAGGGACGAGTGGATGGATTCGGTGGTCGAGGCGCGCAAGCCGGAGGGCGTTTGAGTGCGGCAGAGCGACGCCGCTTACTTGCCGCCCTCCGCCACCGGCCCGTAGACCTCCCATTCCCAGATACGGATCAGGTTGCCCGGCGCAGCGGTCACTTCCAGGCGCAATCGCTGGGTGTCGACGGGAGAGAATCGGGCGTGCCAGTCGGCCGCGGCATTGCCCGAGGTTCGCGTCTCGGAAATCTCCCGCCAAGTGGTGCCGTCCTGGCACTTGACCACGAAATCGGTGATGGGCGTTTGCGGTCCCTGGGAGCCGCTCTGGCCGGTAAGAATGCGCACCGCGCCGATCCGTTGGGCTCGCGGCCAGCTCAGCTCGACAAAGCCCGGCAGCTCAGGCCCGCTGACGAAGCGCAGGGCGTTGTCGCCGAAGTCGGCCCGGCCGTCGTTGACGTTCTCCGGCGGATATTGCGTGGGTCCGTAGCGGCTGGAGACGGCCACCGCGGCGGAGCGGGCCAGGTTGGGACCGGCCCGGTCGAGCCAGTCGGGCGGCTTGGGCGGGCCGGGCATTGGCAGGCGCCCCACGCCGCGCTCCATCAGCTCCTTCAGGTCGTCGAGATGCTCGGCGTAGATCCCGCGCGGGTCGGCATCGCGGCGCTTGCAGACCGCCGCGCCCATGCCCACCACCTCGCCCATCATCCCGCAGGTGCGCATCACCCGCACCGTGCCCAGGGCCACGTGGGTCACGCTGATGCAGCGCCCGGCCATGAACAGGTTGTCGGTGTTGCGCGAGTAGAGGCAGCGATAGGGGATCGGATAGGGCTTGATCTTCACGTGCTCGGCGCGCGAACGGAACTCCTGGCCGGGAAACTGGTCGGACTGGATGGGATAGTGCAGGTCGATCGTCCAGGTGGTGGTCACACAGGCGTCGGGGTAGGGGCGCTCGTCGACCACGTCCTGCTGCCTGAGGATCACGTCGCCCAGCAAGCGGCGCGACTCGCGTTTGCCAGCCACATAGGCCACCCACTCCAGCCGATCGTCGGCATATCGCTCCTTGTCCGGCGCGTGGTGCTTCTGAAAGGCCCAATTGCCGAACACCGCACGCAGCCCGTGGTCGCGGACCATCTCGAACTGCTCGATCTGGTCCCAGCGAAACCCGGTTTCCCAGTTCCAGTTGCCCGAGAGGGCCCGCTGGTAGTTCTGCGCATTGAACTGGACGGCCCAGGGACACTCGGGAAACGGCACCGGATGGTCCGTGGGCACCGAGCGCCACATGACCGAGGCGCCCATGACCTGGCGGTCGGGCTCCTCGGGCGCAAGCGGCTCGCCGGTCTCGGCCCGCGATTCGCGCCCGTAGCGGAAATCGGCCCCGGCCAGATAGCCCAGGTTGCCGTCGCCCGTGCAATCGGCGAACCAGCGGCCGGGAAAGCGCAGTTCGCGCCCGGTGCGGACGTTTTTGCCTATCGCGGCCACGATCCGGCGCTGGTCCATCTCCACGCGGACTACGCGGGTGTTGAGGAACAGGTGCAAGTTCTCTTCGGCCTGGACCACAGCCCGTTTCTTCTCGTCCTCATATTGTGCGCCCGGTCCGGCATTGCCGCCTCCGGAGGGCCCCAACTCGCGCACCACCCCGCCCAAGGCCGGATAAGGCGGCAGGTGGATGCCCCCGCCCAGATGGACGCGCACCTCGGAACTGTTGTTGCCGCCCAGCACCGGGCGGTCCTGGATCAAGGCCACCTGCAAACCCAATCGCGCAGCCGAAACGGCCGCGCAGGAGCCGGCCATTCCCCCGCCGACCACCACCAGGTCGAACTGCCCGGCGTCCGGTGGCGTCTCCGGCAGTCCGAGCAGCTCGCGGCGAAACTGCTTGAGCGCTTCGCCCTGGTTGGGCGGGATGAGTTTGTGGTCGGTCGTCAGGACAATCGCGTCGCAGCGCCCGTTGAAGCCCGTCAGGTCGTGAAGCGCAAGCTTCAACTCGCCCGGCCCGGATAAGCGCACGATGCCACCGTCCTGCCAGTGCCACTGGGCCCCCTCGGTGCCGAAGACCGTTTCCAGGGCCCGGTCGCCCAGGAGCACCTGGAAGCGCCCGGGCGAGACCGGGGCGTTCCAAGGCGCGCACCAGTCTCGTGTGCGCACCCACACGCGATACTCGCCCCCGCGCGGCAGAGCGACCGTGGTTGTAGCGTCCGCAACCGGCACGCCCAGCCCGTGGGCCAAGAGCATCGGTGAGCCCATCTGGTCCATGAACTGCTGGTCGACCACCCAGCCGCCGAGGTTGTCGAAGCCTTCGGCCTCGACGAGCAGCGTGACCGGCTGTGCCTCTGTTGGCGCGGCGCTCTGGGCAGCCGCGGCCTGGTTGTCGGCCACGAGAAGACCCACGGCCGAGACCATGGCCCAGGCGGCAAAGACCGCCCACGATCCGCGGATTTCCCAAGAGCTAATCCTGCCCGCAAACGAAACGGCTGTCCGCGATTGTCGCATACTCATGGCAGTTTCTCCCCGAAGCTGTCTGGCCAATGCGCCCGGTCCCCATTCTGGACAGCCCCGGGGGCGGCGTCAACATGACGCCCGGCCTGCCCGGTCCGAACGCACACTGGCCCAACAAGGCCGGTCCGAGGTGCCGTGGCCCAGCAAGGTCCCAGACAACCTTCCTGCTTTGCCTGGCTTGCCTGGTCACGCTATATGGCCAGGACCTTGGGGTCCATCGCGGGGCAGCGCCGAATGACTGCCTGCCATGGGAAACTGCTTGGCCCGTCAGGGAAAAACAGCTCGGCTACTTGCAAATCACTGCTAGCACTGCTAGCTTACGGGATGTTGCGATAGGGGTACGTCATGCGCGGAGGCCGCGATCGCTCCGGACCAAGGGCTTCGCAGATCCTCGACCACAGGGAAGTGCAATGCTGGTCCTTTCTCGAAGGGTCGGCGAGAGAATCCTCATCGGCGACGATATCTGTGTGACCGTGGTGCGCGTCACACAAGGCGTCGTTCGCTTGGGCATCGAGGCACCGGACAAGATGGCGATCGTGCGGGAAGAAATCAAGGATCGGCAAGAGCAGCCGCGGACCGAGGGCAGGACGGGCGCCCGGTCTTAGGACCTTTGCTTCTGCGCCGCTGGATGCTTGGCAGCCGATGCGGTCCTGCGGCCGTGTCGTGCCGCCTTGGCTCTTTTCAGGGCCTGCCGCTTTGAGAATCTCCGGCTCTCTATGCCGGCCGCGGGTGGCACGCCTCCCCCCCTGCGCTCTGAAGCAACGTAACCCGTCACCGGTCGGGGGCTGACCGATTTCTCGGCCCGCTTGGGGTCGAGAAATGTTCCTCTTTCCTCGTGGCGGAAGGGGGACCGTCCTGTTTTTGCGCTCCCTTCGTTGCGAAAACTGGGACAGTCCCCGTGAACGGTTACGAGAAGAATCGCGGGGCAGGCCGGTTGCGCTGATTGCATTCTTCGGCGCACCCGGATAGAATCCCGGCTACCTACCTGGCATGGCGGCTTGCCCAACGCCTGTCGCTCGACGGGCACCCCGCGGCGAGCCGTCCCCCTTTCGGATGAGAGCCTGCCGGGCCCTTGGTTTGCGTTGCGCGCCAATTGCGCGCCAAGGACACGGACCAGCGGGACCGGTGTAGGCGCAGGATGGAACCGGCATGCGGCGCGATGCTGCCGGTTGGGTTCGCTCCCAGGATTGACTTGCTCGGAGGCGGGAGGGTTCCTCGGCACGACGAGCAGGCGCGAGAGACGAGAGAAAAGGAGTGCAGCAGTGAACGGACTGACGTTGTTGGCGGTGCTTCAGGCATCGCTTTGGATGGCCGGCGGTTCAGCAGAGTCAGCAGAGGAGGCGGTCCCTTATGCCGTCGCCCGCCAGAAGCTGGAACAGACCGGCACGCCCATGCTGGTGATGGTCACCGCAAAGTGGTGTGGCGCCTGCCGGCAGATGGAGACCACCGTGATCCCCCAGATTCGGCGCCGCGGGCTGCTGGGTCGGGTGGCCTACACTGTGGTCGATCTCGACCGTGAGCCCAAACTGGGCCGCGCGCTGACCGACGGAGGCCCTATCCCGCAGCTTGTGCTCTACCGCAAGACACCGCGCGGCTGGCTCCGGCGCCGGCTGGTGGGCGGCCAGAGTCCCAAGAGCGTGGAGAAAATGATCCGCGATGCTCTGGCTGCGCAGGCGAGCGAAGGCCAGGGCGAGAAGACCGGCGAGAAGGGAGCACCCGGGGCTGACGGTCCTTCCACGGCCACCCAGACCACTGCGCAGCGCGTGTCTTCGACGACGCCTACAGCGGGCCGGCAATAAGGTCCCTCTGTTTTGTTTTCGGGGGCCGTAACCGTTCACGGGCCGTCATTGTCGCCTTTCGCTCCGCGAAAGAGACGTAGGCCGGAACAAGTCGCCCGAGCGACGCCGTTCCGGCATCAGCATTGCGCCGGAACAGCGCTACGCTTGTTCCGGCCTACGATGCTTGCGCGCCGGCTCAGCGTGCCCTCACGTCGTAGCAATACAGGAAATCCCCGTGGCGGAGGTAGAGCCGGCCGCCGCAGACCACCGGATGGGCCCAACTGGGCCCTTCGCCGCCCTCGGGCAGCTCGAACCGGCTGACCACTTCGTGCTTCTCCGGCGTGGCCGGCACCAGGCCCATTTCGTGCCGCTCGCTCAGGGTGTAGAGCATGCCGTCGGCATAGGTCAACGAGCCCTTGCCCACGCCCCGCTCTTTGTACCTGGTCTCGCCGGTGGACCAATCCAGGCAGACCCAACTGCCGCCGTGCGACGAGCCGTAGAGGAAACCGTCCAGCAGCAACACGCCGCCGTGGTGGTTGTCCAGGTCTTTGTTGCTCCAGACCTCTTCCACGCTCAGGCTATCGCCGCTTACCTCCATCTTCAGCATGCGGGAGCCCGAGCGGTAGCCGCTGCTGATAAACACCCAGCCGTCCACACAGATCGGAGTCTGCACATTGATGTCGTAGGACGTCTTGTGGGGAAACCGCCAATAGAGCTTGCCCGTCTCCGCGTCCACGCAAACCACCGCGCGGCCGGTCATGGTCAGGATCAGCCGCTTGCCCTCGTACTCGACCAGCGACGGGGAGCAATAGCCGGTCAGGTCGCCCTCGGCGCTTTCCGACTGCCAGACCGGCTGGCCGGTCATCTTGTCCAGGGCCACCACACACGTCTGCGGGCCGCCGGGCGTGCTGATCACGCGCGGCCCGTCGACCAGAAGCGACTCGGCCAGGGCCCAGCGGATATTCTCGCTGGCGAAGGTCTCCAGCACGTTCAAGTCCCAAAGCCGCTCGCCCGTGGCCGCTTTCATGCACACCAGGTTGCCCAGCGGGCTCTGGTGGTAGAGGCGATCGCCGTCGATCGTGGGCGTGCTCCGCGTGCCGGGATACTCGCCCGTCCAGGCCGGGCCGTTGGGCTGCTGCCAGACCACCTCGCCGTCCAGGGCCAGGGCCGTGATCACGGTCTGCTCGCCGATGTTGCCGGCCGTGTGGATCAGCCCGCCGGCAATGCTCACGCTCGAATAGCCCTCCCCCAGTCCCCGGGCGGTCCAAAACAGCGGCGGACCTCCCGCGGGCCACTTCTTCAACAGCCCGGTCTCGGTCGAGCGGTTGTCGTTCTGCGGGCCGTGGAAGCGGGGCCATGAGGGGCCGGCGGCCGCGGCCGCGGGCATTTCGGTGGTGCCGCCGACAGGCGTTTGGGTAGAGCCACCGGTGGACAAGTCGGTGGTGCCGGTGGCGGGCGTGTCGGTGGTGCCGGTCGATGGGCCGGGCGCGGGGGGAATCGATTCACCTTGCGGTTCACCGCGGGCGCAACCGAGGGCGATGGCAAGCGTCAGCCCCAGGCAAATGTTGACAAGCCAACGAGAGATCGAATCGTTCCTCATCAGCATTTCGGCCTTTCTTAGCGGTCAGATAGCCGCGATCGCTCGCGCCGCGCTGGGCTGCCAAACCATGGTTCTATCCGAGGAAAGGCGCGGTGTCAAACTTCCCCGTGGCGCTGCCGGGTGCAGGCGCACGGCCGTGCTTGCCGGGCGCAGACGGCCCGGGGATAATCGGTTGACGAGGGAGCACGAGGCATGAACGAGTCGGACAGTCCATCGGCTGAGCACTCACCAGGTCGCGTGGCCGGCATCGACTACGGCACGGTGCGTCTGGGCATCGCGCTGAGCGACCGCCAGCGCACCATTGCCAGCCCCCTGGAAAGCTACCAGCGGCGCAGTGCCCAGGCCGACGGCAGGCACCTGCGCCGTCTGGCGGCCGAGCACGGGATCACGATGTTTGTGGTGGGGCTGCCGGTTCACCTGGACGGGCGCGAGAGCGCCAAGTCGTCTGAGGCACGGCAGTTCGGGCGCTGGCTCGGCGAGGTGACCGGTCTGCCGGTGGTCTTCTTCGACGAGCGCTTCACCAGCGTGGAGGCGGAACACATGCTGCAAGCCGCGGAGTTGACGAGCAAGCGGCGCAAGCGCCGGATCGACATGGTGGCGGCCCAGTTGATGCTGGCCGCCTGGCTCGAATCCCAGCAGCACGGCTCGCCACGACAAGGCGATACTGCCGACCCCGGCCCGTTGGACGATTGAGGGCGGGCACGGCGACAGTGCCGGCGCACTTGGCCCGGCGGCGGTACGTTTTGCACGGCGAGTAGATGCGGCACGAGGTTCGGGAAACTGGGGCAGATGGGCAGACTTTACAGGCTGTTGCCGGTCTTCGTCCCTGCGCAAGGGCCAGTGCTGTGGATCGCGGAAGCGCCGCCGGTTGTGGCGGATATTCTTTCAATGCCGGCTGTAGGGCGTGCCGATCCTGATTACTGGCCGAGTCGGCGAAGGGAGTATATCCCGCTGCGCTTGGCCGAAGGAGGACGACCCAATCCCGCGGCATGACCGTGCCGCTCCGTACACCTTGGGGGGGATCGACGATGCGTCGGATGGTACTTGTGTTGCTCTTGGCAGTCGGGTTCGTGGCCGTGGTCGGGATCGGCGAGGCACAGGCCCAACAGGCGTTCGGGCGCCAGTGGGGAGGGGCCTACGGCATCCAGGACTGGAACCGGCTTTACCACTATCCCTATGTCTGGTATCCGCAGAACTTCTGGGGCGAGGACTACTACCGGAGCAGCGAAGATCTCTACTTCCGCTATCCGCCGGAGATGCGCATCCCGGTGTACAACCGGCGGTGGCAAAACTACTACCCCGAGCCGCGGCGATACCACTCCGGCCATCACTTCGTTCTCGACGTGTTCTGAGCAGGCTCGCATGTTGAGCAGGTTCAGACGCAGCGCGCCTGAGGACGCGGGGAAACGCGCGTGGCTGCTGGGCGCAAGCGGATGTCGAGGCGGTATCGAGCCGGCCTCTGCGCGGCGCGAAATCGCGGCCCGGCCGCCGGCGAATCGCCTGCGCCGGCTGCCATCCACAAGCCTTGCAGATTCCCGGCCGGGTCACTACACGCGGCACCGGACGGCGAACAGTGAAAGGGCGATCTGGCAGCGCGGCCTGCCCCCTGTTTCCCCCCAAAAACACGGCCTACCTGGCAGCGGAATCTGAACGCCCAAAAGGTGGTAGAAAACCGCGAAAAATACCCCGTCAGACTGGTGGGGATTCGTGCTCGCTGGGGCATTTCCGGAAGAGAGAGGGATCGTGCGGAGAGGGGACTGCCGGAAACCCAAAAAATTTTTCGACTAAACCCTTGTTTTGGTCGTCGTTCGTGTCTATGATAACAGCGGGTGAAGGGAAACCTTCGCCTCACTGCCCTTGGTAGGTCCCTGCCCCGCCTGCCAAGGGCATCTTTTTTGCGCGTTTGGTTTCGCGTGCTTTTCTAACGCGCGCCGCGTCTGTTGGCGGCCTGCCTTTGCCATTCTTGCGCAACGCTTCTGCCAAGTAGCCAAGCAGGCCGGAACAAGTCGCGCAAGCGACGATGTTCCGGCATCACGCTGCGCCACCTCTTGCCGGAACAGCGCTGCGCTCGTTCCGGCCTACGGCTCGTTCCGGCCTACGGCTTGCTACGGCTGCTGGTGCACTGCGTGGCCAGTGGGCGCGCCTATTCCGCGGCTGGCGAAACCGCAGGGCCGTCGGAGCGACGCGTGCCTCGCCCCTGGTGACCCGGCGGGACGGCCAGCCGGCAGCGGGGCTGCCCGGGGCCGTTGACGGGGTATCCGGCGATCCATAGAATTGTGGTTTTCCTGGAGATACCCCATCCCGCGGGGACGGGAAGGACGCGGTGCGCTGGGCCGTCTGAGGCGGCTGGGGCGTCTGCTTTCGATCCTTCGGCCATCCCGGGGACCAACGTAGCCGGCAAGGGCGAGGTGACTGCTGATGTCCGGTCAGACCACGGCAGTGGCGATCTTTCTGTTTGCACTCTGTGCGCTGGGGATGGCGGGGGCGACCGCGGCCATGGGGTATCTGTTCAACCCGGGCCGTGTGAACCCGGTCAAGCGCATGCCCTATGAGAGCGGCATGGACCCGATCCACGAGGCCCGGCGGCGTTTCGACGTGCGCTACCACTTGCTGGCGATTGCATTTCTGGTGTTCGACGTGGAATTGCTGTTTCTCTATCCCTGGGCCGTGGCGTCGCGCCCGTTGGCCCTGCGCGCGCCCGAGGCGGCCGCGGCCGGCGCACCGGCCGAAGCGGCTGCGGGGCCCGGCAGCCCCGCGGCGCTGGGGATCGATGCCGCGGTCGCCCGCGGGCCGGCCGAGGGATTTGTGGCCAGCCGGCATATGGTCTTTGCGGGCGTGATGGTGTTTGTGGCGTTGCTGGTCGCGGGGCTGGTCTACGACTGGCGCAGGGGGATTCTGCGCTGGCGATGATGCAGAACCGGGGCAGGAGGGCGTTGCGGTGGCGATTGTCGAGCTGCCCGATAACGTGGCGATCACGAAGCTGGACCGGCTGGTCGCCTGGTGTCGCAGCTACAGCCTGTGGCCGATGCCGTTTGCCACGGCCTGTTGCGGCATCGAGTTGATGGCCACCGGTGCCAGCCGCCACGACATTGCGCGCTTTGGGGCCGAGGTGTTCCGCTTTAGCCCCCGCCAGTGCGACCTGATGATCGTGGCCGGCCGGGTGGTGATGAAGATGCTGCCGGTCCTGCAGCGCCTCTGGCAGCAGATGCACGAGCCCAAGTGGTGCATCTCGATGGGCGCCTGCGCTTCGACCGGCGGCGTGTTCGACACCTACAGCGTGGTGCAGGGGATCGACCGCTTCATTCCCGTGGACGTGTACGTACCCGGCTGCCCCCCGCGGCCCGAGCAGCTTATTCAGTCGCTGGTCGACCTGCAGGCCAAGATCCAGGCCGAGGATACGGTCTTCGGGCGCGAATTCGATGCCCCTTCGCGCCAGCGCCCCAAGCGCGCCTTGCAGGAGCGCCCTGTGGATTGAGCCGGCGGTCTTGGGGGCGATCGGCCGTCGCCCGATAAGCGGGCGGCCAAGGAGGCCTTTTGAGACGATGATCGCTTCAGATACGCTGGAAGCCCTGCGGCGGGCTTTTCCCGAGTTGGAGCCGAGCGAGTTCCGCGGCCAGACGCGCGTGGTCGTGCCGCTCGAAAAGCTGCACGAGCTGATGTGCGCGCTCAAGGAGCAGTTCGGCTTCGACCTGCTGGTGGACGTGACGTGTGTGGACTACCTCCACTACCGCGGGGCGCGCGAGCGGTTCGGCATGGTCTATGTGCTGAGCAATACCCAGACCAACGAACGGCTGATCGTGCGTGGGTTCCTGGGTGAGACGGACCCGGTGGTTCCCTCGGTCGTAAACCTGTGGGAGGGGGCCAACTGGCTGGAACGCGAGGTCTGGGACCTGTTCGGCATCCGCTTCTCGGGCCACCCGGACCTCAGGCGGATCGTGCTCCCCGAAGAGTTCACCGCCCATCCGTTGCGCAAAGACTATCCGTTGCAGGGCCGCGGGGAGCGACACAACTTCCCGGTGATCACGCGCGGCGAGGGATAGAGGCCGAAAGCGGAAAGCGGAATAGGGACGGGATCACAGGACGGAGAGAATGGAAGGAGACGGGATGACAGGATGAACAGGATGCGTTGTGCGAGACGATCCCGCCATCACAGCGCTATCGCGTCGATCCTGTAATCCTGTCCATTAAGAACATCGCGTCGATCCTGTAATCCTGTCCGTAAAGAACATCGCGTCGATCCTGTAATCCTGTCCGTTAAGAACATCCCGTCGATCCTGTAATCCTGTCC
>CAYXPN010000173.1:0-12514 GCA_964467075.1 uncultured Planctomycetaceae bacterium
GGGCCCGAGCACATAGTGCGCGGGTGCCACTGCTGGCTTGTCCAGCAGTGCGACAACCGATGATCTCGAACCGGACAAGCACGGGTGGACAAGCCACCCGTGCCACCGTGTGCTTCAACCCGCCCTCACCCCCGGCCCCTCTCCCGCCAGGCGGGAGAGGGGAGAGGACTGTGCCGGAACGGCGCTGCGCTTGTTCCGGCCTACGATTCTTCGCACGCGCGGCACCGCGCCCTCACGTCGTGCTCTCTGCGGCCTGTTCGACCAGTTCGCTGAGGTCCTTCAGGCTGCGCAGCCGATCGGACAGACGGGGATGCACAAAGATGCGCACGCGTTTCACGTAGTCGTCGAACTGCTCGGTGGCCAGGGTGCGCACCACGGGCGAGACTTCGGCCAGCGGGCGATAGACGTTCTCCTTGGGGAAGAGAATCTCGACGTTGCACTGCACTTCGCGCGCAGGGGGCGGGGCGTCGAAGAGCACCTCGTGCGCCTCGACGCGCTGGCCCGCGGCGCGCGAGGCCACCTCGGCAAACCGCTCGGCGCAGGCGGCCAGCCAGGGATAGGGCCGCCGGGCGAGGCGCCGGTAGAGCGGGCCGCACTCGAAGAAGCTGTATTGGGCCAGGCGCTTGTAGAGCCGGCGCCGCGGCCCGAACAGCCCGGCGAGCAACCCTTCGGCCGGCCCGCCGGCTGCGGCGCGCTCCAACTGCGCGATCATCTCCTGCTCATCGAGCGAGAACAGCCCTTCCAGGTCCAGCCGCCGGTAGAGCAGGTAGAACGCCCGCTGGAACATGGCCGTGGCCGCGCGCACCGCGTGGTGCCAGTAGACCTCGCTGAACATCACATATCGGGCGAAGACCATCAGCTCGGCCGCGGTGCGCCCCTTGTCGGTCAGTGCCAGCCCGTCGCCCGAGCGGTTCAGACACAAACTGCCCAGCAGGCGCTGCTGGTCGAAATTGCGCCCGTAGGGCACGCCCGCGTGCAGGCTGTCGCGGTAGAGATAGTCCATTTTGTCCACGTCGATCGGCCCGGAGAGCATGCTGGCCAGGATGCGTCCGGCCGGGTCGTCGGGTCGCTGGAGGAGCAGCCCGAGCACTTCGTCCGGCTCGATGCGCCAGTGGGTGCGGAGCACCTCGGCCAGCTCGCTTTCGTGCAGGAAGCGCGCGGCAAACTGCTCGTGGGTGGGTACACCGTTGAGCGAGAGGTCTTCGATCGGGTGGCCGAAGGCCCAATGGCCCACGTCGTGCAGCAGGGCTGCGGCCACGAGCAGCCCGGCGTGGTCCGGCCCCACCGCGTCTGCGAAACGCCGGTCCGCGGCCAGTTGCTTCAAATACAACAGGGCCAGCCGATACGCGCCGAGCGAGTGCTCGAAACGCGTGTGATGGGCCGCGGGATAGACCAGCGAGACCAGGCCCAACTGGCTGATCCGCGCCAGGCGCCGGAAGGGGCGCGTGTCGATCAGCCGGCGCACCCGATCCGTGAGCGGCACATCCAGCTCGGGCGGGATGCGCACCAACTGGCGCCGGGTATCCAGTGCCAGAAGCTCAGGTATCCTCCAAAGACGGTTCGTCATTGCGTTCGCGCCTGCGCTGAATTCCGCGGCGAATCGACTCTGGAGGGTCACGCTCCGGGGTGGCCGGCCGGACAAGCCGGCGCACACCAACCGGCTTGATGCCGATCGCCGCCACCACAGCGACCCGACTCGATCCATGCTGCGAGGAGTGGCCACAGGCCGGTCGCCAACCTCACACAGGCGGCGTGGGCACGTTCCAGATCCAGCCCATTCCCCCCACCCACCGCAAGAGGATCGTCACCACCAGGTAGAAGCCATAGTGCAAGGCCGAGCTGCCGAAATCCATGTCCAGGCAGGCCAACGGCCCCAAGGCCCCGGCCGCTACGAGCAGGGGCAAAATGACCATCCAGTTCCAGATTTCGCCGGTCATGTAGTTGTGCAGCGCGTGGCCGAACAACCCCCAGAGAACCACGTAAGCCAGCCCGCAAATCGCGGCCCGGACGTACAGCTCCCGGCCGCGATACGGCACCTTTTCGTCGTCGCGCAACAGCGCGTATCCGGCCACCACGAGCGGCGGGGAGATCAACAACAGGCCGACCGCCCGGAGCACCAGGTAATCCGCCAGCAAGCCCATTCGGCCCAGTACAAAGGTGAACACGATCACCGTGGCAGCCGCGCCGCCCAGCCCCACGAGCAGCACCGCATTGAGCTGCACCGTGGTGCGCGAGATGGGCTTGGTGACAAGCTGGCCGTCGACACTCCGCCCGCCCGAGGCGAACTCCTCCGGCGTGTGGACCTCCACCTGCTGCGACTTGTCGGGCACCTTGATGATCTTCTTGCAGTTCGGACAGGGGCCCGACTGACCGGCGAACTTCTCGCTTACGGAAAACCGCTTCCGACAGCCCGGACAAACCACCAGGATCGACATGGGTGAAATCTCTCCGCAGGATGCACTGCGCACTATCTTGGAGGCAGCAGCCCCGGGCACCTTCGTGCTCACTCTGCCCGGACCCGATGAATCGGGTCACTACGAGCGGCGAGGACCCGATAAATCGGGTCACTACGAGCGGCTTGTAGTGACCATACTTGTACGGTCCTGGCAGGCCCCACGGTGCTGCCCGGACCCGATAAATCGGGTCACTACCAGCCGGGCCGCCTTTCGGTAGTTTGGCACAGAGCGGGCTGCTGTCAAGGACGAGCGGGTTGCGGGATGGGGCGCCGGGCGGCCAGACGGCTGGGGCAGGCGGCCGAAGGGAACCTTTGGCGGGTGGGCGTGCGAGGGCAATTGCCGCCGGGGGTGTCAGGAAAATCGTTTGTGCTGCCGAGCGCTTCACGCTACGATCGAAGATGGGGCCCAAGCCGGCCCAAGGGGGCCCGGCGGGGCGAAATCGCCCCGGGGTGCGTTTTCTGGGTGGAGCGCTCGCTCGTGATCGAATTCCTCTGTCCCAACGGCCATCGCATCCGCTGTCCGGAAGCACACGCGGGCCGGGCCGCCAAGTGTCCGAAGTGCGGCGTGCGCTTCCGCATTCCCGACCCGGCCGAGCTGGACCTGCCGGATACGGTCGACAGCGATGCGGAGATCGGCTCCCCCGAGTTGACCGACTCGGGAGTGGGTGGGCCCGCCGCGGCCCCGCGCACTGCGCCGCCCGCCCGAGGGCAGCCGCCCGAGCGCGAACCGGTCATCGAGTTTCTTTGCCCCAACGGCCACCGGCTGCACGGACCGGCCAGTTTACAGGGTCGCCCCGGCGAGTGTCCGGAATGTGGCGCTCGGTTTCGCATTCCCACCTACGAGGACATCCCTCCGGAAGACGAGGCCGTGGAACAAGAGGAGATCGGCGTGGGTCGCGTGGGGGGGATCGTGTCCGACTCGGACCAGCGCCTGGCCGACTCCCAGGCGCCGACCAACCTGCACCCGCGTCCGATCGTGCCGGACAAGGTGGTACACCCCCTGGCCGAGTTGCTCGATCGGCTCTGGTCCACAGAGGCCCGGCGGGCCCAGATCGAGCTGAGGCTGGCCAGCGGCGAGACGCTGGTGCTCGACGGGTTCGCCCCCGAGCTGTCGCAGCACGACCACGGGGTGTTCGCCGTGAAGGAAGCCGACGGCAGCTTCACGCTCACCGCGGTGGCCTGGGATGCTGTGGAGCGCGTGCAACTCCGGGGGCTCAGACAATTGCCCGAGGCAATGCGCGGCCGGTAGAGGGCCTCATCCTTTGTCGCACGCTGCGAAAGGCCGCACGTCGGCGGTGCGTTCAGAGACTATCCCAAGAACAAGGCTTGGATCGGTTTGCCAGCGTCTCGGGCGTTAGGACCGCCGGGGTTTCGCTTCGCTCCAACCCCGGCCACCCGCCCGCCGGCGGCGCGCTCAATCCTCGTGCTGCAAGTCGCCCTCGGTGATCATCTGGAAACCCCGGTTGGCCAGCGTCTCCTGGGCGATTTCGATGTTGTCGACCATCAGGGCCACCGCGGGCCGGCCGTGGGGGCGGACCAGCAGCGGATAGGCCTGCACGATATTGATCTCGGCCTGCAAGAGGGCCGTGCAGATTTGCAGCAGCGGCTGGGGACCCTCGGGCAACTCGACGCCGATCAGGTCGCTCTCGATGATCGCCAGTCCGGCGCGTTCCAGAATTTCGCGCCCCTCTTCCGGATGGCTGAGCAGAAAGCGCACGAACGCACATTCCGCGGAATCGGAGATCGACAGGGCCACGATCCGCACTTTCGTGCCCTCGAACCGGCGCACCACCTCCAGCAGTTGCCCCACCCGGTTCTCCAGGAATACGGTGAACTGGCGGATGGCCGGCCAGTTGCGCCCCCGCATCGTGGCAAAGCCCGTGTTTGCAGTATCGTCGATACTCATTGCCCCGCTCCGGGTTGATGGGGCGCCGGCTCGCATACCTCTGCGGCGTGGCGTCAAGGCGACCTGCACTATATGAATTGGTAGGGTGTCCGTCAACCGGCGCCCACTGCCCGCGCACCCTCCGCGTGCGGCGCAGGCAGGGAAAAATGAGGACGTCCCCCGTTTGCCGGAACGGCCCGACAAATGGTTCCTGACACCTTTCCCCCCGCAGGTGAAGTCGGGCCCGAGCGGGCGATTGCTTGGCGGCACATGACCACCCAAAGGCACTACATTCGCCATGGGTGTGGTGAGGAGCCACCCATCCCGGCAACCCAAACGGCCGGGGATCGAGTTTTCTTGCCACAGCCACTCCGTGCCGGCGCGCGGTTGTGCCCCCCTGTGGGCCCTGAACGCCACGGGGCGTCCGAGGTTGAGCCCGCGGATCGGCGCGCAAAACTTGGCTTCGCTTCCCGATGCGCTACAATGAAGGCAGTCGCCGAAGCCCGCCGCGCCGGGCCAGGGGCCCGAGCAGGGTCATGCCCCGGCGGTGGCTGTGGGGCGCGCGGCGCGCACTGACCGGGGAAGATGCGGACGCTTCTGGCAGCGAATCCCCACCGGGTGATCCCCAGCGGTCGCCGCCACGCCCGAGAGCACATCAACAACTGCGGAACGAATATGAGCAGCATTGCGACCAGACCTGCAAACCTTCACGAGCTGCGCCAAAGCGGCTGGGCCTCCAAACCGGTCAAGCGCGAAATCCACGACAACTTCATGCGCATGCTCGCCGAAGGCGAGGAGCTGTTTCCCGGCATCATCGGTTACGAGAATACGGTGATTCCGGAAATCAACCTGGCGCTGATCGCCGGCCACGACATGCTGTTCCTGGGCGAGAAGGGGCAGGCCAAGAGCCGCCTGATGCGCCTGCTGGTCCGTTTCCTCGACGAGGAGATCCCCTGTCTCGACATCCCCGGTTGCCCGGTACACGAGGACCCTTATCGTCCGATCACCCGGGCGGGCAGGCAGTTGGTGGCCGAGCGGCCCGAGCCGGAAGTGCCCATTGCCTGGTGGCCGCGCGAGGAGCGCTATGCCGAGCGACTGGCGCCGGGCACGAAGTTTGCCGACATCATCGGCGAGATCGACCCGGCGCGCCTGGCCGGCGGCACCAGCCTTTCGGCCGAGGAGTCGCTGCACTTCGGCCTGATTCCGCGCATGCACCGGGGCATCTTCGCCGTGAACGAGCTGCCCGAGCTGGACGAGCAGGTCCAGGTGGGTCTGTTCAATATCCTCGAAGAGCGCGATGTGCAAATCCGCGGCTACCCGATCCGTTTCGAGATCGACGTGCTGATCCTCTTTTCGGCCAACCCGGCCACCTACAACCGCAGCGGCAAGGTGATCCCGCAGTTGAAAGACCGCATCGGCTCGGTGGTGCACACCCACTACCCGCTCGACCGCTCGCTGGGCATCGAGATCATGGAGCAGGAGGCGAAGCTCGAGCTGGACGGCGAGTATCCGGTGGTGGTGCCGTATTTCATGCGCGAGATCGTCGAGCAGATCAGCACCGTGGCCCGCCGCAGCAAATACGTGGACCAGCAGTCGGGCGTGAGCGCGCGGCTGAGCATCGCCAACTACCGGTTGATGGTGGCCAGCGCGCGCCAGCGCGCGGTCCTGCTGGACGAAAGGCCCGCGGTGCCGCGGGTCAGCGACCTGGCCCATGTCTACTCCTCGTCGTTGGGCAAGCTGGAGCTGGACCTGATGAGCAGCCACCAGCTCTCCGAGCGCCAGGTGCTCGAGGCCGTGGTGGCCGAGGCCGTGCGCGACGTGTTCAAGGAGTACGTGGACCGGCACGGGCTGGAGGAGATCGCCCAGATTTTCGCGCGCGGGGTGAAGATCGAAGTGGGCGACCTGTTGCCCTCGAGCCGCTATGCCGAGCGCCTGAAGCGCGTGCCGCCCGTCTGGGAAAAGGCCTTCGAGGTCAATGCCTCGACGGACCCCGCGGTGCGCGCCTCGTGCGTGGAGTTTGTGCTGGCCGGGCTGTATGCCTGCGAGCGGATTTCCCGCTCGCAGAAACACGGGCGCATCGTGTACGAGATTCCGTAATCTTGCTCGGCGCTCGTTTCGACACGTTGTTGTCGCTGTTGTGCGTCCCAACCGCCAACGCAGCACCGCGCCGTGCCCTGCGCTGCTTGACGGTCGGCAAGCCGATGGCTAGAATACACGCGTTTGAGCACTGAATTCCTCGTGCGCGACCGGGGGATTGCGATGAGTACGACAGCCCACTTCACGCTTGCCCAATACGAGTTGATGGCCAAAGCCGGCGTCTTCGACGGCAAGCACCATCAGCGCGTGGAGCTGATCCGGGGGGAGATCAGGCAAATGACGCCGATCGGGACTCAGCACGCAATGGTGGTGGACTGGCTCTCACGGTGGAGCTTTGAGAGTCTTCCTGCCGAGCGCGCGTGGGTGCGCATCCAGGGAACGCTCACGATGCCCGCGCTCCAGAGCGCTCCGCAGCCCGACGTGCTCTGGCTCGTGCCCAAAGACTATTCCCAAGCCCACCCGCAGCCCGGGGACGTTCTGCTCCTGATCGAGGTGGCCGAAGCCAGCCTGGCCCAAGACACCGGCGAGAAGGCCCAGCTCTACGCCGAGGCGGGCATCGTGGACTACTGGGTCGTGAATCTCGTGGACCGGTGCATCGAGGTCTTCCGCGACCCGCAGCCGGATGGCTATCAGAGCCGGCAGACATGGCGCGGCGAGGAGCAGGTGTGCCCGCTTGCCTTTCCAGAGACAGCCCTCCAGCCGGCCGTGCTGTTTCGGCGGGCGTAGTCCGCGCCGGCCCACCACGTGCGCAGCCGGCGCCGCCACACACAGTGGGAAAACGCCCGCCCATCCCTTCCATCCAAAGAAATCCCAACGATGAAACGCCGCAGGCCGCTCGGCGGCATCATCCACACCTACCAGAAATACGACCCGCGCGAGGTCCCCGGCCCGTTCAGCCAGGCGCCGGACATGGTCTCCGGTGCGTTCGAGCACATGCTGATGTTCGGCGAGATGCGCGAGCTGACCGACGATGAGCTTGCCCGGGCGGTGCGCATCGATCCCAGCCAGATCGCCGGGCTGGGGCCCAGCCTCGAAGCGCTCATGCACCTGTTGCGCGAGCGCAAACGCAAAATCCTGGAGACCTACGAGAGCGAGCGCGTCCAGGACGAGGCCGCCCGACGCTACCAGGAAGCCGGCCGCCAAATCCAGCCGCCGCAGCACCTGCGTCGCCGCTACGAACGGGCGGTGCGCGAAGAACAGCTCTACGACCTGGAACGGCTCTGGTATCGGGCCGAGGACGAGCGCGGGCGTTTCGCGCGCCAGCTCGTGCAGTTGATCGACCGGCTCGGGGACAAGTATCAGATCGACGAGCTGGCGGCGAAATACCACTTCACGGGGCGCACGCCGCTCACGATTCCCGAGGCCCTGGAGATCAAGCGCGAGCTGGAAGAGATCGACCGGCTGCTCAAGCAGCTCGCCGAGGCCGCCCGAACCGCCCAGATCGGCATCATCGACATGGACGCGCTTAGCGAATATGCCGAGCCGGGCGACGTGGAGAAGCTCAACGAGCTGGGCCGCCAGATCGAGCAGTATCTGCGCGACCTGGCCGAGCAGCAGGGTTTGGAGAAGACCCGCCGCGGCTATCGCCTCACACCCAAGGCCTACCGCCTGTTCCAGGCCCGGCTGCTGGAGCGCATCTTCAGCAACCTCGAGCCGTCGCGCACCGGGCGCCACGCCGGGCCGGTGGTGGGCGAAGGGGCCGTGGAGCTGCAACAAACCCGGCCCTACGAGTTCGGCGACTCCCTGGCCCACATGGACATCCCCGGCTCGCTCTTAAGCGCCATGATCCGCAACGGCCCCGGCCTGCCCGTGCGCCTGAAGCCCGACGACATCCAGGTCCATCGCACGCGCAACACGCCCAAATGCGCCACCGCGGTGCTCTTGGACATGAGCGGCTCGATGCGCTACGACGGGCTGTATGTGGACGTCAAGCGCATGGGACTGGCCCTGGAAGGGCTCATCCGGCGCGAATACCCGGGCGACTACCTCCAGTTCGTCGAGCTCTACACGTTCGCGCGCCCGCGGGCCCCCGGCGAGATCGTCAGCCTGTTGCCGCGTCCCGTAACGCTGGGCGACCCGGTGGTGCGCTGGCGCGTGGACATGAGCGACCAGCGCATCGGCGAGATGAGCGTGCCGCAGCACTTCACCAACATCCAGCGCGCCTTGCAGCTCGGCCGGCAGTTGCTGGCCAACCAGGACACGCCCAACAAGCAGATCATCCTGATCACCGACGGCCTGCCCACCGCCCATTTCGAAGACAAGTATCTTTACTTGCTCTATCCGCCCGACCACCGCACCGAAGAGGCCACCATGCGCGAGGGACTGCTCTGCCAGCGCGAGGGCATCACGATCAACATCTTCCTGCTGCCCACCTGGTTCCAGTCGCGCGAAGACGTGCAGTTCGCCTACCGGCTGGCCGAGGCCACCTGCGGGCGCGTTTTTTTCACCGCGGGCAAGGACCTGGACCGCTACGTGGTCTGGGATTACCTCAACCGCCGGCGCGAGATCATCGCCTGAGCCCTTCCGGAGGCGCCACAGGATGAGCGGGCCGGGCTGGATGATCTACGGCGCCTACGGACACACCGGCCGGCTGATCGTGCGCGAGGCGGTCGAGCGCGGCCTGCGCCCGGTGGTGGCCGGGCGCAATGCCCAGGCCGTGCGCGCGGTGGCCGACGAGGATGGCTGCGCGCCGCGCAGCTTTGCCCTCGATGACGCAGCCCGTGTGGCCGGGCAGCTCGACGGGTTGCGCCTGGTGCTCCATTGCGCCGGTCCGTTCTCGGCCACGGCCGCGGTGATGCTGGATGCGTGTCTGACCGCGGGCGTCCACTACCTGGACATCACCGGCGAGATCGCGGCCATCGAGCAGGCGGCCGCGCGCCACGCGCAGGCGCTCAAGCGCGGGGTGATGCTGCTGCCGGCCGTGGGATTCGACGTGGTGCCCAGCGACTGCCTGGCGGCCATGCTGGCCGAGCGCCTGCCCGGCGCGGAGAAGCTGCAGCTTGCATTCGGCGGGCTGTTTCGTCCCAGCCGCGGCACGGCGCGCACCATGCTCGAAGGGCTGGCCACCGGCGCGTGGGTGCGCAAGGGCGGCCGGCTGGTGCGCGTGCCGCTGGCACACAAGACATTGAAGGTGCCTCTACCCGGCGGCCTGCAAACCGCAGTGACCATCCCCTGGGGCGACGTGGCCTCGGCGTGGCACACCACCGGCATCCCCGACATCGAGGTCTATTGCGCGCTGGGTGGGCACCAAATCCGCCTGTTGCGCATGCTGCGCCTGGTCGCGCCCGTGCTGCGCGTGCGCGTGGTGCGGGCCGCGTTGTGGAGGGCGGTTCCGTGGTTTCTCGGCCGGCAGCAAGGCGCCGAAAAGGATCATGCGCCCCAGCCGCTGCGTGGTGCAAAGGCGCCTGCAAGCCCCCGGGCCGGCGCGGCGCTCTGGGGCCGGGTGAGTGACCGCGAGGGCCGCAGCGTGGAGGCCAGGCTCGAGACCATCGAACCCTATCGGCTCACGGTGCACACGGCCCTGGCGGCTGTGGAGCGCGTGCTGCACGGGCACTTAACGCCCGGTTTCACCACCCCGGCCCGGGCCTTCGGTCGCGATTTCATCCTGCAATTCCCCGGCACGCGCCTCGAATGGCTGTGATTGACTCTGGCACGGCGCCCGAGCGGTGACATTCACGCCCGGCGAGCCGCAGGCGCGAGCCTGCGGCTTGCCCGGCACGAGCAGCAACGTTATTGGCGATTCCACACGAACCGGGCGCTTACGCGCCCGGCTCGCCAGAGCAAAACCAGCCGCCTCCCCGGCCGGCTTGCCCAGCAGTGCTCTGCCACAGTAACATGGACGGCTAGGAACACCGGTCTGCGGCCGGCCGGCACCGTTGGCAGTGGACAAACTTGAAGCCCGGGGGAATTGCCATGAGAGACCGACTCACCCGACGACAGATGATCCAGGGCACCGGCGCGCTGCTCACGACCGCATGGCTGGGCAAGTCCCGCCCCGCCAGCGCCGAACCTGCGGCCGAGCACGCCGCGGCCGCGGGGCCCTCGGCCGAACTCTTGGAAACCAAGGTCATCAGCCACCAGGCGCATCTCTACCACGGCTGGCCCACCCTCACGCGACGCCGCAACGGCCAGCTCCTGCTGGTCTGCTCGGGCGGGCGCGAGGCACACGTGTGCCCCTTCGGGCGCGTGGAGCTGATGCGCTCCGACGACGGGGGCAAGACCTGGGGCTGGCCGCGCGTGGTGATGGACAGCGAGATCGACGACCGCGATGCCGGCGTGCTGGAAACGGCTGCGGGTTCTATTCTGATCACCAGCTTCACCTCGCTGGCCTACGAGTCGATCCTCAAGCGGGCCGAGAGCATCGAGGCCGGCGCGCCCGGCGCGTGGCCCGAGGACAAGCTGCGGCGCTGGCAGGCTGCGCACCGCCGGCTTTCCGCGGAAGAGCGCCAGCGGGCCTTGGGGGTGTGGATGATCCGCTCGACCGACGGCGGAGTCACCTTCTCGGGGCGCTACGACTGTCGGGTCAACAGCCCGCACGGCCCGATCCAGCTTGCCGACGGCCGGCTGCTCTATGCCGGCAAGGACCTCTGGCGGGGCGAGCGCCGAGTGGGCTTCTGCGAATCGACCGACGACGGCCAAACCTGGCGCTGGCTGGCCACGCTGCCCCGCGGGAAGGCGACAACCACCAGGACTACCACGAGCTGCACGCGGTGGAGACCGCCGACGGCCGGCTCGTCTGCCAGCTTCGCAACCACAACACGGCCAACCACCGCGAGACCCTCCAGGCCGAATCGTCCGACCGCGGCAAGACCTGGTCTGAGCCGCGGGCGATCGGTGTCTGGGGACTGCCGTCGCACCTGCTGCGACTGGGCGACGGCCGGCTGCTGATGACCTACGGCCACCGGCGCGCACCACTGGGCAATCAAGCCCGGCTGAGCGAGGACCACGGGCGCACGTGGTCCGGGCCGATCATCATTTCGGACGACGGGATGTCGAGCGACCTGGGCTATCCGAGCACGGTCGAGCTGGACGACGGCACGCTGTTGAGCGTCTGGTACGAACGGCTGAAGACCTCGCCCATGGCCGTGCTGCGCCAGGCCCGCTGGAAATTCACCGACTGAAGCGCCGGCTGCGTGGGCTGGCTGGTAGGGCCATCGAACGGCTCGGCGGTGAAGCCGAACAGCCGGAAGCGGCCAGGCACGGGGCGCCTGAGCTATGCGACTCAGTGCGCAGGAGAATAACATGCAAACCACAAGGTGCACCATTGCCGTCGTGCTGCTCGCGGCTGGCGCATGGCCCGCACTCGGGCAGGAGCCGGCCGAGCGCGTCCAGCCGGCCCTGTCTCCCAACGAAGCGGCCCTTGCGCGCATCGAACGCCTTGGGCTCAACGAGGCGGCAATCTGGGCCAGGCCCGCGTGGTGGGTGAGTTCAATGACGTGGCCCGGCAGTTCAACCTCCACCAGACCGGCCCGCGCGGGCGCGGCCTGCTCGTGGAACTGAAGCCCAACGCCCTTTGGGCCTACGACCCCCAACCAGACCGCCTGGACCAGGCTCCGTCCGCAGGGAGACGACATGCCGGCGGGCAACAAGCGGCTGGCCTATTTCGACCCGGCGAGGAATGTACTCGTGGTCATCGAGGGCACGACCGTTTGGGCGTATCGCTACCGGTCGCAGTGAACCGCCCCGGGAGCAAAAGCCATGTAGCCATGTAGGGTGGGTCAAGCCGGAGGCGCAGACCCACCGACTTGCTAAGAGCCGTTCGTAGTGCCCCGATTTATCGGGGCTACTCAAGACCGTACAAGTACGGTCACTACAAACCGCTCGCAGGCCCGCCGACAATGCTGGCCCGCCGGTTTCTCGAACCGCTCGCCGCCTCGGCCAGCGAGGGCAGCGCGCGGCGTGAGACCGAGCGGGAAATGGGTGACAGCCGGGAAAAGGTAACCGTTCACGGGCCGCTGCCCGTTTTCGGGCCATTTCGCCCGGGATAGCCGCCTTTCGCTCCGCGAAAGCAGCGTCACTTTCAGGGTCTGTAGCAACATTACAGAGGAACCACGAAAGCACGAAAGGACGAAAAGGCG
>CAYXPN010000174.1:0-12484 GCA_964467075.1 uncultured Planctomycetaceae bacterium
GACAGGCACCATTTGCCGGAACGGCCCGCGACCAGCCTTCGGCCGGTGCCCGGCTTCGCACAAATGGTGCCGGTCACCTTTTCCTCGCGCCATATTCAAAGGAAAAGCCCATGAAAGACCGTATTCGATACTCCGCTTTGCTTGTCCGGGCTGCGATCTGCCTGGGGATTCTGCTGCTCGGGTTCGCCGGGCAGGCCGTCGGCGCCGATGCCGATTCGTCGCCTGCCGATCAGAGGCAGGCTGAGCTGATCGCCGTGCTCCAGTCCGAGGCACCGCTCGCGGACAAGGCCATGGCCTGCAAGCGACTGGCCCTTTGCGCCGACAAAGAGGCCGTGCCCGCGCTGGCCGCGCTCTTGGACGATCCGCAACTGGCCTCCTGGGCCCGCATCGCCCTGGAGGTGATCCCCGATCCGGCTGTTGACGCGGCGCTCCGCGAGGCCGCGGGCAAGCTCGAGGGCCGGCTGCTGATCGGCGTGATCAACTCGCTGGCCGTGCGGCGCGACGCCGAGGCAGTGGACCTGCTCGTCGCGCGCCTGAAGGATGCCGACGCCGACGTGGCCGCGGCCGCGGCCGTGGCCCTGGGGCGGATCGGCGGGCCCGCTGCCCAAGCGGCGCTGGAACGATCGCTCAGCGCCGCGTCGGAGACCATGCGCAACGCCGCGGCCGAGGGCTGCCTGCTGTGCGCAGAAAGATTCCGCACCGCAGGCGATCGGCAAGAGGCTGCCAAGCTGTGCGAAAAGGTCCGCGCCGCGGACGTGCCCAAACAGCGCCGCCTCGAAGCTACCCGCGGGATGATCCTCGCCCGGGGGGCCGAGGGCGTGCCGCTCTTGAGCGAGTGCCTGGAGGCCGAGGACGACGACGTGTTCCGCCTCGGGCTTGGCGTGGCCCGCGAGCTGGGCGGGCCCGAAGCGGCCCGCGCGCTGATCGCCGCGATCGGCGCCCTGGAGCCGCCGCCGACGGAAACGCCTGCGCGGATCGAGATCAAAGAGGCCGTTTACGGGGCGGGCAACCAGACGGTCGACGTGACCGACCGGCTCCGCGCCATGCTGCGCGGCAACGGGCTGTCGGTCCAGGCGTCGAACTCGCTGGCAGGCGATCCGGCCCCCCGGGTGGTCAAACAGCTTCGCATCACCTACACGGTCGGCGGCGAGGAGAAAACCGCGGTGGTGCCCGAGAACGAGACCTTCGAGCTGGGCGGGGCCGTGCCCGAGGGTGACCCGCGCCAGGTGCTCTTGATCTACGCGCTCGGCGATCTGGGCCAGCCTGCGGGCCTGCCGGTGGTGCTGGCGGCCGCTCGGCAGGGCTCGTGGGATGCGCGCCTGGCCGCGGTGCGCGTGCTGGGTCGGGTGGGCGACGCCTCGGCCGTGCCCGGGCTGCTCGAAGCGGCCCAGGCAGGCGGCGAATTGGGGCCAGCGGCGATCGAGAGCCTGGCGGACCTCAAAGGCGCGGCCGTGGACGAGGGCATCGCCCGGGGGCTGGCCGAGGCTGAGGGCACGTTGCGCGCGGTGCTCATCGAGCTGGTGGGCCGGCGCGGGATTCGCTCGGCCGTGCCCGTGCTCTTGGAGGACGTGGACAGCGAAGATGCTGAGGTGCGCGTGGCCGCGATCAGCGCGCTGGGCATGACCGCGGAGTTTGCGCACCTCGACGTGCTGATCCGGTCGCTGGTCGAGGCGCAGACCGAGGCCGAGGCCGCGGCCGCCAAGACCGCCTTGCTGCTGGCCTGTCCGCGCATGCCGGATCGCGATGAAACTTCCGCGAAGCTTCTCGCCGCGCTGCCGGGCGCCGAAGCCCAGGCCAAGGCGGCGATCCTCGATCTGCTGGGCGTGGTGGGTGGACCGAAGGCCCTGGCCGGCGTGGTCGCAGCCGCGCAGAGCGGCGACGACGCACTCGAAGACGCGGCCACCGAGGTGCTCGGCCGGTGGATGAGCGCCGACGCAGGACCCGCGCTCTTGGAGCTGGCCCGACGGGGGAGCGAGAAGTATCGGGTCCGGGCCCTGCGCGCCTATGTGCGCATCGCGCGCCAGCTCGACGTGCCCTTGGAGGAGCGCATAGTCATGTGTGAGAAGGCCCTCGAAGTCGCCCAGCGCGACGCCGAGCGCAGCCTGGTGCTGGAGGTGCTCCAGCGCTATCCCACCGCGGCCGGCCTGAAGCTGGCGGCCTCGCAACTGGCCTCAACGTCGCTCAGGGAGGATGCGGCAACCACCACGCTGGCCATTGCCGAAAAGGTCCTTGCCGACGATCCCGCCGCGGTGGCCGCGGCCGTGCAGCAGGTTCTCAAGGCGGGCGTGGCCTCGCACATTGCCGACCGCGCCAAGGCACTGCTGGCCGAGGCCGAGAAACGGGCATCGGAGCAGTAAGAGACCAACGAAGAAAACGAAAGAGCGGTATGCAGCTCCGGGTGGCCGGGGCTGGAGCGCAGCGAAGCCCCGGTAGGGTGGCACGCCCTTCAGCGCAAGCGATGGGCGTGGCGCGGGGTGGCCCTGGTTGCTCGCAACCATCGGCGACGAAGTCGCGAGGGGTTGCACACGTCAAACACCGCGGAGATGCGAAAACGCGCGCCCCTGGCGGATGATACCAGCTACGGGAGCGCCGGAGAAACGGTTGGATCACAACCTCTTGCCGGCTGGCGCCGGCCCAGGTTGACAAGCAACCTGGGCCACCCGGCCGGCTCAAATGTCACCCGATTTGCTGACAAGCCCTCAACTCACAGGACCGGAAACATGTTCAGTCGAGTCAGCAGGATTCTTTGGGGGGCCGCACTGGTGGTCGTCTGCGGCCTGTCCAGTGTCTGGGGCGCAGAGGCCGACCCCTCGGCACAACAAGCAGCAGCGATCCTCGAAGCCGCAGGCACCTCCGGCGGCCTGGTCGTCCACCTGGGTTGCGGCCGAGGGGAGCTCACCGCGGCGCTCTGTGCCGACCAGCGCTACCTTGTCCAGGGGCTGGAGGCCGACGCACAGAAGGTGGAGGCCGCCCGGGCGCATATCCAGTCGCGCGGCCTCTATGGCCGGGTCTCGGTGCGCCGGTGGGAAGGCCCGCGCCTGCCCTACGGGGATAACCTGGTGAACCTGCTGGTCATCAGCCCGGACTGGCCGGTGGACCAAACCGAGATCGAGCGCGTGCTGCGCCCGGGCGGCGTGGCCGTGATGCTCGATGCAGACGCGATGCCGCAGAAGACCCACCGCAAACCGGTTCCCGCGGAGATCGACCAGTGGACCCACTACCTGCACGACTCGGGCAACAACGCGGTGGCCGAGGACGATCGGGTCGGTCCCCCGCACCACTTGCAGTGGAAGGCGGGCCCAATGTGGTGCCGCAGCCACGAGTTCGCCTCCAGCGTGCAGACGCTCATCTCGGCCGACGGGCGCCTGATCGGCGTGATCGACGAAGGCATTATCGGCCAGCCGCGCGGGGTGCCCGCCTTCTGGACGCTCATCGCGCGCGACGCGTTCAACGGTGTGCTGCTCTGGCGGCGGCCCTGCGACCACATCAATCCCCATGCACTGGTGGCCGCGCAGGATCGCGTCTACGTCACTTTGCGCAGCCGGGGGCCGCTTTGCATCCTGGATGCAGCCACGGGCGAGATTTTGCACACGTGCGATTGGACGGGCAAGGTCGAGCAGATCGCGCTGTGCGAAGACCGCCTGATCCTGAGCACCCACCTGGCCGGTGCGCGCGAAGACTCCGGCCCGCACGTGGTCGCCGCCGATCCGGAGGATGGCCGCCTGCTGTGGAAGCGGCCGGTGAAGACCGTGGCCGACCACTGCCTGGTGGCCGGCGCCGGCAGAGCGTGTTACTACGACAACAGCGAGCTGGTCTGCCTCGCGCTGAAGGACGGGAGCGAGCTGTGGCGCCGTGATCTCTCGGACGGCGGAGGACGCTCGAGGGGATACGTGGTGCTGTACCAGGGCGTGGTCTTCAAGACCGGCGGGCGCACGCAGGCGTTCAGCCTGGAGACGGGCGAGCCGCTGTGGACCGGCCCGGACGGAAGCTCGCACGCGCGCAACCCGCCCGGGCTGTTCGGCGCCGGGGGCCTGATCTGGACGGCCTGGGAAGGCGGCTCGGGAAGGTCGTTCATCTGGCAGCACCAGGAGGAAACCCGCCACGGCTACGATCCCGTAAGCGGCGAGGTGCGCAAGACGCTCAGCGTGCCGCGCCTGGTCACCGCGGGCCACCACATCCGCTGCTATCCGCCCAAGGCCACGCGGCGTTATCTGCTGCTCAACAAGCGGGGCGTGGAGTTTCTTGATCTTGAGGGAACCAACCACATGCGCGCCAATTGGACGCGCGGGGCGTGCGGGTTCGGCATGTTGCCGGCCAACGGTTTCCTCTACACCCCGCCCAGCCAGTGCTTCTGCTATCCCGGCGTGCTGCTGGCAGGGCTGAACGCCCTGGCGGCCACCAGGGAAACATCGCCCGTGCCCGCTTCGGCGACAGAGTCGCGGGGCGCCGTGGAGCAGGGGCCGGCCTTTGGCGAGGTGGACGCGCTGCTGGCGGCCGGCGAGCCGTCGGCCGCGTCCGACTGGCCCACCTATCGCCACAACGTGTTGCGCAGCGGCGCGATCGACGCGGCCTTGCCCGCGGAGCTGGCGCCGGTTTGGCGGGTTTCACTTTGCGCGCCGGCCATTGCACGTTCACGGGGTGCCGAGGAAGAGCAAGCGCCGACGCTGCGCGAATACCCGGTCGGTGCGCTCACCCCGCCGGTGGCTGCCGACGGGCGGCTGTTTGTGGCCGAGCCGGACGCCCACCAGGTCCACGCCCTCGACGCACGCGACGGCCGGCGCCTGTGGAGTTTCACCGCGGACGGGCGCGTGGACTCGCCGCCGACGATCCACCGCGGGCTGTGCATCTTCGGCGGCACGGACGGACACGTCTACTGCCTGTCAGCCGCGGACGGCCGGCTGGTGTGGCGGTTCCAGGCGGCGCCGGAAGAACGCCAGATTTGCGTGATGGAACAGCTCGAATCCACCTGGCCGGTCCACGGCAGCGTGCTGGTGCGCGGGGGCAAGGTCTATTGCACGGCCGGGCGCTCCAGCCACCTGGACGGCGGCATCTATCTCTATGCCCTCGATCCACGGAGCGGGCACGTGCTGCACGAGTTCCTGCTCGAAAGCCCCGAGCCCGACGTTGCGCTCGACGGCGGCCGGCCGTTTGACATGGAGGGGGCGCGCTCGGACATCCTGGTGGCCGGACCGAAAGACATCTACCTGTTCCAGAACCGCTTCGACGGGGAGCTCAATCTACAGCCCATGCCGCGCGTGACCAAGCTGGGCGACCGCTGGTGCGAGCCGCACTTGATGGCCACCGACGGATTCCTGGACAAGACGTGGTTTAATCGGACGTACTGGATCTACGCCGCGCGCTGGCCGGGCTATTACTTCACCTATCGCGGGCCGAAGTCGGGGCAGATTCTCTCGTTCGACGCGACGACCACCTATGCCCTGAAGGTCTATACCGAGCGGCGGGGCCACAGCCCCGAGTTCCAACCCGGCAGCGGCTACCTGCTCATGGCCGATCGCAACACCACGGAGCCGGTATTGGACGAGATGGACATCGGCGCAGAGAAAGGGCGCGGGTTTACGCGCACTGAGCTGCCGATCTGGGCCAAGAGAATCCCGATCCGCGTGGAGGGCATGGTGCTTGCGCGCGACCGGCTGTATCTGTGCGGCCCGCCCGACCTGCCCGCCGGCGAGGGGGCCTACGAGGCGATGATCGGCAAGCGCGGGGCCAGCTTCCGCGTGATCGCCACGGCCGACGGCGCCACCCTGGCCCAGTTCGAGATGGACGAAGTGCCCGTATTCGACGGGCTGATCGCCGCGCAGGGCCGGCTCTACATGGCCACCCTGGAAGGAACGGTGATCTGCTTCGGAGAAAAGAAATGAACCTGCGTGCGTGTGGCGCCATTGCTTCAGTGCGCCATACGCCGCGTTGATTTGCCTCGGAGAGAAGAAATGAACGAGCAGGCGCAAGTGACGCAGAAACGGGGGCTCAGCCGCCGTGGTTTCCTTACGCAGGGCGCCGTGGCCGCCGGCTGGCTGCTCGGTCCCCCGTTGCTCATCGGGGCCGAGAGGAAGACGGGCCCCGAGCGGCCCGCTACGTCCCCGCCCAGCCAGCGACTGAGCATCGCGGGCGTGGGCCTGGGCGTTCGGGGGCTGGGCAACATGGAGAAATGCGAGGGCGCCGAGATCGTGGCGCTGTGCGACGTGGACCGGTCCCTGGCGGCCGTGGCCTTCGAGGCCTATCCGCAGGCGGCGAAGCACAAGGACTTCCGCCGCATGCTGGACAAAGAAAAAGGCATCGACGCCGTGGTGGTCTCCACGCCCGATCACACCCACGCGGCCGTCGCCGCGGAGGCCATGCGGCGCGGCAAGCACGTCTATGTCGAGCCGCCGCTGGCCCACGACGTGTGGGAAGTGCGCCAGCTTGCCCGGCTGGCGCGCGAAACCGGCGTCATTACCCAGATGGGCATTGAGCGCCACTCCGGGGCGGGCATCCGCCGGGCCGTGGAAATGCTCTGGGGCGGCGGACTCGGGCCCATCCAAGAGGTCCATTGCTGGACCAATCGCCCCCAATGGCCGCAGGGCATCGAGCGCCCCCAGCAGCCTGCGCCGCTGCCCGAGGGACTGGACTGGGACCTGTGGCTCGGCCCTGCGCCGGCGCGTCCCTACGATCCGGCCTATCATCCCTACCGCTGGCGCGGCTGGATCGACTTCGGCACCGGGGCCTTGGGGGCCATGGGCTGCCAGTTGATGGACGTGGTGTTTTGGGGGCTGGAGCTCGACAAGGCCGGGCGCTTCACCATCGAAGCGGAATCAACCGGCCCCAGCGGCGAGACCTATCCCGCGGCCTCGACCGTGCGCTATCGCTTCCCTGCGCGCGCCGACCTGCCGCCCGTGGAGATCACCTGGTATGACGGCGGACGCCAGCCGCCGCGGCCCGAGGGGCTGCCCTATGGGCGCGAGCTGGGCAGCAACGGCGCGCTGTTTATCGGCGCCGAGCACCGCATGATCTTCGGGCCGACCGTCTTCGGGACCAATCCCGGCCAGGTCGCTCCGCGCACGATTCCCGAGTTCACCCCGATCGAGCCCCGGCGCCCCGTGCGCAAGATTCCGCCGGTGGACGACGGCAGTTGGGTCAAGGGCAACCGGCACATCCAGGAATGGATCGCCGCCTGCAAGGCGGGCAAGCAGCCCTGCGCCCATTTCGAGTACTCCGCGGGGCTCACGGAAATGGTGCTCTTGGGCAATGTGGCCCTGCTGGCGGGGCAGCCGATCGAGTGGGACCGCGAGAAGCTCGAAGTGACCAACGCGCCCGAGGCCGACCGCTTCATCCGGCGCGAATACCGCCCGGGCTGGAGCCTCTGAGAACGCAGCCGCGCTGTTGTCAAAAAGGTAACACTTCAGCCATCTGGAGCCGGAGGACTATACTGCAGCATGACCTGTCGTTTGGCACCGCGCGGGCGGATATCGCAGCCAATCGTACAGTTCGGGTTTTCCAGACGACTGAAGAACCACGCTTCCCGTGAAAAGCTATGCGGGGAAAAGGTGACAGGCACCATTTGTGCGAAGCCGGGCACCGACCGAAGGTTGGTCGTGGGCCGTTCCGGCAAATGGTGCCTGTCACCTTTTCCCGGGAAGTTATACCCTTACAAGTGCTAAGGAGCATCAGATGCTTTTGCGCAGTGTTCTTGCCACGTTTGCCGCTGTCTCGATGGCAGCTTCCGCCTCCGCCCAACTGAAAGGGCCGAACATCGTCTGGCTCACGACCGAGGACAATGCCGCCTGCTGGTACCGGCTCTACAATCCCCGGGGCGCACCCATGCCGAACGTCGAGCGCCTGGCGGAGCACGGGCTGGTATTCACCAACGCCTATTCCTGCGGCCCGGTCTGTTCGGTGGCGCGGAGCACGATCATCTCCGGCTGCTATGCGCCGCGCCTGGGGGCCCAGTGGCATCGCAAGCAGCAGGCGGTGGCCCTGCCCCCGGGGGTCCACATGTTTCCGTGGTATCTGCGCCGGGCGGGCTACTACACCACGAACAACAGCAAAGAAGACTACAACTTCATGGCTTCGGAGAAGGAAGGCGTCTGGGACGAGTCGTCGGGCCGGGCGACCTACCGCAACCGCAAGCCCAACCAGCCGTTCTTCCACGTGCAGAACTTCGGGGGCACGCACGAGAGCCGCCTCTTCGGGCAGCGCAGCAATGCCCGGTTGCGCACGGACCCTGCGTCCGTCGAGCTGTTCCCTTATCACCCCGACACCCCGCTCATGCGCAATAAATACGCCCACTATCTCGACCTGCACACGGAGATCGATGCCCAGATGGGTGAGTTTCTCGCCCAGCTCGAGGCCGACGGAGTGCTCGACGATACGTTCATCTTCCACTTCGGCGACCACGGCGGCGTGTTGCCCGGCAGCAAGGGCTATGCGCGCGAAGACGGCCTGCACGTGGCCCTGGTCGTCTATGTGCCCAAGAATTGGCGCCATTGGGCGCCGGCCGAGCCGGGTTCGCGCATCGACGGGTTTGTCGAATTCGTCGATCTCTCGGCCACCGTGCTCCACCTGGCCATTGCGGGAATCCCCGAGGGCATCGACGGGCGCCCGTTTCTCGGCAGAGGCATCACGCTGGAAGAGCTGAGCCGCCGCAACACGGCCTTCGGCTATGCCGACCGCTTCGACGAGAAATACGACATGGTGCGCTTCCTGCGCAAGGGGAAGTACACCTATTGGCGCAGCTATCAGCCCTTCAACTTCGACGGGCTGCACAACGAATACCGCTACAAGCAGCCTGCTTATGTCGAGTGGCGCGAATTGTACGAGGCGGGCAGGCTCGATGCCGCCCAGAGCGCGTTCTTCGAGCCGCGCCCGCCCGAGTGCCTTTTCGACATCGATGCCGACCCGCACGAGGTCCACAATCTGGCCGGCGACCCGGCCTATGCGGACGTGCTGGCCGAGATGCGCACACTGCTTAGCGAGCGGCTCAAAGCCATGCCCGATCTGAGCTTCGTGCCCGAGCCGGTCTTTATCGCCCAGAGTGGCGGCGACGGCCAGGCGTTTGGACAAGCGAACAAGCAGTTGATCTCGCGGTTGATCGACATTGCCGACCTGCAATTGCTGCCCTTTGCCGAGGCCCGGCCGCGGATCGAGAAGGCGCTTAATTCCCAGGAGCCGCTCCAGCGCTACTGGGCCCTGATCACGTGCAGTGCCTTCGGGCGCGAGGCAGCGGCCTTTTCGGAAAGGGCCAGGGAGCTGGCCGCTGCGGACGACAACTTGCTGGTGCGCACCCGGGCGGCCGAGTTCCTGGGGCTCACCGGCGCCGCGGACCCGCGCCCGGTGCTCGTCGACGTGCTCAACAAGTGTACCGACCAGAGCGAGGCCAACCTGATTCTCAACACCGTGGTGCTGCTGCGCGACGGGAAGCCGAACGTCAAGTTCGATTTCTCGGCCGTGGAAAACGCCGCCTGGACCTCTTCGGGCGGGCAGGTCCAGCGCCGCGTGAGATACCTGAGCGGGCAGGAGTGAACGCGCACGGGCGCGCGTGACACTTTCCATCGCTGGCGACAAAGTTCGGCTCGAAAAAGCAGGAGTGAACACGCACCAGCGCGTGTGCCACTGGCTTTGCCAGTGCTCCCCCTGTTGTGGCACGGTCTCTCCCGACCGCTCCACATCACCCTTTGCCCACACCAGAGCTTGCATCGCCCCACCCGCCGTTCATTCACTCAGCCCCGATAGAAGTCGATCCAGCCCAGGCGCACCGCGGCCGGGTTGTTGCGGAACATGACCCCGGGCAAGCGGACCTCGAACCAGCCGCCCGCCGGCGGCAGACCCTCGACCGGCTTGCCCTGGGCATCGAAGGCGCGAACTTCCACGCCCGTGGGTGTGCCGGGCTTGATCTGCTGTGCCTGGTCGTTCACCGAGAGCTTCATGAGGCGCTCGTTTTCGGCGTGGCTCAGTACGGAGAGGGAGAGGGCCGCCCTTTGCGTCTCGGCGCGGAACGATTCCAGGCCGCCCAGATGGAGGCGCACCACCACCTGGGCCGGCCATTGGCCCCGGCTGCGCTCGACCACTGCTGCGCCGATGCCGCTGGGCGAGCGGAGCACGATCAGCAGCCGCTCGTCCTTGGCCTCGTCAACTTGCACTTCGACGCGGTCTTCTTTCTTGCGCGCCGTAGAGCGGAAATCCGACTCGGGCCCATCCGACACCGCGCCACTCTGTTCAGAGGCTCGATCAACCGGGTTTGCCTGCGCCGCCGATTGTGCAGAAACCGCGACCGGCGGCCCGACGGTTTGCGACCGGCCGGCTGTGGGCAGGGCAAGCGCCGTCCAGAGACCGCCCGCCACGATCAGCAGGCCCAGCCAGGCTGGGTTCCGCCCACGGCAGGAAATCGCTTGACACCCCATGGTATGGCTCCCTGAGCGCCGCCGGCCTTCCTGGGAACACTTCTCTATGGTTCCATTCTACCTCTTCGGCCCAGACAGGACACCAACGGTGAGCGTATGTACCGGCCCGCCTCGCCGGCCGTCGCGCCCCTTGCTTTTCCCGGGCCCATCGATCATGCTGTTAGTCGCCCTGGGGTGGGCAGGGCCCGGCAGCCGGGCGCAGGCCGGCGTGCCTCCAGGTGCCGGCCGCGGGTGTACAGGCCGCGAGCGTGCCCGATGCCGGGTGTCTCGGGTGGGGTGCCACGCCCAGGACCCCAAGCGATGGGCGCGGTGGCTCACCGGTGGCCCGGTTGGGTGCGCGTCGAGGATGGCACGTGCGGCCACGCCCTCCTCAGGGCGTGCCACCCTGAGCACCAAGAGTTCCCCCGTGGTTCCTCCCTCAATTCCTTCAATGCCCTCCAATCCCAAGGAGCACTTCCATGTCCAAGACCCATCGTCGTGATTTCCTGAAGACCGCCGCGGCCACGGGAGTCGGTTTCTGGGTGGCTGGCGGCGCGCAGGCCCGGGCCGCCGAGTCGCCCAACGAGCAGATCGCCATGGCCAGCGTGGGCATCGGGGGCAAGGGTTCGAGCGATTCGGGCGACGCGGGGGCGAACGGGCGCATGGTGGCCATCTGCGATGTGGACACGCAGCGCTTGGAAGGCGCGGCCCGGCGGTTTGCCGGCGCCAAGACCTATACCGACTTCCGCAAGATGCTCGACGAGATGGGCAAGAGCATCGACGCGGTCACGGTGAGCACGCCCGACCACACCCATGCCCCGGCCGCGCTGATGGCCATGCGCATGGGCAAGCACTGCTTCTGCCAGAAGCCGCTGACGCGCACGATCTATGAATCGCGCCTGATGGGCCAGGTGGCGCGGGAAAAGAAGCTGGCCACGCAGATGGGCAACCAGGGCACGGCCTCCGGTTCGCTGCGCCGCGCCGCGGCGCTGATCCGCGCCGGGGCGATCGGCAAGGTCAAGGAGGTCCACGTGTGGACCAACCGGCCCATCTGGCCCCAAGGCATCCCGCGGCCGGAGCCCTCGGCGTGCCCCGAGACGCTCGAATGGGACCTCTGGCTCGGCCCCGCGCCCGAGCGTCCCTATGCCAAGGGCTACCATCCGTTTGCCTGGCGCGGCTGGTGGGACTTCGGCACGGGGGCCCTGGGCGACATGGCCTGCCACGAGATGAACATGCCCTATATGGCCCTGGACCTGCGCGACCCGATTTCAGTGCAGGCCGAGACCTCGGGCCACAATCGCGACAGTTTCCCCAAGTGGTCGATCATCACCTACCAGTTCCCGCCCAACGACCAGCGCCCGGGCCTGAAGATGGTCTGGTACGACGGCGGCAAGCTGCCGCCCGACGAGCTGTTCGAGGGCGAGAAGCGCGAGGGGGTCACGCTGGTCGTAGGCGAGAAGGGCAAGATGATCGGCCACCGGCAGGTGGGCGGTACGGAGATGGAAGTAGAGTACCCCAAGTCGCCGGGCCATTTTGTCGAGTGGGTGCGGGCGATCCGCGGGGGTGAGCCGGCCGTGTCCAACTTCCCCGACTACGCCGCGGGGCTGGCCGAAACCGCGCTGTTGGGCAATCTGGCCGTGTGGGTGGCCAACGAGCCGGGCCAGGGGCCGAAGGTCGAGTGGGACGCGAAGGCCATGAAGTGTACGAACATCTCCGGCCTGGAGGAGCTGATCAAGCCGGTCTATCGCAAAGGCTACGTGCTCGACGCATAAGTTGCGGAACCAACCGGCTGGCACGCCGGCGCTACGACCGCCTGATCGCAAGGGCTCTCTGCGCGGGGCGCGAAACCGCGCAGAGACGCCGCGGTTTACGTCCGACATGCCTCGGCTGCTGAGGCCGGTTTCCGCGCAGAGCCCGTGCGCTGGTTGAGGTGTAATGGGTCCTTATGCGCGTTTGTGCGGGGAAGGGACCCCAACAAGATGTGGGACTCGTACCACCCGACAGGTGCGTGGCCAGCTTGCTGCTCGCCCTCGACCGTATACTACTATTTTGACTCTGTCCGCTTCCTGAATCGACGTAACCCAAATCGCTGAAGCAGGTTATGGATGTCA
>CAYXPN010000175.1:0-12461 GCA_964467075.1 uncultured Planctomycetaceae bacterium
GGCTGGAACGAAGCAATCGCGGGTCCAAGCCTGGGTGGCCGGGGCTGGAACGAAGCAATCGCGGGTCCAAGCCTGGGTGGCCGGGGCTGGAACGAAGTGAAGCCCCGGGGAAGTAATACCTTTACGAGTTCTAACCGCGGGCTGCCGCTGAAGATCGACCTGAGCTGCCGCACCGGTTGTGGCGGCGCCCTCTGGGCGCAAGTGCAATGCACTGTCTGCGCGCTGATTGCCGCGCGATTCGGGGGCGATCGCCGGTCGACTGCTGGACGAGCGTACGCCACAGTTGCTCACCCGTTTCGGATACGACCGTCGGAAGTAGTGTGCTCAGCAGGACTTCCGGCCGGCCCATCATACGCGCAGCCATGCGCATCAGCGGCGGGTGGGGGCGGATTTCAACAGTTTTTCCACCACCTTGGCGGCCGGCAGCAAAATTACCGCCGGCAACCCGGGACACGGTGAAAAGGTGCTTTTTTCGGGATTTTCGGACGCGCGTTTTCGCGGCGCTGGAGGATTTATGGGCGATGGTTGTTGCGGCCCATTTGACAGCAACGCTAGCACCGCTACAATCAAGGCTCCAATGGGTGACACGACGCCGAAAGGGTTGGTGCCGAACTAGCTGCTTTGCGACAGTCAACGCCGTCCGGACCGAAGCGGGTCGACACGATTCGTCCTGCTCGGCAAGCGGGCCGCAAGCGCCTCGTCTCGGCAAGGCGCGCGGGAGGGTGGCTGGCTCGGCTATCCAACGGCTGCACGGGTTTCTTTTGGGGCCGCTGTCCAATTCACGGACGCGGACAGTTTTTTTGGTTCGTCCTGGCAACTGGCTAGGGAAGCTGCGCGCCGGGGGCCCTCAGGAAGTGACCAAGCACGATACGGAGATCGTGTCGGCCCTGCGCGCCGCGCTGGCCGACAAGGTCGGGAAAAGCCGTTTTGAGGTGTGGTTCGGCGATGCGGTTCGCCTGGAGCCGGCCGGCGAGACGCTCATTGTCGGCGTGCCGAATCCGTTGCTCCTCGACTTCATCCGCGCCACCTTCCACGGCCATCTGGAACAGGTCTGCGCCGCGGTGCTCGGCCGCCGTTTGTGTTTGGATTTCCGCGTGGATGCGCCCCCGGCACAATCCGACGATCTCACGCCCAGCGGCAACGATCCTCCGCCCCCAATGCGCGCGGCCGCGCACGGCCGGCCGGGGCAGCCCGGCGGAGGTGATGCCCGGCCCGTGCCGATCGCAAAACCATCATCCCTACCGGCGACTCAGCCGGCCCAAGGGCCCCCGAATCGACAGTTCGGTGTGCAACTCGGTGTGCAAAGCAGCCTGCTGGAAGGTCAAGCTCGCCCGCCCGATGCACCCGGCGCCCCGCCGGATGTGTCCCGCTCCCAGCGCGCAAGCCACGACGTCCGACCCGCGGTTCAGAACGGCTCCCGACCCAAACCTCCTTCCGGTGCGGCTTCCAGCGGGCAGGCACACAACGGGTCGTCGCGCGGGCACGGGTTGCTGGAAAACCTGGTGCCGGGCCCCACCAACCGGCTGGCCCTGGCCTCCGCGGAAATGGTTTCGCGCCGGCCGGGCCAGCTTTCGCCCCTGGTGATCCACGGACCGACGGGCGTGGGCAAGACGCACCTGCTGGAAGCTATTCTGCACGCCACCCGGCGCCGGTGGCCCGCGCTCTCGGCCGTCTATCTGACGGCCGAGCAGTTTACCACCCTGTTCCTCGAGGCCTTGCGCGGCAGCGGGCTTCCCAACTTTCGGCGCAAATATCGCGGGGTGGGGTTGCTGATCGTAGACGATTTGCACTTCCTGGCGGGCAAACGGGCTACGCTGGTCGAGCTGCTGCACACGCTCGACACCTTGATGCGCCAGGGCAGGCAACTGGTGTTCGCCGCAGACCGTGCGCCCGCGGAGCTGGAGGGCCTGGGCGCGGAACTGGCCGCACGCCTGGAAAGCGGGATGGTTTGTGCCGTCGAGCCGCCCGATTTCGACACACGACGCCGGATTCTCATCCAAATGGCCCGGCGCATGGACCTCGAATTGCCCGACGATGTCTGCACGCTGATCGCCTCGCGCCTGACGAATCACGCGCGGGAGCTGTCGGGGGCCCTGTGCCGGTTGCGGGCCACGAGCGCGGCGTTGCAGGCTTCCATCACCCTCGCGCTGGCCGAAGAGGCGTTGGCCGAGATGTTCCAGCAGAGCGTTCATGCCGTCCGATTGCACGACATTGAGAAGGCCATCTGCGACGTGTTCGGGCTGGAGCCCGCCAGTCTGCACTCGGACGGCAAGTCGCAGCACGTGAGTCATCCGCGCATGCTGGCCATGTGGCTGGCGCGCAAGCACACGCGTGCTGCCTTGAGCGAGATCGGCCGCTTTTTCGGGCGCCGCAGCCACAGCACGGTGATTTCGGCCACCCGGCGCGTGGACGATTGGATGGCTGCGGGGCGCTCGGTGCAATTGAAGCGGCGGACCTGCCGCGTGGACGATGCGATTCGCCAGGTCGAACGGCAGTTGCGCTGCGGCTAAAGCGCACGCCTGCCGGCGCATTGCCAGCAGTGCATGGCGCTCGCACTCAAACGAACTTCGTCTGCCCCGGCATGGCCACCGGATAGTGGCCGTTCTCGTCCGGCAACACCGGCGGCTGGGCGTCCCAGGCATAGTCGGCCGGCGACAAATCCTCCACGGAGTTCAGGGCCTCTTCCCAGGTGAGCCGCTGGCCGGTGTAGGTCACCATGCGGCCCAAAATCGCGAGCATGGTGCTGTAGGCCATGTACTGCCCGTTGTTGATCGGCCGGCCATCGCGGATCGATTGGAACAGCGCCACGTGCTCCAGGTCATACATATTGCCGCCCGGGCCGTCGTAGCTCCACGGGTTCTCGCCCTCGATCTGCAGGATGCGCGGCGGATTCATGAAGCACCGGCCCTTGGTGCCGATGAACGTGTCGGTCACCTCGTTGTAGCAGCCGCCCATCTGGCGGCAGTAGGAGAAGACCGGCACTTCCTCGGCGTATTCGTAGACCACCGCGTGGTGATCGTAGATCGTGCCGTACTTCGGGTCGGTGCGCACTTGCCGCCCGCCCAATCCCCAGGCGCGCGCCGGCGGCTGGTCGCCCATGGCCCAGAGGGCCTTGTCCAGGCTGTGGATGTGCTGCTCCACGTTGTGGTCGCCCGAAAGCCACGTAAAGTAGTACCAATTGCGCATCTGGAACTGCATTTCGCTCCAGTCGGGCTCACGCCCGCGATGCCAGAGCGTGCCCGTGTTGTAGGTCTCGCGAATCGCCACGATCCGGCCGATTGCACCGTCGAGCACGCGCTCGATGGTTTCGCACACCCCCGGGTGGTAGCGCCAGCAAAGGCCCGAGACGAGCGAAATCCCCTTGCGCGCGGCCTCCTCGGTGCTGGCCAGCACGCTGCGCACGCCAGGCGCATCGACGGCCACGGGCTTTTCGCAGAAGATGTGCTTGCCGGCTTCCACCGCTGCCTTCAGGTGCCGGGGCCGGAAGTGTGGAGGCTCGGCCAGGATCACCACGTCCACGTCGCTCTGGAGCAATCGCTGATAGCCGTCGAAGCCGGTGAAGCAGTGGCCGTCGTCCACGGTCACCCGATCGCCGCCGCGCTGGCGCAAGGCCCGCAGACTTCCCTCCAGGCGGTCGGCAAAGGCGTCGGCCATGGCCGTCAATCGCGCGCCGGGGTCGGCACTCAGCGCATTCATGGCGGCGCCGGTGCCGCGGCCTCCGCAGCCGATCAGCCCCACCTTGAGCACGTCGCTGCCCGCGGCGTGGGCCGCGCGGCTCAGCGGCAGTGCACCCACGGTCGCCGCGGCGCCCAGCGCCCCGAAGTGCTGGAGAAAGCGCCGGCGCGAGGGGCTGGCGGGACGCGGGGCGTGTTCACGCGATGACATGGCGGGTTCCTCCTGGGGTGCGAGCTGGCGGGCACGACTGACGGCCGGACAGCCGGCGTGATACGGGTTGGTTGTAGTCCGACACGGCCGAACTGTGGGGTGCCACGGTTGGCTTACCGAACCGTGTATTCGGCACTGCTGGACAAGCCAGCAGTGGCACCCAACTCGACACTTCAGGTGTGTCGGCCTCCTTGCGTCTTGGAAAACAACGGGGGGGAACAGCGGCTCGGGTGTGCCTGGGCCTGGCGGGGTGACTTGCACAGCCATCTTAACCGCTTGCGTGCTCCGGGCCAAACAGTGCACGCGCAGAGAGACGCAAGTCCTTTCTACGAAAAAGGTTGCGCCATGGCCTCAGGCCTGGGCGCGCCCCTTGGCCGGACCCTATCGCAAGCGGCTGAAGTAGCGTACCAGCTCGCCTTCCAATGCGCGCCAACTGCCGAAGGCCGCCTCGAACTCGGCCACACGCTCCTCCGCAGAGTCCTCCAGCAGCGGTTTCTTTTGCGAGAGCACCTTCAGGTACTCGACGTACGCACGCGGCTTAAGGCGCAGCAGATAGTAGGTCAGGGCCCAGCTTTCGGCATAGGCGTCCAATGATTGCTCGACGTCCTGAAACCGTTCGTTGGTGGCGATCAGTGTGCGCAGCGAATCCCGCGGCCGGCGCCGAAGATACTCCCGATACCGCGCCAAACGCGGCTGGTTGACCATACCGATCCCGCGCCAGCCCGTCGAACGGCTCAGGTCCGGGGTCTCAAAGTACATGGCGATCCCCTCACTCAGCCACAGCGGGCAATCGCTGTAGCGCGCGTGCAGGCCGCAGTTGAACGCAATCTGGTGCGTGGCCTCGTGGACGATCGTGGCCACGGTGCGCGGGGTGTCCGGCTGCGCGAGAAAATGCTGGATGCGCGCGGGCGAGCCGGCCGCCCCCACGCCCGTCAGATCATACATGGTGATCCGATTGGTCCTGAGGCTGAAGTATCCGATCACCGCTTCGGCCGCGTCGCCCACTTCCGGACGCGCGTACTTCAGATACTGCGCATGATCGGCAAAGATGACGGCCACGAGCGGGAATTCAGGGTCCTTCAGCTCAAAGCCCCGGCGCGTCCAGAAATTGGTGAACGCGAAATACAAGCGCTCGAACAGCCCGCCGCACCACTCGGCATATGCCTTGGAAGTGTCGTACAGGATCAGGTAGTGGGACGTCTCCTGGGCCTGAAACCCGTCGGGCAGCTCCGCCAGCAAACGGGCCGCCAGCTCGCGGGACGTAAACGGCTCGAACGGCGCATCGTCACTCGTATGGCGCAATTGCTCCTCGGGGGGAATCGCCCAGAGCACGCCGTCTCGCTCCAGCACCAGCAGGCCGCCGTCCTGGGCGGTCACCAGCAGGCGCCCGGCGATCTGGTGCTCACGTCCGCCGCGCAGGAACGAGACGTGGTCGATCGCCCTGGCCGGCAGCGCCGCTGAAAGCAGCAGAAGCATCGCCATCCACCACGGCCGGGTGACTTGCAGGATTCGCCGCATGTGCGTCCTCGCGCATTCACGGATTGCCTTCGATTCCATTATACGCTGTGCTCAGAGTTTTCGCCCGGGGATGCGGCATGTGCGTGCCGAACCGCTTGTTCGCGCGGCCCGGTGCGTCTGCGCGGGCCGGCCATGTGCCCGGCAAGCCAACAGGCAATCGCTGCCACCACGACCAGCAGCGCCACCAGCCCCAGGGCGATGCCCGCCACGTCGTCCTCGGCCCCGGAGTGGAGCCAGTCGAAGATTCGGATCGAAAGCGTGGTCACGCCGGGTGGGACGACCAGGATGCTCGCCCCCAGTTCGCCCAGGCCCACCACAAACGCGGCCAGATAAGCCAGCGCCAAGGCCGGCAGCCGAGTGGGCACCACGACCAGCAGCAGCCGGCGCAGCGGTCCGGCTCCGTCGACCGCCGCGGCATCGAGCAGCGAACGGGGAATCATCTGGAACGCGTGCCAGAGGACGAACGTGGCCAGCGGCAGTCCCCGCACCCACAGGGCCAGCCAGGGGGCCAGGATCGAATAGTCGTAAAGATCGGTCAGCCACGGCAACTCGGGCCGGTTGAGCAGATGAATCAGTCCCACGCCGAGCACCGGACCGGGAACGGCCAGACACGCCGCGGCCAGGGTCCACACGGCCAGCCAGGCCGCGGTGCGTGCGCGCCGGCGTCGCCATAGACCGAGCGAGGCCAGCACGGTGCCCCCCGCGGTCGCGCCCAGCGCGGCCAGGCCACCGATCAAGAGCGACCAGCCGAACTCGCGGCGGGCACGCCAGGGTGCCTCGACGATCTTGCCCACACACCTCGCCACCGAAAAACCACGCACCCGCTGGCCCTCTACCTCCACGACCACCATACCGGCCTTGTGGACCAGTCCGGCCATGGGCACCACCACGATCACCATAATCAGGCCCGCCACCACCAAGGCCGCGGGCGCGCGCCAGCGGCCCAGGGCGAAGGTTTGCGCCCGACGCAAGCTGAACTGCCGGCCGGGCACGGCCAGGGCCGTACACACACCGATTCCCGCCAGCAGCAGACCGACACTCAACACCACCCCGACTCCAATGCCCAACGCCGGCTGGTCAAGCTGGGGACCGATGGCCGAGCGCGTATAAAGCTCCTCGGCATAGGTGCGCACCATGAACAGGCTGGAGACCATCATGTCGCCCGCCGCCACCACGCCGACCCACAGCGCGGCCAGCCCCGCGGCAGGCAGCACATGGCGCAGGGTGACCCGGAAGAACACCCGCCGAGAAGAAGCATCCATCAGCGCTTGTTCTTCCCAGGCCGGGTCGACCAGCAACAGGGCCGCGCCCACGATGGCCGCCACCCAGGGGATATTGGCCACGCCCAAGACCCAGGCGGCGCCCGCAAAGCCGTCGACCCAGCCGGGCAGCCCCAAGACCAGCGTGGCACCGCCCTGCACGCCGAAGCCCGCCTGCCAGGCCGCGGCGTGCAAGTACAAGGGGATAAAGAGCGCCAAGACGAGCATGATCAGGGCGGCCCGACGCAGCGGCAAATCGGTGCGCACCAGCAGCACAGCCAGGATCACACCCGGCGGCACGGCCACGGCGCAGGACGCAGCGGTCAGCCAGAAGGTGTTTGACAGCAAGAACCAGACGCGAGCATCCATGGGCGTGTCTGTTCCGAGAGGACCCGGCGGCGAGCCCTCAAACCGGCAGGGCGAGCCTCCTGGCGAGCCGTCGAACCGTCCCGGCCGATCAGTTCTCGTCGCCGCCGGTCAGCTTCTGCTCGACCTGATCGGCCTGCCAGGCCAGCGCCGCCAGCGTGCGGCTGACTTCGAGCGGGTCGAGCGCTTCGGCCAGTTGGCCCGCCTGCAAGACGACCATCTCCCTGCCGCCGACCGTCATGACGGCAAACGCGCCGTGGAGGATCGTGGAGTTGTATCGCAGCAAGGGCAGTGCGTTCTTCTCGACCAGCGGGCCGCAAACCGACCAGTAGCGGACCACCGGCTGCTCGGGTTCTCCGCTGCGCCCAAACTGCACGTTGACGCGCTGCTTGCGCGTCGCTCCGAGCGGCACGACGATCTGAAGCTGATCCTCGGTTTCGGCGACCTGGTAGCCCGCGGCCTCCGCCACGCTGCGGACCATGCCCTTCGGGTCGGTGGTGGCGGGGGCCAACTGGCTGAAATTGGGCCCTGTCCCGCCCCCGGCTGCGGCCGCGCCGGCCGCCACCGCGGCTCCTGTCGCGGCGCCTGCTGCGGCGCCGGGCCCCTGGCCTGCCGGTCCACCGGCCCCGCCCGTACCCCCTGCTCCGGGACCCGGTGGCGCCGCCGGCCCGCCCGGCCCTCCCGGCCCGGGGCTCGGAGGCGCGCCCGGCGGGCCTGGGGCCCCGGCCTGTCCGGCCATGGCCTGCTGGATGAGCCCGGGCATCATCATGCCGAATCCGGCCCCCATGCCCATGCCCATGGCCCCGCCGGCCGTGCCCGTCTGTTCGGCCAGTCGGGTCATGCTCTGGGCGGCCTGGAACTTGAGAAATGCGTTCAGGTCGCCCACCGCGCCCATGGCACTGCGCGCGTCGATGGCCTTCTGCACCTCTTCGGGCGGCGTGACGGCGTTGACAAAAAAGTCCACCAGTTCCAGGCCGTACTTGGCGAATTCCTCGCCCACTTTGGCCCGGGTGCCTGCGGCCACCTCGTCGTAACGGGCCGGCAGGTCGAGCAGGCCGATCCCCAGCGTGCCCAGCAGGTCGGCCAGCCGGGCCACGACCAGATCGCGCAGGAAGGCGGTGGCTTCGTCGGTGGTGTACTTGCCCTGAGTGCCCACCAGGGTATTGATCAGCAGGGTGCTGTCCACCGTGCGGAACGAGTACTTGCCGAAGCTGCGCAGGCGCACCATGCCGAAGTCCGGGTCGCGGAAGGTGATCGGCTGGCGGGTCCCCCATTTCTGGTCGATGAACGTCTGCTTGCCCACGAAATACACCTGGGCCTGGAACGGGGAGCGTTCCCAGGGGATGGTCAAGAGCCGGGTGATGATGGGCACGTTGGCGGTGGTGAGCGTGTAGCGGCCGGGACCGAACACGTCCATGGCCCGACCGTCGCGGAAGAACACGGCCTCCTGGTTTTCGTGGACGATCAACTGCGCGCCCAGCTTGATGTCGGTCGAACCTTCGGGCGGGATTCGATGGACCAGTGAGCGGTTCGACTCATCGAAGAACTGGATCACCTCCAGACGGATGGCCATGAGAGGGTCCTCCCTGGTGTGGTCGGTGCCGGGCAGGAGCGGGTTCCGGCTGCCCGGTGGTTCGAGGGGAAATGCCGGCACAAGTATCCAAGGGTCAGCGGTTCAGACGTCGCACAGACGAGTCGTCCTCTCTCATTTCAGTCCCTCGAGGATTTCCCGGCGGGTGTCCCAATAGCGTTGAGCCACGTCGATGGCCGCGGTCAGCTCGTTTTCGGCCTGTTCCGAGGGTTCGTCTGCTTGGGCGAGCTGCTCGACGGCGCGGCCGATGGCTTCGACCTGCTCGATCATCTGATAGTCCTGATCGTAAACGCGGTCGAGCATCTGCTCGTCAACGCGGATCAGGTCGAAGAAGCCGCTGTATCCCTGGACCGCGCCGCGAATCCTGCCGATCAGCCGGTCCAAGCGGCCGCGAAAACGTTCCAGATTGGGCAGCCGGTCGATCTGGCCGGCCTCGGTCAGCTTCAAGGCCGCACGATCCAGCGCGGTCTTGCTCCGCTGGAGCTGATCGGCCAGATAGTGGCGCTGCAATTGGTCGGCTTTGCGCCGGTGCTCGCGTTCCAGGTAGCCGTGAAAGCCGGGAATCTTGCGCAGAATGGCCTCCAGCCAATTGGGCTTGCCCAACAGAGGCGCCGGCTGCGGCGGTTCCGAAGGCTGCGGAGACTCGGACGGCTGCGACATACTGGTTCTCCTCGAGATCGCGAGTGATTGAGCCTTGCACGGCCGATGAGCCAAACCCACCAGCGGGAGGCCGGGGCTCGGGTATTCGGTGTTGATCTACCGATGATTGACAATGTGGACGCCGACAACGCGAACACCAGTGAAGCTCGGCCGTGTCCGGTTCAGTTGGCTTCCAGCGGTGGATCGGCCTGAGGTTTCCAGTACGCGTCGTGAATCCAGCTTACCCGGGGATCGATGCTCATCGGCCGCCTGCCCTCCACGTGGCCGTCTTCGAACAGCACGTTCATCGAGCCCGAATGACGGGCCCGCCCCCCGCCCCAGCCGGTCCACGTGGGCGAATCCATCAGCGCGGCCGTGGGCGTCAGATCGGGCGCGCTGGCGCCGACCACCGCGGCCACGCTCTTGCAGTACTCGGCCAGCAGGATTTTGTGGCTGTCTGAGGTGAAGCGCGACGACCGCGAGTTCATCCCATAGCTGGCCTGGTCCGTGGTGACGTCCCAGGTGAAGTTGCGGGTGAACCACTCCTCACCGTGCAAGGGGTTTCCTTCCGGGTCGAGCAGCTTGAACCGGTAGGCGTGGTTGCTCTCCCAGATGTACGTGCCCACCGAGCGGCCGTCGGGGAAGATGTCGATCAGCACCACGCAGTCGTTGAAGTCGTCCTTGGGCCCGTCTTCGATCGAGAGCACATAGCTGTTCGAGCTGTGCGGCGCACCCTCCGGCCACGCGCTGCCTGACCTCTGGGGCCAGTTGATGGGCGAAAACACGTCGTCATACCGCAAGGCATATTCGCCTTCTTGCAGCGGCACCTTCAGCCCGGTGGGCACCCACGTGCCGCCCTGGTTCCTCCACGGCTGGAAGGTGAAGCTCGCTGCGCCCACGGCCGCGGCCTTGCTGTCCGAGCCGGTCTCGTCGTCGTTCGGGCAGAGATACATCGTGGTCACGCCCTCGACGTACGGGCTCAGGGTGTCGGGCCATCCGCCGGCCGCCAGCCGCGCCTCGTCCGATCCTGCCCCCTTCGCCTTGTAGCGATGGTAAGCTCGGCCGATCTGATAGAGGTTGTTCTTGCACCGGTGGTTGCGCGCCATCGCCAGCCCGGACTGGACGCCGGGCAGAATCAACGAAACCAGGATGCCGATGATGGTGATCACCACCAGCAGTTCCACGAGTGTGAAGCCCTCAGGATTTCGGCCCCTCATGGCTTCCTCCTCTCTGGCTCAAGTGGCTGCCTCTTCCCAATCCCAGCACATCGGAAATCACCACCCCCGCGCCGCTCCGACCGACCGCGGCGTCGCGGGCCCTTGCCATGCTCCCACTGCTCGCCCGAAGCCGCGCCCACCCTGCGCGGTTCGGTCGAACGCCGACCGCGGGGCCGCAGCGCCCGCTACGATCGCTTCTCTTCGAGTCGCTCCAGCCATTTCTTGAAGATCGGCGAATGGCGGTGCTCTTCCCAATACTGTTTCAGTGCCTCGGCAGCCTCACGACGTTGCGCCGGCGGATCGTTGTAGTGGTATGGCGACTCGATCGACAACATCCGCTCCACACACGCCTCGGCCCGACCGCGCACCAGCTCCGACTCGTCGTCCAGCGCCCGGAGTATCGCGTCCATGCTCTCGTAGTCGTAAAGTTCGGCCAGTGCCCGAAGGCACTCCGCCCGAACACCGGGCGTGGTGGTCTTGGCCAGAACCTCGCGCAGATAGGGTTTGGCCGGCTCGCGCAGCGAGGCCAGCCGGGCCGCGGCCTCTTCTCGTTCTCGGGGTGATTCGGCCTCGAGGGCCAGTTGGACAAGTTCCTGCGGGGACAACCCCGGATTTCCCGAGCGCAGCCATCGCCAGCCCCAAAACAATGCTGCAATCAACGCCAGCACGCCAGCGATGGTATAGAGTCTGTTTTGCGTCAAGATCCACAGACCCCCTTGCGTACCAACCCGCCCCCCATTCCTGATTTCCGTCCCTATCAGGGGTCGCACGGTATTGTACCCGAGACCCCGCCCCCCGTGCAAGCTGCCCGGCGTGTGCATTGCGGCGAGAACAAGGGGCTTCCGACTGTAGATGGGAAGACCAGCGCCCGGGGGCGCGCCGTGCTGCGCAGGCTGCCGCTTGGGCAGCGATTTCGCCTCCGAATCCACCCGGCGAGCCGACAGCCGGGCGCGCAGCGATCTGTCTTGGCGTGCTCCGGCCGAACTGCTATAGTCCGCCCCGCGCGCTCAAGGGCGCCCTCGTTCGCACGACGCCCCCAGACTCCCTTTCCCTCGTCCGTCTTCGCTCGTCGGTTCCCCCCACCCATGGACGGTTCCTCAGCCTGCAATCCGCGTAGGAGGCTTCCGACGCCGGCCCGGGCCGCGGCGTGGCTCTTGGTTGGGTGGGCTGTCTGCGGCTGCCACGCCCTGCCGCTGCCGCCCTTCCTGGCAGCCGAAAGCGACCAGGTCGCCGGAGTCACCCCCCCGGCAGAGCGCATCGCCCAGATCAGGCAGCTCGGCCAACAGCCAGCCGCAGCCGATCCGGAGGAACACCAGCGCGTGGCCGCCCAGCTTGCCGAGGCCATCCGCGACGAGGACGACCCGATCATTCGGGTCGAGATCGTCCGCGCCATGGGATCGGTCGAGGGCCCCTTGGCCGAGCGCGTGCTCGCCGCGGCCTTGCAGGACCCGGCCCCGGAGGTGCGCATCGCTGCCTGCGAAGCGTGGGGCCGGCGCACCGGGCCGGGCGCGATCGGCGCGCTGGGCGAGGTGCTGGGCAGCGACCTGGACATCGACGTGCGCCTGGCCGCGGCCAAGGCACTGGGCCAGACCAGCGATCAGAGTGCGGTGGCCGTGTTGGGCCGCGTGCTGGACGATCCGGACCCGGCGCTGCAGTATCGGGCAGTGCAGTCGCTGCGGGAGCTTACGGGCAAGGACCTGGGCAACGACGTGCGCCGCTGGCAGCAGTACGTTCGCGGCGAGCTGCCGGCCGACGCCCTGGAGCCCTCGCTGGCCGAACGCTTGCAACAGTGGTTCTAAATCACCGTGCGCAATTCGTGGGCGCCACTGTTTGGCGCCATCCTCGGAGCGGCCGGGGCTGTAGGGTGGGTCGAGTAAGAAGCGAGACCCACCGACAAGGCGAAATGGTGGGGCTGCGCCTACGGCTTGACGCACCCTACGCGCCTGTTTGGCGCCATCCTCGGAGCGGCCGGGGCTGTAGGGTGGG
>CAYXPN010000176.1:0-12329 GCA_964467075.1 uncultured Planctomycetaceae bacterium
CGTGAACGGCTACGCGGGCTTCGACACCATGCGCGCCTATGCCACCGCGGGCGGCTACGACCGGGCGCACCTCTACGATTCAGCCGGCAACGATCAGCTCAAGGCAAAGGACGATTGGGCCGAGTTGACCGCCGCCGACTACCGCACGATGGTGGTCGATTTCTCCTGGGTCGAGGCCGTCTCCAGCCGCGGCGGACGCGACACCAAAGACGTCGAGGCGATCGACTACGTGCTGCAGACCACCGGGCCGTGGCTGGCAGTGTGAGCCAAGCACCGCAGTGTGAGCCAAGCACCGCAGTGTGAGCCAAGCACCCCGGGCACACCGCCGCACAAACCGTGCCCGGCGGTTCACGCGGCCCGGCGCATGCGCCTGCCGCGGGGAGCCGGCGGATCGACTCGGGCCGCAAAGCCCCACTTGAGCAGCCAGCGCAGATACGCCCGGCCGTGGCGCAGCGCATCGATCGAGAGCAACCGGCGGCTGGCCCGCTGTTCGAGGTGGTAACAGTACGTGCCGCCGTTGTACATCACGCGCCAGCCGGCCCTCGCCATGCGCAGACACATGTCCACGTCTTCGAAGTACTTGCCGTAGCCGGCATCGAAGCCGCCCACCTCTTCAACCGCCTGGCGGCGGAGCATCAGGAAACAGCCCGACAGCCAGTCGCATTCCCAGCACTCGTCCGCGACGTGTTCGTGGTAGAAGTAGGCTTCCAGGCTGCGCCTGAGCAGGCGCCCCAGCCCCAGCCGGCGCGCGAGGATCACGGCCGGCGTCTGGAACCGTCGGGCCGAGGGCGCGTGGCTGCCGTCGGCGTGAAGGATTTGACACCCGGCGATGCCGCAGTCCGGCCGGGCCTGCATGAAGCGCACCATCTTGGCCAGACACTGCTCCGGGGGATCGAAGTACATGTCGGTGTTGAGCAGCACCACCAAAGGACTGCGCGAAACCGCCAGGATGCGATTCAGATTGGCCGCATACAGCAAACGCCGCCGGTTGCGCACGACCCGCGTGTCGGGAAAACACTCGGCCCATTGGGCCACGCCGTCCTCCGAAGCATTGTCCACCAGGATCAAACGCATGCGCAGATTCCCGCCCGAGACGCGCAGCGTCTCGAGCAGCCGTTCCATCAAGCCGCGCTCCCAGGTGTAGATCACGCCGATATCCAGGTCGGCCGCGGGCTCAGACGCCGGACTCCGGTCGATGGCAGGTTGTGAGGATGCGTTTGAAATGCTCATCAGCAAGACTCAAGCGGCTTTGGGACGGGTACGTTCCTGGTCTTGGTCAACGTCTTCGGCAACCGCCGCCTGCGTGGCGTCGGTTGCCGCCTGCCCGGCCTCGACCACCACCAGCGTGGGCATCTGGTGGGCATGTCGGGCGAAATGCCGTCCGAACGTTTGCAGCACCGCGGTCAAGCCGGCGAGCTGCGCGGCCCGATGGGGCTCGGACACGCAACGACCTCGGGCGTACAGCCGGCAGCAGCCCGAGGGGTGCTGGCTCTCGGGTTCGCCGGCCGGCCGGCTCGTCCTGTCCACGTCGGACGCACTGCGGGGCAGACAATCGGGCAGGGCAAACGCCAGGCCGAGCGACCAGTCCGGTGCTTGCGCGTGGGCTTGCGCCGGACCTTCCCAGCGGAACTCCCGGCGCCCCTTCTCGTCGTCCACTTCCAGGCGGAGAGCCGTTAATTGCCAGCCTTCGGCCAGGGCGATCAATCGGTTCCAGGCCTCTTCCAGTGAGAGGCCCTCCAGGCTTGCCCGCCGCGGCGCCGGCGGATTGAGTCCGGCGGCTGCCAGCCGTCCGACGGCCGCGACCAGCCGCCGGACAAAGGCCCCGCCGAGCAGCGCCGCCTCGTGGTGGCCGAACAGCCTCAGTCGCACCATCACCACCACCACCAGCACCACCGTGATCCACGCCAGCACGTCGTGGCGATAGATGCTGGCCGCGGCCGCGGCACCACTGGTGACCAAACACAGCCCGCCGATCAGCCCCAACGCCTGCCACTGGCTCATGCCGCGTTCGAGCAGTCGATGGTGGATGTGTTCGCGGTCGGCCGCGCAAAGGCACCGCCCGGTCAATTTGCGCCGCACAATAGCCAGCAAGGTGTCGAGCATCGGCAGGCTCATCACCACCGCGGGCACGGTGATGGCCACGGTGGCCGAGGTCTTCATCGCGCCTTGGATGCCCAGCACGCCCACGATCAACCCGATGACCATGCTGCCCGAGTCGCCGAGAAAGATGCGCGCCGGCGGCAGGTTGTGGACCAGAAACCCGGCCAGGGCCCCGGCCAGCACCGCCGCGATCACCACCACGTGCGGATGGCCCATGTAGTGGGCAATGAGCCCCATCATCACCGCCGTGATCAGCCCCACCATCGCCGCCAGCCCGTCCATGCCGTCCAGCAGGTTCAAGGCATTGATGCAGGCCAGCAGCCAGAGCACCGTCAACGGCACGCCCGCATAGCCCAACTCGATCGGCCAGCCGAAGATCACCAGCCGGTCGAACCAATGGCCGAAGGCCACGATGGGCAGCACCGCGGCGGTCTGCAAGAGCAGCTTGGAGCGGGCCGTGAGGTTCCAGCAGTCGTCGGCCACACCGAACAGGCAAACGATGCCCGCGGCCAGCACGGTGACGAGTGTAAGCTCCTTAAGCGCCGCGCCGGCGGCAAAGCTCCACTGGTTGGCTGCCACCAGGCCGGCGACCACGGCCAGCCACACAGCCACGCCGCCGCAGAGAGAGACCGGGCCGGGGTGTAGTTTGCGCTGGCCGTCGGGCCGATCCACCATGCCCCATTGCTGCGTCAGCGTGCGCACGACAGCCGTCAGCCCGAGCGCAGCTACCAGCGAGGCGAGAAACGAGCAGATCAGCAGCCGGTGCATGCCGCAATCCCTTGCGCCCCAAACGACATCCGTGTCGCTATCACTTCACCGGATAGGTGTGTTTGCCGCTGCGCAACATCCAAGCCCCCGCGACGTCAGGGCGCGCGGCGGGCCACGTACTCGGCCGCGCGCTGGGGGCAGCCACGACGAGTCACCACCCACGCGCAATCCGTGCCCCGCAGTTGCTGGGCCTCGGGCACCAGCCCATAGCCCAACGGCTCCACCCGCTTAAGCACCTGGGCGAGCTGTTCCGGCCGAATCTGGCGCCGGGCCAGCAGGATGGCGTCTGGTTGGAGGCCCTGGACCGCGTCGCGCAGGCCGTCGGCGGTCGTGGACTCGGGGAAGGTCACACAATCCGCGGCCGCATAATACGCCGCCACGCGAAGCGAGCTGTCCGGGCTGACCAGCACACGGCTCACGCCGCACTGGTCGGCCAACCACCGGCCCAGTTCCGCGATTTGAATGCGGCGTTGGTAGTTCTTGGTCAAGGCGTCGGCCAGGCCTACGCCCGCGATCAATACCAGCGGCAGAGCCACCAGGCCGCGGCACCAGCGCGGGGACAGTCCGCGTCGCAGCGCCAGTCGCTTCAATCCGAGGCTCATGGCCAGCAGCCCCAGTCCCGCAAACCCGGTGGTGACCAGCACCACGGAAACCGGATAGCGGAAACAACGGGCCTCGGTGAACCAGAGATGGACCCACATGCTCCCCAGCACGGTCAGGCTCAGCAGGGCCGCGGGCAAATGGTCGGCCCGGGCCAACAGTCGGCGCCAACACCACAGGCCCACGAGCATCGGCACGCCGAACACCACGGTCAGGCCTCGTTCCAGCTCGTTCAGGAACGCCCAGGTCAACTGCGACGGTCGCAATCGCGGCGGCAGGGTGACCAGCCACGTGGCGGCTTCTCGCGGGGCCGCAAGCGGAACGGACGGCGTTGTGCCAGGCGCGGTCGGCGCCGGAACCGGACCCCTCGGCGCCGGAGTTCCCGCCAGCCACGCCCAGGCCACTTCCAACGGCTTCAGGCGCAGAAGCATCCAGCTCTCGCCCCGGAAGACCAGCAGGTTGAGCGACACCAGCAGCAGCGGGCAGACCGCCAGCACCACAATCACCCCGGCCACGAGTCTGCCCCGCGCACAGTGCAACGCGCGCCATCGGGCCGCGGCCCAGATGCACAACGGAATCACCAGAAACAGCCCCTCGAACCGCGTCAATACGGCCAGTGCTCCAACCAGGCCGGCCGCAAAGAACAAACCCCAGCGGATTTCGGTCACCGCCCGCCAGATCAGGTATACGGCCAGCATGAACAAGAACCAGAACGTCGGATCGCGCAGGACCTCGGGAGTCCATTCGATCACGTTGGCATGAACCGCATACAACAGGCAGCCGGCCGTCGCCACCCGATCGTCGAACTGGCGCCGCAACCAGCCGAACATGGGCAACACGACCAGACTGGAAACCAACACCCCCCACCATTTGCCCGCAGTCTCCCAGTCCATTCCCGCCCAGTGCAACGACGCCAGCAAGGCCGGATACGTATTCCAGCCCATCTCGTGCAATCCGGCACGGAAATCACCGGCTTCGAGCGCCTGGGCCAGTGCGATGTAGAGCGTGGCATCCGGACACACGGCCGCTGCCCGCCACGCCAGAAAGGATCGCGGCAGCAGACACAACACGAGCAGCCCCAGCACCAGCAACGGGCGCCGGGCCACCGGGGTGCGCTGCGGAGCGGGCGCGGCCAGTCGGTTGGGATAGTCCGCCACGATCGGTCCTTCGAACAGCCCGCCGTGTGTCATATGAACTCGGCCGAAGCCCCATCGCCCGAGACGGCCAAGAACTCGTAAACGAATTGTTTCCGCAATCGTAGGCTCACCAGTGGGTGGCCGGGGCTCTTAGCGAAGCGAAGCCCCGGGAAGTTGTTCCTTCACAAGTTCCAACGACCTGCAGAAAAGCACGCGACTCCGCCCGATCGGCTGTCCCGGCCCCACCCGCACGCCTGCGGGCGTGTCCGCCTTGGGCACCGTAGCCACGCTCGCCGGAGCGTGGATGGCCCGACCCGCTCGCCCGCGCTTGTCTCCGCCTTGGGCACCGTAGCCACGCTCGCCAGAGCGTGGATGGCCCGACCCGCTCGCCCGCGCTTGTCTCCGCCTTGGCCGGCCCCCCGGAGGATCGACGGGCGCCTTGAAGGCCCGTCCTCGTGCGGCCCGGTTCGCCCGCAACCAAATGTAGCAGCGGCTGCCAGCCGCCGCCGTAGGGGCGACGCGTGCGTCACCCCTACGCCAAAGATGCGCGCACCACGCGCGCATGCTACGGCGCAAGACTCTAGGCGCGCAATCCGGGGCGCAGACCCCTCACATCACATCCTTCTCTGCCGATACACCTCGAAACGGATGCGTTCGTTTAGTAAAAAACGGGGGATTCTGCAAGATCAGTTCAGCCTGGGCCGACGCGACCTGACAGGGTATCTGCGCAGAAAATAGGCAATTCAGCAAATCTGGATAAATCCTGTAGGCCCTCGGCCGGCACACGCCGTGTGCCCCCTTTTGCGCCCCCTCAGCCCGCCAGACCCGCCGGTCCCGTCGGCCCCTCTTTCCCCGGACTTCCTGACCGTGCACCTGGCTCGCTCCAGCGCAGGCCCACACGGCCGGCGCCGTGGCCGAAACCGCGCGGGCTGCGAGCGTCGACACGCCTGCCCAACCGTCACCCTCAGGCCGTCAGGGACGGGGCTTTGTGCCCGAAGCAGGCCGGTTGGGGTTGCAGACGGGTCGCCCAAGTGTTATTTGGAGTTATCTGCACGCAGGTTTGTTTGCCTTTTTGGATCGGGCAGCCGGGGGTGGCGCCCGTACAGGACAGGCATTACGGATACGGACAGGAGAGGCATTAGGCGCCGTCAGCCGGCTTTGGTCGGCAACGCGTGTGCGCTGCCAGGGCGCGATTTCGCCCACCGCGGCGCATCGGCCCAACCCGCCATTGATCAAACCCATGGAATCTTGCACACCCGCTCGACGGATTCGCAGAGGACCGCACGGTGAGTTCAAGGCAGGACAGTGAGCTGTTGGGAGCCTCGCAGGCAAGACAGGGAATCTCGTTCGTCAACGGCGCGTTGACGGTTGCGGCCCTGGAAGCTCCGGCCGGACTGGTCGAACTCGGTTCGGCCGGGCAGCTCGTGCGCGCCGTGGACCGCTTCCCCCAGCGCATGTCCGAGCAGGAGTTCTACGCCGCGGCCTATCCGGTGATGTTCTTCTCGCGCCGCCTGGAAACGCGCCTGCTGGAGTTGTTCCACAAAGGATACGTCAAGGGCACGGTGGCCCTGAGCACCGGCAATGAGGCCACGGCCGCGGGCATGGCCATGCCCCTGCGCCCCGGGCGCGACGTGGTGGGCCTGATGCACCGCGATCTGCCGGCGCACCTCTTGCTGGGCGCCACGCCCGGGCAACTGATCTGCCAGTACATGGCCAACCAGCGGAGCCCGACCCACGCGCGCGAGGGCAACGTGCACCACGGCGACGCCGCGGCCCGGCGACTGCCCATGATCAGCCACCTCGGCAAGATGCTCAGCCCCGTGGTCGGCGCCACCTGGGCCGCACGCCGCGAGGGCGAAGATATCTTCGGGCTGGCCGTGGCGGGCGACGGCGCCAGCAGCACCGGCGAGTTCCACGAAGCGATCAACCTGGCCGCGGTCCAGGGCGTGCCCGTGCTGTTCCTGATCGAGAACAACCACTACTCCTTCTCCACGCCCACCAGCGCCCAATATCGCTGCCGGCGCCTGTCGGACCGGGCCGTGGGCTACGGGATCGAGGGGCGCACGATCGACGGCACCGACGCGTTCGCCGTCTATCAGGCCGTTTACGAGGCCCTGGAGGCCATGGCCGACGACCCGAGGCCCGTGTTGATCGAGTGCATGACCCTGCGCCTGTGCGGCCACGCGGCCTACGACAAGGCCGACTACGTGCCGCCCGACCTGCTCGACCAGTGGCGTGCACAAGACCCGCTGCCGCGCGCCCGGGCGCGTTATGCCGAGCTCTGCGGCTCGACCGAGGCCCAGATTGCGGCGCTGGAAGAGGCCGCGGAGGAGGAAATCCAGCAGCAAATAAGCCATTGCCTGCGCATCGCCCGACCCGATCCGGCACGCCACTGCTGGAGCGTGTTCGCCGAGCCGACGGTGACCGAGGTGAAACCGCTGCGGGCCTCGAACGTCAAGCTGGGCACGGCCGTCAATCTTGCGCTGGACTACCTGCTGGCCCGAAACCCGCAGGCGTCCCTGCTGGGGCTCGACGTGGGGTCTTATGGTTCGGCCTTCAAGACCTGCAAGGGACTGATCGACCGCCACGGCGCAGAGCGCGTGATCGACCTGCCGGTGTGCGAAGCGGCCACCGTGGGATTCGCCCTCGGGGCGTCGCAGATTGGGGCCCAGCCGATCGTAGAGTTTCAGTTTGCCGACTTCTCCACCGAGGTGGGCACACAACTCGGACTGAACACCGGCACCTGGTTCTTCCGCAGCGGATCGCCCGCGCCCGTGCTGTTCCGGCTCCCTTGCGGCGGCGGATTGACCATGGGGGCGTTTCACTCGGGCGAATACGAAGGGCTCTGGGCCCGGTTTCCGGGTCTGAAGCTGCTCTATCCGGCCACGCCACAGGAGATGTTCGAGGCCCTGGTGGCCGGTTTCTACGACCCAAACCCCTGCCTGGTCTTCGAACACAAGCTGCTCTACTGGACCCAGCGGGGAGACATCAATTTCGACGGGCGCCTGGATAGGGTCTGGCGCACACGCCGATACACCGAGGGCGCGGACGTGACGCTGGTGGCCTTCGGGGCGATGGTCCACGAGGCCTTGCGCGCCGCCATGGAAAGCCCGCGCCGGATCGAAGTGATCAATCCCTTTGTGCTCGAACCGCTCGACCTGGAGCCCATTCTCCGCTCGGTAGAAAAGACCGGCCGGCTGCTGGTGGTGCAGGAGGCCGGCCAGACGCGCGGGCTGGGCGACCGGCTGATCTCGCTCTGCGCCCAACAGGCCGCGGCGCGCTGGCATGCGCGTCCGGCCCTTTGCGCCGCCCCGGACGTGCCCATCCCCTTCGCCCCCGAGCTGGAGGCCCGCTGCCGGCCGAGCATGCAGACCATCCTCGACAAGATCGAGCGGCTGTTTCTCTAACAAATGGCCTTGGTTCCCAGTGCCCGTGGCGCCTATAATCCGGGGCCTTTCAGCAGGCTTTGCCCAAAGCGCCCCGGCTGACAGCGGCCTGCCATGGCCCCTTGTGCGTTTGCACGTTCCTGCCCCAGCAGGTCACTGGTCATTCCCTCTCCCTCTTTGCGGAGCCCTGCCATGCAAAGAACGGCGCTTGCGCTGCTGATCCTCACGCTCTGGGCCATGGGCGCCGGTTGCGGAACCACGGGCGGGCCGAACTGGTTCCATCCGGGGCCGGCCGTCTGGCAGCAGGCCCGGGCCGAACGCTTCGATCCCTACCCGGAAAACGAACCCGGCCCCCAGGTCACCGGTGCCCGGCCTCGCGAATACGACCGGCCGCTTCCCGAGGTGGACCGCGCGCGCTGGCCGCAGCCCGGCGCCTGGTATCGCGCCGGCTGGCTGCCGTGGAACTGGGGGCGAGCGTAGGCTTAACGCCGTTGGCGCAAGGGCCAGAATACGGCCGTCCCTCGGAGAGACGGCTGCCGTTCCTGGGGATCGCCGTGTCTATCGCATGAGCAGCAAGGAGCGCAGAGACATGGCAATGAGGCGTGGGTCGGGCAAAGTGACGTGGTCATCCATGGTCACCAGAATTCCAAGCGGGGCATTGTAATGTGCCTTCTCCACAAATGAGCGCAGCCCAACCGTATCGCGATGCGCATCAATTCCCCGGCGATACTTCACTTCGACTGGTATTCTCTTCTCTCCGATGGTCAGGATGAAATCTACCTCTGGCTCCGCAGCCCGTTCGGGGAAGTGAGCGATGTCCAAGTTCGGGATATCTGCGAGAAATGCGCCGACGACACTCTCGGCAAGATGTCCGGCCAAGTCGCTTAGATGAGGAGCGTTCGCGAGCACGACAGGGTCCAACGGAATCGTCTCTTCCAGCCAACTCGCACGCAGTCCGGGGTCGATAAGGCAGATCTTGTGGTTTCCTTTCGGACGCTTGAGCCGCAATTCGAGGGGCCGCACGAGATGGAGCAAGAGCGCACCGTCGAGGAAGCGCAAGTAAGATAGAATCCGCTGCCATCCCACGTTTGCACGGAGCACATTTCGCAACTCATGGACATAAACCGCTTGTCCTGGGGCTTGGCCCGCGTAGCGGCAGGCGAGGCGGAAGACCTCTTCGAGAAGCTGGGGATCTCTTTTGCGTCCCTTCTCCCCGAGTCTCAGATCGTGCTGAATGACCCGCTGGATAACGGTTTCGTTCAGGTGGTCGGCAAGCTCGTCCCAGGGCGTGTCTGGATTTGCGTGGCCAACAGGGTAACCGCCGCGGACGGAGAACGCCGCAAATGCACGATCTCGCAAGGACTGGTGCTGAATGCCGCTGGCGGCGACATCCTCCCAGAAACTGTGTTCAAGTAGTGACGCGAGACGGCCCTCGTGCTGCAATAGAGGTTCAAGGGTGCCTTCCCCGCGGATTTCCGCAACTTCCCGGAGCAAGAGCGTCCCCACTTCGATCGTGGTCACCCGGCCGGCCAGGCTGTCTCTGCCCGCTTCAATCCGTAACGAAGAACTCCCTGTGACCACGAGGCGCACAGTGCTATGATCTACAAGGGCCTTGACTTGGGGAGCCCAATCGGCGAGGTTTTGGACCTCATCGAAGAAAAGGTACGCTTGCCGGTTGTCGTGCGCAGCTTCATTCAATGAACAGCCAAGAATCCGGTTTTCGTACCATCGGACAATCGCCAGTATTGGCTCGCTCAAACCGCGCAGACTCGGAATCTCGTCGAACTGCACGCGCAATATCCGGTTCGGTGCGATTCCCTGTCGCTGGAGAAGGTCCTGGATTACCTGTTCCTGAAGGGTGGTTTTCCCTACTTGGCGAGCACCACGCAAAACGATGGCGGGCGCCAAGTTGGCATGCAACCTGTTCAGCAATACTTCAAAAACCCATCTGTGGAAGGAGGGTAACACGCGCCCAGGCCTTCCAGCCCACCAAGGATTGGTGTCGCGCAGGTAGGCGTCCAATCCGGGGGGAAGGCGGACCAAATCGAATATCTCACGGCCGTCGGAAGTCACCGGTTCAGTCTCCCCGCTGGAAGTGTCATCCAGGACACGGCCAGACGCCGGATGCCGCGCACAGCTTGCCCACCAGTGCCTGTTTCCATTGAACTCACACGCCACCCGACAGGCCGGCGGTGCCGCACAGCCAGCTTGGAGTCTAAGAACGTGCTCACATGCGTGTCAAGCCCCCGAATCGGCATACCAGACCCAAGCATGTGGCGCCGTACCTGTCGACATGACCCGCTATGGCACAAGCACTTGCACGCGAAGCCGGGCACGGGCGAATGACGCAATGACCCATGGGCCAATGACCAATGACCAAGCACCAATGGACCAATGACCAAGCTCAGAGGTCGGAGGTGGGAAGTCGGCGAGCCGAGGGCCGAAAGCGAGAAATCCAAGCGCCGAAATCCCTCAATCCCCAAATCCCCAATCACCAATGACCAAAAGGGGCGTGCGTTTTCGTGTTTTCGTCCTTTCGCGTTTTCGCGATCGTCGTGCGCACGGCCCGCGGCCGCTTCCCGCTGCTACTTCTCTTCGCGCAGCGCGGCCAGAAGTGGGGCACGCAACACCGCGCGAACCGCCGCCGAGCCGGCCGCCAGGCCTACGAGCAACACCAGGCCCAGCATCACGGCGAGCGATCGAAAGGGAATGCCGGCCCCGCGAACGAACAGGTGCGGCAACACCGCCACCATCGCCGGCAGCACGCCCGCGCCCAGACCCGCGCAAAGCAGCAAGGCGTTCTCGATGAGCACCATGCGCGCGAGCATCGAGCGGCGGAAGCCCGCAGCCCGCAAAAGCGCCAACTCCCCGCGGCGCTGGAACACGTTGCGCAACTGCACGGCGCCCAGCCCGAAGGTGCCCAGCAGCAATCCCAGCCCGCCGAGGCTCTGGAACGTGGACAAATAGGTATTCTGCACGGCGAGCAGCTCGGCCAGTCGCTCGCCGGTGGTCTGGGTGCCGAAGCCGTAGTCGGCCAGGTTGCGCTCCAGGGCGCTGCGCACCGCAGCAGTCCTCTCCGGCGGCGTCTCGATGAGGAAGAAGCGATAACCGCCGGCCTGGGGAAAATGCTCCAGGAAGGCCTGTTGGCTGATGAGCAGGTCGCCCTGGAAGATGCTCCCCGCGAGCAGCCCCACGATCACCAGGCGCAAGGGCCGGCCCCGGCCGTCGGTGATGTCATAGGTCTGGCCCACGCCCTGCCAGAGATGCAGCGAGTAGCTGGCCGTGTTCTTCTCCAGGATCACGGGCACGCGCGGCGTGCCGTCCGCGTCGGGTGGCAAGCGGCGCTCGAGCAGTTGCCAGGGATCGGGCTGCGCGGGCGGCGCGGCGTTTGTGTCCGCCGTGCCGGATTGACCGGGCGGGGGCTGATCGAGCGGCAGGTGGTCGGCAAAGGCGAAACCGCCGCGGGCGATCAGCTCCCGGGGCACGCCCAGCACCCGCGGCTGCCGGGGCTGGTAGAGGTTCAGGCAACTGGCGTCCTCGCCCGAGTTGACGCGCAGGGCAACGAGCCTACAGGCGGCGAGCAGCTCGCGGTCGGCCTGGGAGAAGCCCAGTTCCGCGCGCCCGGCGTCGGTGGCCAGGTCGTGGTAGATCGGCTGGTCGCTCTGGCCGATCAAGGCGAAGCCGCCGTTGCCGCTTTCGAGCCGGGGCTCTTGCTGGCGCGGGTCCATGCGGAACGCGCTTACGGAGACGATCAGGAACGCAGCCGAGGCCACCAGCCCGACGGTCAGCGTGCTGCGCGTGGGAATGCGCGCTATGTTGCGCAGGGCCAGGCGCGCCAGGTTGCCTCGACCGGCGCTGACCGCGGGTCCGGTCGTACCATAGCGCAACACAGCCCACACACCGGCCAGACACGTGCCCAGCACCAGGGCCCCGGCGCCGAAGAACGCCCCGGCCCGGGCCTGCTCGCCCAAGCGCACGGCACAGAAACCCAGGGCCGCGGCCACCACCAACGCCGCGGCCACACCGCCCAGCCATGCCCAACGCACCGAACGGGAAAAAGGTGACAGGCACCATTTGTGCGAAGCACCCTCCGGGCCGTTCCGGCAAATGGTGCCTGTCACCTTTTTCCGCCCCACCTTTTTCCGTCCAGGGGCCAATGGCATGCTACCGCCCGGCTCGCTCGTCTGGCCGGCCAGCAACCGGCGCGGCGGGCATCGGGCGGCCCGGCGCAAGGCCAGCCACACCGCCACCAGCGCGGCCGCCAGCCCGCCGACCAGCCCCATGGCCAGGGTGGCCGGTGGCGGAGGAAACGCCAGTCGCAAGAACAGCGTGACCACGG
>CAYXPN010000177.1:0-4726 GCA_964467075.1 uncultured Planctomycetaceae bacterium
CTGTCATCCTGTCATCCTGTCATCCTGTCATCCTGTCATCCTGTCATCCTGTCCATAACTCGGGACTGACAGCCATCGGCCGGCATGGTGCTCTGGCAGAGCGTCCGGGCCGTAACGCTTCGGCCGTTGCTGGGGATGTTGGCCCGCGCCGGCGTACGTCCCGGCCACCTCACGTGGCTGGCGGCTGTGGCGGGCCTGTTGTTTTGCCCATTGTTCTTCTGGTCGAAGCCGCTGGCGTTCGGCATGCTCGCGTGGCACGGACTGCTGGACGGCCTCGGCGGTCTCTCCGGGTGGTTCGCCCGACGCGCCAACAGGTTTCATGCCGAATCCCGCGCGGACCCAATTCACCACGGCTTGGCCAGTGAAGCGGGCATCCCATGGATAGTCTGCGGTCCAGGATGGTTTGCCCGACGTGGGGATCGGATCGGTGCCCCCCCTGCGCATGTTGGTGGCCACGGCCATGAACGTCTTCAAGCCGGTGGGGTCATAGGTTTCACCAGCCTTGACTCGCCTGGCCACCTCGTCGCGATCCAGCCGGGGATCATCCGACCAGTCCAGCAGGGTAAGCTTTAGCACTTCTTGGACGTAGCGTTTCAGCGTGCGGTCTGGATCGGGCCAGTTCTCAGTCGCAGCCGCCTGGGCGCAGGGAGCCAGCGTGTTGCCCGTGCCGATCCAGGCCTCGTGGGGAAGACCGTTGTTTCCGGCGTAAAAGCGGTTGTTGCGCACGACCAACTGGTTTGCAGAGGTGAGGTTCTCGGCGTGGCAACCTACCGTCCCTTCGGCGACGAACACGTTGTTTTCCACCAGGTGGTTCATTGCGTCGGTCCAGTCGTTGTTCAGGCGCAGCCCAAACCTCGTACGGTAGCCGATATTGCCGCGCAGGGTGCAGCGCTGCATGGTGTAGGAATTGCCGTCTTGATATTCGTCGCGCCGGGGCGCGAAACTGAAAGCGGCGCCCCCGGTGGGTTGGCGGAAGCCAAGGTCGTCAATGAGCATTGCGCCGCTGACGATATTGTTTTCGACCACGCCGCCGAACGACGCGCCTTGCATGGTGTAGCCCCATCCCGGCTGGGCCCGGCTGTCCGATTTGCTATCGGTGTCGGGGTCGGCGGGACTGGGATACTTGTAGATGAACTGGACGTTGTTACGTACGATCGCCGAACGCCCCGACTGCCCGCCGGCGGCCAACCAGGTGTTGTTTGGACGGTTGCTGGCGGTGGAGCTGAACCAGTATCCTTCGATGATCAGACTGTTCTCGCACAACCCTCCGAGCCGCATCTGGGGGCCGCCGGAGCCGCCGTCGGCTGAGATGATGTTGCGGTAGGTGTGTCCCATCTGCGCGCCGCCGCCCTGGTAGATGTTGCGGTCGAAGATGGTGCGCCTCGGGTCGGGGTCGATCCTGGGGTCGGTCTTGTAGCCGTTCTTGTAGAAGATCACTTCGTCGAAGGTGGGGGCTGCATCGAATCCGCTGGTGAAGTAGCCCTGATTGTGGGATTCGGCGGACCAGCGAAACATACTGACGCATTTGCGCATCGTCGTGCCGATCGGCAGGTAGTTCATCTGGCCGTTGATCAGCTTGCAATCCTCGATGAGCCACGTCGGCACTCCCGGCTCCCCGGGCGACGTGCACCCGGCGTGCATCCCCAAGTGGCTCAATCTCCCGTGCACTTCAAGCCCGCTGAGAACCTGGTGGAACTGCACGACCGTACGGCCGCCGGTGTGCGCCCCGAATGGCGTCTGTCCCTCCGGGGCAACAACCGCCCTGCCCTCCGCCACAGGCCCGTAGGCCGCGACCACCATGGGTTCGCTTTTGCTGCGCCCACCGCTCAGTGCGATTTCGAAAGTATCGTGCGTCTGTCCGCGGCGCAGCAGGAACCAGTCCGGGTATCCCTCGCTGTTTTGCAGCCGCGGGTCGCGCAGAGGGTGCTTGAAGGCCTGGATGGCCTCCTCGTTGGGCAGCAATGGGTCGGTGCCGTAGGCTTTCCCCTCGGCGTTGGTCGGGCTGCCGGAGGAATCGACGATCCTGTTGCCGTCCCACCAGTAGATTTCGGCAACGGCATTGTCGCCTTTCTCCGAGTCGAAGAATACGATCTGGCTGCCGCGGTCGCGCTTAACGCCCGGAGCCGGTTTGTCACCGGCCGGAATATGGCTGCCGTCGCTGACAACGAGAAAGTCCGTCAGATTGGTCCATGGAGTCTCGGCGGCGGCTGGCAAGATGCCGGCCGCGACACAAAGGCACACAGCCGTTGAAGCAAGTGTGCTCAGGATTCCCTTCGCCGGTGCGAGAGACAGAAGCGTTCGGCAGGGGGACGGTTCTGCCGGAGAGGTGGGCTTCATCTCCTGGTCCTTTCGAATGGGGCACGGTCGAACTTGAAATGCAACACCTGGCGCGATCCCAAACAGATTCAGCAACGCAAACACCGCGAACACAAGTCCGAATAAACCGAGTTTCATCTGACGGTTGCTCAGCCCCTCCTTCAAGGCACGCAATGGAGACAGGCGCTGCCCGGCACGAAAAACCCCTGTCGGCGCCCGATCCCTCACAAGATGCAGCGCCGCCTTGCGGAAGTCAAGCGAAAAAGGTCAGGCTGGCCGGCGCATGATGACTTACGAACAGGTCGCGGGTGGAGGCTGCTGGGTAAGCGGGTTCCTGGGAGGACGCGCGAAAACGGGCCGCCATCGGGCCGGCGTTATTCACTATTCAAGGTCCGACCCCATCGCCACCCATCGCCACAGGCGACCGGTCCGGCGCGCAACAAGAAAGCGAGGGCGGTGCTCAGACCGCCCTCGCTTCATTTGCCCTGCTACGACTGTTTTTCCGGCCGACCACTTCGGTGACCGGCCTCGCCCGCTTATGACCCGACCGGAGGTACGCGCGTCTGGAAGCTGGGAACCTTCTCCAGCGAAATCCCACCCAGCACGACCTGGATCGGCTCAAGTTGGTCTACTGCCGGCGCGGTTCCGTTGTTCCACCAACAGAAGATGAAGCCCGGGCAGCGAGTGTGCTCGATCGGGCAAAGCGTGGCCAACGCCGGGCACTTGGTCAGCGCCGGCGGGCAGACCGTGCGCTCCCCGCGGCAGACCGTGGGCAACGGCGGGCACTCGGTACGCACTGCCGGGCAGACGGTTTCCTCCGCGCTGCACAGGGTGGGCACCACCCGACACTCGGTCACCTTCGGCGGGCACTTTGTCTCTTCCGGCGGACAACGCGTCGGCAGCTCCGGGCACTCGGTGAGTTTCACCGGGCAGCGGGTCTCCGCCACCGGGCAGCGCGTCAGCAGCGCCGGACACTTCGTGTCTGCGGCCGGGCAACGCGTCTCGCCCTCCGGACACTTGGTCCACGCCGGCGGGCACTGCGTCTCGCCCGCCGGGCAACGCGTCGGCAACTCCGGGCACTCGGTGAGTTTCACCGGGCAGCGGGTCTCCGCCACCGGGCAGCGCGTCAGCAGCGCCGGACACTTCGTGTCTGCGGCCGGGCAACGCGTCTCGCCCTCCGGACAGTTGGTCCACACCGGCGGGCACTGCGTCTCTGCCGTCGGGCAGACCGTGGGCACCGCGAAGCACTCCGTGTGGACCGGAGGACACCTTGTCTCCGCGGGCGGACATCGCGTCAACAACGCCGGACACTTCGTCAACTCCGCCGGACACCGCGTGTCCCCGGCCGGGCAGTGCGTCCAGACCGCCGGACAGCGCGTCTCCTCCGCCGGACAGAACGTCCTCAGTTGCGGACACTGGGTGTAGGCCACCGGGCAGGTCGTGTGGACGTCCGTGCACTGCGTGGGCACGGCCGGGCAGTGCGTCCAGGCGATCGGGTAGATCGTCGGCACAGCGAAAGAATTCCCGGCCTGGCCCATTGCCGTGGGAGCCACGAGCAACAGCCCAACCAGACCTAGTACCGCACACCCTACAAACGTCTTCTCAGTCATACTCCACCCTCCATTTACGAGGCGCTCGCCCTTGGTGCTTCAACTTGAATCAAGCGGCGAGAGGGAAGCGGACTCGAGAAACGGCGAACGAATCCGGAATTGCGGAATTATCAATGCCACCCATTTTACTGCTCTCGGGTGGCAGGTCAACGATTCTGCCGGGTTTTTGCCCGGACCGCCCCCGGTGGCGCCGAGCTCGACTGCCTCGGCCCGATGGCCTTCGAAATCTCGAAATGTCAAGCGCTGGGGCCAACGTGTGCTAATTATCCCCGCAAGGCACTCTGGTTCTCTAAATCCCCCATCTTGTCTAAATTTACTGTGATGGCACCCAAGACAACGCTGGACGCTGCAAAACAAAAGGGGGGAATTGGCGGCACTTCAGCCAATCGGGAAAGCGAACCCGTGATCGGGAGGGCGAAGCGGATACGGGCAGCTACTATCCGGACGGGTCGAAGGCGAACCGGCGATCGCGAGGGCGAAGCTCCTGCTGGGCCGCGAGACCTTCAATGTGAATCACGAAAGCACGAAAGGGCGAAAAAACGAAAGGGTGTAGAGTGGGTCGAGCGAAAAGCGAGACTCACCGCCCTCCGCTTTCGGCTTTCGGCTCTCCGCTTTCCGCTTTGATTCCCGGTGTCTCCCGTGGGGATGAACCCCACGGCTCGCGGCTTGCTGTTCGTCTTCCGCTTTCGGCTTTCGGCTCTCCGCTTTCGCTTCCCGTGGGGATGAACCCCACGGCTCGCGTTTGTTTCCGACCACCGACTTCGGGCATTGGGCCTTGGTCATTGGTTCTTGGTCATTGG
>CAYXPN010000177.1:4826-12186 GCA_964467075.1 uncultured Planctomycetaceae bacterium
CTTGGTCATTGGTTCTTGGTCATTGGAGCTTGCCCATCGGCTTGTTCCGCGGCGGAGGGGCCGCACGACTTGAGCCTTGGGGGCAATCCGCACCCGAGACTTCCTTCGGCGGCCGATCTGGAGTATGCTGGGAAAGTGTTCAGGCCCGGCTCGCGTCGCCGGCCCGTCGTGGGGGGCTGCCAGCAGGCTGCAGAGCCGTTGCAGACACGAGGGTGGAAGGCCGGCAGGAACGAGACAGAGCCGGACCCCGGGACCGGGCTGGTGGTGCTCATGTCTGTGCCTTTTCGCACCACGTCGAAACGCTCGCGGGTGCTGTTGTTCCTGGCTGTGTTGGCCGCCGGTGTGGGGCTGTCGTTTTGTTTGTCGTTGTTTCTCAAGGCGCGGGAAACAGCGGCGGTGAAGGCCGAGTTCCGCTTCGACGCCGACCAGCGGATCGGTTCGATCCAGCGCACGCTGGCCGGCAGTCTCGATGTGCTCGCTGCACTGGAGGCCTTCTATCGCGCTTCGGAGCGAGTCACTGCCGAGGAATTCCACATCTTCACCGAACGGTTTCTGGACGAACGGCCGGGTATCCGCCAGCTTGCCTTTGCCGTGGGGGTTCCGGCGACCGAGCGACAGGTGCATGAAACCGCGCTGAAGGAAGAGATCGACGCCAGCTACCAGATCGTCGAGCCTGCCCCGGACGGCGCGCATCAGCCGGCCCAGCCCAGGGACGAGTACTTTCCGGTGGTCGCTTGCGAACCCCAGGGTTCGCCGGGACTCGTCGCTGGCCTTGATCTGGGCTGTTCGGCTGAATTGCGCGAAGCCATCGCCCGCGCCCGGCAGTCCGGCCGACCTGAGGCAGTGCAAGCGCAGGGGATTCTCTCGGGTATCAAGGGTAAGCCTCCCTGGCTGGTGGTGATGCCGGTGCAATGGCCCTCGGGCGTGCCCTCTGCAACTGCGCCAAGCCCGTTCGAGACGCCCGCGGCCGAGCCGCTGCCCGCCGAGGGACCAGGCGCCGGAGAGCGGCCCCCAGAAGAGCGGCCCGCCGAATCATCGCTGCAAAGCGGGCGCAAGGAGCAGGATTGGGGGCTGGCCGTGGGCGTGTTCCAGCTTGCGGAGATCGTCGACGCGGCACTGGTCTCGGCCGATTCCTTGGGGATCGACTTCTACCTGTTCGACACAGTGGTCGACGGTCCGCCCGAGCAGGTCTACAAATTCATCTCGCACGAGCGCGTGGAGCGGGCCACACCGCTGGAGACTCTGCCGCCCACGCTGCCTGAGATTTCCTACAAGGCCGATGTCCATGCCTGGGGCCGAGAGTGGGTGGGCTGCTGCCTGCCCACGGACCTCTACGTGGCACGGCGCCGCACGTGGATGCCTGCCGGTGCACTGATGGGCGCATCGATCCTCAGCCTCCTCGTGGCCCTGTATGTCAACGCCCTGGTGGGGCGCAGCGCCCGGGTCGAACAGCTCGTCGTCCAGCGCACGGGCCAACTGCGCGAGACCACCGCCCGCCTGGAAGCCGAGGTGGCCGAGCGGCGACGAACCGAAGCGGTGTTGCGCGACTCGGAGGCCCTCTATTCGTCGTTGGTCGAGAACCTGCCGGTCCACGTGTTGCGCAAGAACCTGGAAGGCCGGTTTACGTTCGCCAATCGGTCCTTCTGCGCCCTGCTGGGCAGACCGCTGGAAGGAATCCTGGGCAAGACCGACCTCGACTTCTATCCGCCCGAGCTGGCCGAAAAGTATCGCCGCGACGACGAGCACGTGGCCCTGACCGGCGAATTGCTCGAAGACGTCGAGGAGTATCAAAAGGCCGGCGAAACACGCTACATGCACGTGATGAAGTCGCCCGTGCGCGACGCCTCGGGGCGCGTGGTGGGCACCCAGGCGGTGTTCTGGGACGTCACTGCGCGAAAGCGGGCCGAACAGGCCCTGGACCGCGAGCGCTACCTGCTCCATGCGCTGATGGACAACCTGCCCGACGCCATTTACTTCAAGGACCGCGAGAGCCGCTTCCTGCGGATCAGCCGGGCCCTGGCCGAGAAGTTCGGGCTGGCCGACGCTGCGGAAGCGGAAGGCAAGACGGATTTCGATTTCTTCGCCGAAGAGCACGCCCGGCAGGCGCGCGAAGACGAGCTGGCGCTGATGCGCACCGGACAGCCGGTGCTCAACAAGGAGGAGAAGGAGACCTGGCCGGACGGGCGCGCGACCTGGGTGGCCACCAACAAGCTGCCCCTGCGCGACCAGGTCGGCCGAATCGTGGGCACCTTCGGCATCTCGCGCGATATCACCCAGCAGAAGCAAGCGGCCGAAGCACTGCGCGCCGCCAAGGAGGCGGCCGAAGCGGCCAATCGCGCCAAGAGCGCCTTCCTGGCCAACATCAGTCACGAAATCCGCACCCCGCTCAACGCCATTATCGGCCTGACCGAGCTGGTCCTGGAGACCACGCTCTCGGCCGAGCAACGCGACCACCTCAACGCCGTGCGCGAGTCGGGTGAGACGCTGCTGTCGCTGATCAACGACATCCTCGACTTCTCCAAGATCGAAGCCCAGCGCCTGGTGTTGGAAGCGTCCACCTTCGACCTGCGGGAAACCCTGGGTGATACGATGAAATGGCTGGCTGTGCGCGCCCACGAGAAGGGGCTGGAGCTGGCCTGCCGCTTCCGCCCGGAAGTGCCGCAACTGGTCGTCGGCGACCGCGTGCGCCTGCGCCAGGTGATCGTCAACCTGGTGGGCAACGCGATCAAGTTCACCGAGCAGGGCGAAGTGGTGCTCGACGTGGGCCTGGAGGACCGGGAATCGACCGGCGGCGAGCGTCTCGCGTTGCACTTCGCCGTGGCTGATACCGGCGTCGGCATCCCCGAAGACAAACGCGAATCGATCTTCGGCCTGTTCGAGCAGGCGGATACCAGCACCACGCGCAAATACGGCGGCACGGGACTCGGCCTGGCCATCTCGCAAAAGCTCGTCGAGCTGATGGGCGGTCGGATCGGCGTGGAAAGCGAGGTGGGCCGCGGCAGCACCTTCCATTTCACCGCCCGATTCCGCACGCCTCCGGAGCCGGTCTCCACCCGACCCGGCCCCGCGGTGGCCACGTTGGACGGGCTGCCCGTGTTGATCGTGGACGACAACGCCACCAACCGCCGCATTCTCGAGGAGATGTTCGCTGCCTGGAAGATGCAGCCGGCCACCGCGGCTTCCGCGGCCGAGGCCCTCGATCGGTTGCGCCAGGCCCGCCAGGCCGGACAGCCCTACCGGCTGGTGATCACCGATGCCCATATGCCGGAGATGGACGGCTTCGGTCTGGTCGAACGCATCCGCCGGGAGCCGGAACTGGACGGCACGGTGATCATGATGCTCACCTCCGGCGACCGATCGGATGATGTGACCCGCTGCGAACGGCTGGGCGTGGCCGCCTATCTGCTCAAGCCGGTCAAACAATCGGAGCTGTTCGACGCGATCCAGATGGTGCTGGGTGGAATTCGGGCCGAGCACGAAGAGGCCCGGCGTCTCGCGGCACAGCGCCCGGCCAAGGCCCGACCGCTGCGCGTGCTGGTGGCCGAAGATAGCCTGGTGGGCCAGAAGCTGATCCTGGGCCTGCTGGAGCGGCGAGGCGACAGCGTGGCGCTGGTCCAAAACGGGCGCGAGGCCGTGGCCAAGGCGATGGAGGAACCGTTCGACCTGATCCTGATGGACGTGCAGATGCCGGAGATGGACGGGCTGGAGGCCACCGCGGCCATTCGTGCCAGGGAAAAACGCAGCGGCCTCCATGTGCCCATCGTGGCCATGACCGCCCATGCCATGGAAGGCGATCGCCGCCGGTGTCTGGAGGCGGGCATGGACGAATACCTGGCCAAGCCGCTTCGCGCCGAGCGCCTGTTCGATACGATCGACCGGCTGGCCGAGCAGTTCGGCCTGACTGAAGGCGGCAAGGCGGCGCCGCGGGTTGAGCCCGCCGGGCCCGTGGCGGAATCCTCCCCGGCGCACACGGGATTGGGCGGCGGTGGCGCGGGCGACCTTCCGCCCGGCGAGGGAGTGATCGACTGGGATGAGGCGTTGCGCGTGGTGCGCGGCGACCATATGCTGCTGCGCGGCGTGGTGGCCAGCTTCCTGGACGAAGGCCCGGCGCTGCTGGCGGCTCTGGGCCGGCACGTGCAGTCAGGTCAGCAGCAGGGCGTGCGCCAGGCAGCCCATACGCTCAAAGGAAGCCTCCGTTGTGTGGGCGCGGCGGTGGCGGCCGATCGAGCCGAACAGCTCGAAATGGCCGCGCGCAGCGGCGACCTGGCAGAAGCCCGGAGCAGGCTGGCGGAGCTGGAAACGGACTTTCACGCCGCGGTGGCCGTGCTGCGCCGGCTGGGTGAAGCGACTGCCGGAAACGAAGATCCGCAGCAAGATCCGGAGCACTCGTAAGTAGGCTGCCCCCATGCTGCCCCGCGCACCGCTCGCACAGCGGCAAGGGCTGCGGCGCCTGGTGGGCAGCGAAAGGCGGTTGCTGCGTATTCCCCGGGAAAAAAGGGGGGCGGGGAGTTGCTGTGCGACGGGTTTCATGATACGAGGGTCTTGCCGGCAAGGTGTGGAGGTCCGGCGGCTTCGCATTCGCCGCCGAAGACTCTGCGCCGCCGCGGCACGCCAAGTTGGATCACAGCACAGATTGCACCGTGAGAAGAGGTGGGAGCCATGCCCACCATCCTGGTCGTTGACGATTCCGCGGTGGACCGCAGCCTGGTGGGGGGACTGTTGGCCGGCAGGGGCGATTACCAGATCGATTATGCGGCCCACGGAGCCGAGGCCCTGGAGCTGATCGCCCGCTCGCCGCCCGATCTGGTGGTCACCGACCTGGTGATGCCGGAGATGGACGGCTTCGCCCTGGTCTCCGCGGTGCGCGAGCGGTTTCCCCTGGTGCCGGTGATCCTGATGACCTCCCGTGGCAGCGAGGAGGTGGCGGTCCAGGCGCTGGAGCGCGGGGCGGCCAGCTACGTGCCCAAGCGCCTGCTGGCCGAAGAGCTGCTGGAGACGGTCCGCAGTGTGCTGGCGGTCTCGCAGCACGAACGGCGCCAGTGGCGGCTGATGGACTGCATGACCCGCAGCCATAGCTCCTTCGTGCTGGAAAACGACGCCACGTTGTTCTATCCGCTGGTCAGCTACCTGCAGGAGTGTGTCAGCCAGTTGCGGCTCTGCGACGATACGGAGCGCACTCGGCTGGGCGTGGCCCTGGAAGAGGCGCTGACGAACGCCCTGTTTCACGGCAACCTGGAAATCTGCTCGGACCTGCGCGAGACGGACGAAGCGCAGTACTACCGGCTGGTCGAACAGCGCCGCCAGCAAGCCCCTTACCAGGAGCGCCACATCTTTGTCGAAGCCTACCTCTCGCGCCAGGAGGCTGTCTTCGTGGTGCGCGATCAAGGGGCCGGGTTCGATCCGGCGCGTCTGCCCGATCCCACCGAGCCGGCCAATCTCGAGCGCGTCAGCGGCCGCGGCATTCTGCTGATGCGCACGTTCATGGACCAGATCGTCTACAACCAGACAGGTAACGAGGTCACGCTGGTCAAGCGTCGCAAGGACGGTCAGCCATTGAATCAGGCGGGGAGTTCGTGATGACCGAGTTGCCGGTTTTCCAGACCGAGCGTGCCGGCGATACGCTGGTGGTCGTCCCCCAGCAGGATCTCGGGGGGTTGGATGCGGTGAAAATCCGCCCCCAGGTGGAATCCCTGCTCGGCCAGCTCCAGGAGCCCGCTGCCGCGGGAGTGGTGGTCGATCTTCAGCGCGTGGCCTGGTTCGGCACGAGCATGCTCGAGGTGATCCACGTGCTCTGGCGCCGCGTGCACCCGTGCGGCGGCAAAGTGGCGCTGTGCAACGTCTCCCCGGTCGGTCGCGAAGTGCTCCGCGTCTCGCAGTTCGACACGCTCTGGACCATCTGCGCCTCGCGCGAAGAGGCCCTGCGCGAAGTGGGCGCGCCCTAGCCGGCTGCAACTCCGCGGCGTGTTGGACGAGAACCGCGGGCGCGCCGCGCGGGATGTCCCGGGGAGGCGCGAAGGCCGGGACGCGACAACCTGGAGACTTGCGCGCGGCTGCCCGGTGATCAGCCGGCTTCCTTTTTCATCGACCAGCTATGGAGGATGAGCACCGCGCCGCAGGAGAGCAGCGAGTAGCCCAGCCAGTCGGGCGGGCGGACCTTTTTCTTGACGATCGGCTGCTCGGCGTCGGTAAGCGACTGGGCGGCCACCGCGGCCGTGGCCACCGGCCGGCTGCTGCGCTGGGCCAGAAAGGTGGTCAGTCTGGCCGTGAGATCAAAGGACTCGACCAGCCGGAACTGGATTCCCAGCAGCAAGAGTACCAGCCCGATCAGAAACCACTGGTTGCGCGTGATGTCCATCATGACTTGGCTCCGGCAGCTCGACCACAAGGGAATCGGCTCGGCCGCGTCTTCTGCGGGCGGTTTCGGACACGGTCCGGCCGAGTAGATTGCCGACGGCCCCCTTTGGTTCGAGTCGGCCGGCAGTCGGCTCGGGCGTGACCGTTCCTGGCGGGGATTCTCAAGTGCCGGGCAGGCAGAGTGTTGCGGATCTGTGGGTTGGACGGCTTGAACGGCTTCGACGCGGCCGAGCGTCTGGAGAAGAGGTTGGTGCGAGGCCGAATCTCCCGAGCAACTCGCGCAGACGGACTATATTTCCCTAGTAGTCCGACACACGCGAAGTGTCGAGTTGGGTGCCACTGCTGGCTTGTCCAGCAGTGCCGAATACTCGGTTGGGCAAGCCAACCGCGGCATCCGACAGTTTAGCCGTGTCGGACTACTGGACCGGCCCTCGGCGCCCTTCGAAGCAGAAAGGGAAGCGACGCACTGGCCGCCGGCCGACTCGAGGACAAGGGACCCGTGACATGTCCAAGCGTGTGCTGATCGTGGACGACTCGATGCTGATGCGCAAGATGATCGGCGAGAGCCTCTCCGCCGACGGGTGGGAGGTGGTGGGCGAGGCCGGCAACGGAGAGCAGGCCATCGAGCAATATGCGGCCCAGCGTCCGGACGCAGTGACCCTGGACATCGTGATGCCGGGCACCGACGGGATGTACGCCTTGGAGAAGATCTTGGAGGTGGACCCCGAGGCCCAGATCGTGGTGGTCAGCGCCCTGAACCAGACCAAGCTGATCTCCCATGCGATCCGCAAAGGGGCCCAGGACTTCATCGCCAAGCCCTTCCTGCCCGAGCAGATTCAGGAGACCCTGCGCGCCTGTATCGAGGAGCCGGCCGGGGTGTAGCTCCGCGCGCCCGCCGGTCTGCTGCGGCTTTGGCGAGCGGTCGCTTTTGCGGCAGACACGCAGGGTGCGGCAGACACGTAGGGTGGGTCAAGCCGGAGGCGCAGACACGTAGGGTGGGTCAAGC
>CAYXPN010000178.1:0-5949 GCA_964467075.1 uncultured Planctomycetaceae bacterium
AATATTTTCCCGCAAAACACGCACCCAAACGCATTTTGCGACGGACACTCGCTAGTAATCTCCGATGGGATTGCAGTCAAGTCGGCCCGCGGACACATTGCCGTGCATCCCGGCTCCGCGGCTCGAGTGACCGTGGAGGGAAGGGGCACCACATGGGCGAACGCCGGCGACCTTTCCGTGGGAGAGTACGGAACCGGGGAGCTTCACATCACTGGCGGTGCAGCGGTTACCAACGCCTACGCCTATGTCGCTCGCAAGCCCGGGTCGGCGGGCGTGGTGACCGTCGACGGCGCCGGCTCGACGTGGATAAATAGTGGAAACCTTGGTGTCGGGGACCGCGGCAGCGGAGCGCTTCGTATCGCTGGCGGCGCATTGATAAGCAACGAGGACAGCCATGTGGGCTCCGGGACCGGGGGGGCGGGGGCAGTCACGGTCGACGGTGCCGGGTCGACGTGGATCAATAATGGGAGCTTGTCGGTCGGTGGCTCCGGCAACCCTGGAGTTTCCGTTACTGTTACTGGCGGCGCGGTAGTGACTGCGGCGCACGTTTCGGTCTACCGCGAGGCCCTCTTGGCCATCGACGTGGGCACCGGCAGCGAGCTGCGCATCAACGACGGAAGGGGAACCATGAACAATGCTGGCACTGTCCGTATCCTCGCGGGCGCAGGGGCTACCGCGGGCGAGCAGTATTCACCCATCGTAGCTGGGAGGTGGGAGGGCCGCGGCACCTACCAGCTCATCGGCGGCACTTGGGGCCAAACCACAGGGGCCTTTACCGTCTCGCAAGTCCAACATAGCACTTCCGGCAGGCCGCTTTCCCTTGATCTGGCGCAGGTGCAAAGGGCGCTCGTCACGGACGAGCCGACCGGCTGGACCCTTGGCGCAAGCTTCCTCGCCAAGAAAGACACGAGCAATCTCTTGTCCTTCAACGCCACGCCCGTCGGCCAGTCCGAGCTTGCGGAACTTGAGGCCCTGCTGAAGCCCGGCCATACGGTGATGGGCGCCTGGGCTGTGTCGGCCGCGGGCAGCGGCTATTCCCCTGGTGATCCAATCTATTTGTCCTTTGCCACTTGGTGTCAAACTCCAAACGCAACACACGAATCACCGTGGGTGTTGTCCAGCTCGGACCTGAACGTCTGGGAGCTTGCCGCAAACCAGTGGAGCATGCTGCCCACACACGTGGCTATCACGAGCGCACATGCGAGCTTCGAAATCGCTGCGCCCGGCGCTTACGCCATTACGGCTGTGCCCGAGGTCAGCGCGCTGGCGCTGCTGCTCGGGGCCGCGTTTGCGGGAGTCATCTGGCAGTGGTGGCGCGGCAGGCGCCTATGAGGCCCGGCTTCGTGCTCGCGGCAAAGTGGACGTCGCGGACCACTCGGCGGGCCCGGCTTTCTTCTGGTTCCTCCAGCGCTAATCCGGCGCGGCCCGCTACTGTGTCGTCCCGGTCAGCCAGCGGTGCTGGAGAGAACCGGCAGTGACACCCGGCGCTGTGCTGGACAAGGCAGCAGTGACACCCAGCGCGAACGCCGGTTCTTGGCGAGCCGATTACCGTCAGCCGGCGGTTAACCCGGCTCACCGGCCATTCGGCGAGCCAAACAGCGGCTTGAGCTCAAGCCGCTTCATGGGCAGCGCCGCGGCCGGGCAGGAGCCGATGGCCAGGTGCAGCCGCAAGACCGCGGGCTCGAAGATCATGCTCTGCACCGTCAGGCGCGACATGCTCACCTCGCGCAGCTTCTCCTGCACCTCTTCCAGGCCCAGGCGCTCAAGCTCGCGGGCCTGCATCAGCTTCCCATACCGCGGGCAAATGCGCAGGATGGCCAGCCCCGGGGTGCGGAAGTGGTTCGTGCAGGCCAGCAGCCCGTCTTCGCCCCGGCGCACGTGCAGCGTCTTGGGGGTCATCTCCAGCACCGCGGCGTCGCGCGGGTCGCACACGGCCAGGTTGAGCTTGGTCGTGCGCCGCATGCGGCGGAGCATCTCGGCGGCCTCGTCGACCGTCGAGCACTCCTCGAGCACGCGCCGGAAGGCGAACAGATAGGGCACGCCCTCGGCGTCGAAGATCGGCGAGCGGTCGGCCGAGAAATAGACCTCGTGGACCGCCACGGCCAGGCCCGCGTCGTTCATGCCCGACAGGCAGCCGAACAAGCCGGGGAAGCCCACCGAGACCAGGGCGTGCTTCCCTTCGGGCCGATAGACGGTCACCAGGCTGTATTTGTCGAGGTAGCCGAAAGTGTAGAAATCCAGGTTGCGCCCGAAGAGCGGCCCGCCGGTCGCGCTTCGCTCGGCCGAGACGATCAGCGAGGAGCAGCCGAAGCGCGCGCGGTAGAGATCGGGCAGGGTGTTGGCGATCACGCCCAATTCCGCGTCCAGCTCGCAGGCCGCGGCAAAGGCCTCCATTTCGCGGCGGTGGTCGGCCGGGGCATGGGCCAAGAGTGCCCGGGCCTCGGCCACCAGGTCTTCCCACTGCTGGCCGTCGCGGGCGCGCTTGAGAAGCTGCCGGGGAAAGCCGGCCACCTTGCCCAGGCCGTCGGACATGAGCGCGGCGCCCTGGCGGCCCATCTGGTCGGGTGTGCCGCTGAGCATTAGGACCGGCAGGTCGTGGATGTAGCGCAGCTCGCCCCCGGCGGCGCGTCGCTCTTGGAAGACGCGCTCGGCGCGTGCCGCTTGGGATACCTGCTCGGCGCGTGTCGCTTGGGATTGCTGTTCGCCGCGTGCCGCCTGGAATTCCTGTCCGCCGCGTGCTGCCTGGGATTGCTGTTCGGCAGAGCCCTGTTGGGCCTGCTGCCGGGCGGGTCCCTCTTGGAATACCTGTTGGACGCCTGCCGCTGGGGCTTTCTGCTCGGCAGCCGCGAGCGGCAGGGCGACGGCACAGAGGAGCGTGAGGGCGAGCCAGCACGAACGCCGTAGGTCCCGGTGCGCCGTGTTCCCCTGTGTTTTGCTCATCGCTCGCCTCGCTGCTCGAAGAGGGACTCCGCGTCAACCTGCTGGCAACCGTCCTTGATGGCCTCACGCATCAGGCGCGCATCATTCGGCGATATCGTGCCTGCGAAACGCAGCAATTGTCGGCCGGGCACGCCGCCCGGAGTGGAAAGCGCGAGCCCCCGCGTGAATTCCAGCACCCGCCATTGCAGCTCATGTGGCAAGGCCTTCAGTTCCTCGATCAGTTTGTCAAGGATGGGAGTCGTCATATTGCCCTCCAGCTTGTGCACCAAGCCACTCGTGTGCCTGACAACCTACTCGGGCGAACGCCGCAGGCAGCCGGCTCAATATGTTCCTTTCGTGCGCTACACCTCAACGCAGCCCCAGGGCCGCAACCAAATGTAGCAGCGCCTGCCAGCCGCCGCCGTAGGGGCGACGCATGCGTCGCCCCTACGCCAAAGATGCGCGCACCACGCGCGCGTCTTACGGCGCTACACCCTAAGTATACCCCCCTGCCCCTGTCGCCTCAATCGCGGGCGGAATATGCGCAGCGCAGCACAATCGGACGGCTCAAGGCAAGCCCCGAAGGGGCGTGATACGATTTGCCACGTCGTGGACAACCAACTTCAGACGGCTGAAGTGATACCCGTTGTCGCGTTCTCGTCCTTTCGCGATTCGACCAACCGATGGTCCCGGCGCGAAACCGCGCCCCCGCGCCGGACGCCGCTCACAGCGCGGGCCCAAGTGGGGCAGTCCGCATACTCTTGGCGGGGCCGCGCTGCGCGGCATCGGGGCAGGCAAGGCGAGGTGGGGCCCGTTGCCGGGCCTGCGGCGCTCGTTCCACACGGTCTCCCATACTGCACCGCGATCCACAGTCTTCTCGACGGCTGGCGGGTTGTCAAGCCCTTGCCGGTCTTGATCCCCGTGCCCAATTCCCTGCCTGATCCGCCAACAAACAGCCGGATCGCGGTTCGGAATGGTTACCCGCTGCCGGCCTGTCATGCTATAATCGTCCTCCCGCGTCAGCCCGTGAAGCTCGGGGGTTCGCGGGCAAGACGGCGACGGCTGAAGTCCGAACGCGGGCTGGCCGGCGACCAGGCTGACCCGAGCCATGCGCCCGGTGCTACCAAGCCAAGCGCTGCCTGTGCTGCGTTCGAAACGTCCGCAACTCGCACGATCGGAGGGACCAACCATGAGAAGCACTCACTCTTGCACCGGCCGGCTCTCGGAACTTGTAAAGGTATTCCTTTCTGGGGCTTCGCTTCGCTCCAGCCCTGGCCACCCCGGCCTGGGCACGGGATTGCGGAAACAATTCGTTTACAGGTCCTTGGTGCTGATGCTTGTGGGCGCAGCGCTGCTGTTTGCCCGACCGCTTCTTGTACGGGCCGGCGAAAGCCCCGGCAAGCTCGCCGGCAGCCGGCCGAACATCATCTTCGTGATGACCGACGACCAGGGCATGGGCGATCTGAGCTGCCTGGGCAATCCGGATCTGAAGACCCCCAACCTCGACCGGCTCTATCGCATGAGCACCCGACTGACCGACTTCCACGTGAGCCCCACCTGTGCGCCCACGCGCGCGGCGCTGATGAGCGGGCGGCACGAGTTCAAAAACGGCGTGACCCACACCATCCTCGAACGCGAACGCATGGCGCTGAGCACCGTGACCATCGCCGAGGTGCTCCGCGCCGCAGGCTACCGCACGGGCATCTTCGGCAAGTGGCACCTGGGCGACCAGGAGCCCTACCAGCCCCACCACCGCGGCTTCGAGGAGGTCTTTATCCACGGGGCGGGCGGCATCGGGCAGGCATATCCCGGCAGTTGTGCCGACGCGCCGCCCAACCAGCAGAATCGCTATTTCGACCCGGTGATCCGCCACAACGGCCGGTTCGTGAAGACCCGCGGCTTCTGCACCGACGTGTTCTTCCGCCAGGCACTCGGCTGGATCAAAGAGCAGAAGGACGCCGACGCGCCGTTCTTCGTCTATCTCACGCCCAATGCGCCCCACGGCCCGATGATCGCCCCGCAGGAATACAAGCAGCCGTTCCTCGACGCCGGGTTCGACGAGAACACCGCGGGGCGCTACGGCATGATCGTCAATATCGACGACAACATGGGACTGTTGGTGCAGAAGCTCGACGAGTGGAAGCTCTGGGACGATACGCTCTTGATCTTCATGACCGACAACGGCCAGGCCGGCGGACGCACCTGCCGCAGGAACGGCAAGCCCTATGAGCTTTACCATGCCGGGCTGCGGGCGGGCAAGGGATCGCCCTATGAGGGCGGCACGCGCGTGCCCGCCTTCTGGCGCTGGAAGGGAGTGTTGCCCGAGGGACAGGACATCGCCGCGCTGACCGCGCATATCGACCTGTTTCCCACGTTTGTCGAACTCTCCGGGGCCCAAACGCCCGAGCGCACGCAGAAGCTCGACGGGCGCTCGCTGGTCCCCTTGCTTGAAGAGCCCCGGGCCGCGTGGCCCGACCGGTATTTGTTCGTCCATGTAGGTCGCTGGGCCAAGGGTGCGGACCCCGACAAGTCCAAGTACAGCCGCTGTGCGGTGCGCAGCGCGCGCTTCCGGCTGGTGAACAACAACGAACTCTACGACATCCAGGCCGACCCGGGCGAGACGACCAATGTGATCGACCAGCATCCCCAGGTGGTCGAGGCCATGCGCGCCGCCTACGATGCCTGGTGGGCCGAGGCCCGGCCGTTGATGGTCAACGAGGATGTGCCCCTGGCGCCGGAGCGGCCGTTCTTTGTGCTCTACGAGGAGCAGCTCGAAAAGGAGGGCCTCCCCGAGTGGCAGCCGCCCGAGCTGTGACGGCACCCAGAAGGCCGGCGCCGCGCAGGTTTTCGTTGCACCGCACACCGTTGCGGAGGTGGTAGGGTGGGTCGAGCCGAAGGCGATGACCCACCAGTTGGTTGACCCGGCGGGAAATCGCGCTCTTGGTGGGTCTGCGCTGGCGCTTGACCCACCCTACGCGCCGCGCAGGTTTTCGTTGCACCGCACACCGTTGCGGAGGTGGTAGGGTGGGT